>NZ_JBJGYW010000004.1:0-227793 GCF_054050215.1 Geodermatophilus sp. SYSU D01186 | reverse complement strand
GCGACCGCCCCGATGGTCGTCGATCCAGACATACAGTGCGGTCAGGAGGGTGTTTAGGTCGGTCCTCACAACCCGAGCCTGAACACCCTCCGCCCGCGCCTACACCGTCCTTCGGCCCTGCGGCGCTACCCGCCGATAGGACTTACTCGTCTAGACGTCGCGGCGCTCCAGCAGCACCGCGCCGATCGCCCAGGCCCCCAGCGCCCACGCACCGCAGACCACCAGGCCCACCGGCCAGGCCGTGGGGACGGCGAGGAACGCGTCCTCCCCCACCCGCAACGCCGGCAGGCTCTGCGACACCCGGGACGCGAGCACACCCCCGGAGAGGGCCAGCACCGGCGGCAGCACGAAGACCAGCGCCACCCCCAGCCCGACCCCGCCCGCCGTGGCGCGCAGCACCGCTCCCAGGCCGACCGCGAGCACCGTGACCAGCACGGCGGAGGCGACCTGCAGCGCCAGCGGGCGCAGCACGTCCGGGTCCCCCAGCGGGACGCCGCCCGGGACGGCGGTGAGCGTGCGCGCCGCCAGCCAGCAGACGAAGGCCAGCACCGCGGTGAGCAGGGCCGCCCACGCGGCGACGACGACGGTCTTGGCGACCAGCAGCCGCGTCCGGCGCGGCACCACGGTGAGCGACACCAGGGCGGCCCCGGTCGCGAACTCGGCCGACACCGACAGGACGCCGAGGACGACCAGCACCAGCTGACCGAAGCCGAAGCCGGTCATCGCCACGCCGACCGCGAGCTCCGGGCGCACCGACGTGGGGGTGCTGGCCGCGGCCAGCCAGCCGAACGCGGCCACGACGACGAGGTACACGACCGTGCACCACCACGTGGAGCGCACCGAACGCAGCTTGGTCCACTCGCTGCGCAGGACCGCCCGCACCGGCACGGTCGCCCTCACGCCACACCGGCCCGGTACTCGACGTCCCCACCGGTCAGCTCGAGGTAGGCCGCCTCCAGGGAGGCCACGACCCGGGTGAGCTCGTGCACCCGGACCCGCGCGGCGAAGGCGACGTCCCCCACCCGGGCGGCGTCGAGGCCCTCCACCCGCAGCGCGCCGTCGAGCTCCAGCGTCACGTGCGCGCCGGCGTCGCGCAGCGCCGTCGACAGCAGCGGCGCCTCCGGGCTGCGCACCCGGACGGCGGCGTGCGCGCCGAGCAGGTCGGCCATCGAGACGTCGGCCAGCAGCCGCCCGCGGCCGAGGACGACGAGGTGGTCGGCGGTGTCCTCCATCTCGCTCATCAGGTGGCTGGACACCAGCACCGTGCGGCCCTCGTCGGCCAGGCTGCGCAACAGCTCGCGCACCCAGCGGATGCCCTCCGGGTCCAGGCCGTTGACCGGCTCGTCGAGCAGGAGCACCTCGGGATCGCCGAGCAGCGCCGCGGCGATGCCCAGCCGCTGGCCCATGCCGAGGGAGAAGCCCCGCACCCGTTCGTGCGCGACGCTGTCGAGCCCCACGAGCCCGACCACCTCGTCGACCCGCCGCATCGGCAGCGCGTTGCTCTGCGCGAGCACCGCGAGGTGCTGGTAGGCGGTGCGCCCGGGGTGGCGGGCCCGGGGGTCGACGAGCGCACCGACCCGCCGCATCGGGTGGTCCAGCTGCCGGTAGGGCACGCCGAGCACGGTCGCCGTCCCGGCGGTGGGCCGGGTCAGCCCGAGCACGCAGCGCATCGTCGTCGTCTTGCCCGAGCCGTTGGGCCCGAGGAAACCGGTGACCCGGCCGGGGTGGATGCGCACCGTGAGTCCGTCGACGGCGACCCGGTCGCGGTACTGCTTGGTGAGGCCGTCGAGCTGGATCACGAGCGACAGCATGGCGAGCGGGGGGCCGCGCACGCGGGAGGCTCGGCGGGACGGTGTCCTCAGGCCCGGGCAGCCGCTCGTTCCCGCTCGATCAGCTCCTTGCTGCGCACCAGCCGCAGGAGGGTGACCACCAGCAGGCCGCCGGCCACGTTGAGCAGGGTCGTGTACCAGAACCAGGCCAGCCAGTCGCCGTAGCCGTAGGGCGCGCCGGCGTGGAGGGCGCCGAAGAGGATGAGCGAGTCCAGGATCGAGTGGAACAGCACCAGGCCGGCGAGCAGGAAGGCCCCGGCGACGGCGGCCGCGAGCTTGCCGGCCTCGGAGTCGGCGCCGTGCTGCATGCGGGTCATCAGGGTGATGAACGCGCCGGCCAGCAGCGACAGGCAGACCGCCCGCAGGTCCAGCGGCGCGTCGACGAAGGCCCGGCCGGACTCGACCGCGGTGGCGCCGAGTTCGGGCAGGGCGTGCACGACCAGCCACATGACCACCCAGCCGCCGACCAGGTTGGCGACCAGCGTGCCGGCCCACAGCTTGCCGAGCTGTGCCACGCCGGCCCGGCCCGCGACCACCGCGGTGACCGGCACGAGGAACCCCTCGGTGAACAGCTCGCTCTTGGCCAGCATGAGCGCGACGAAGCCGATGCCGAACGCCAGGCCGGCCAGCAGGTGGCTGCCGGTCTCCGCGTAGACGGCCAGCATCGCCACCACACCGGTGGCGACCTCCAGCCCCCCGGCCAGGCCGGTGGTCAGGACCTCGCGCCACGAGCGGTGCAGCCGCTGCGCCCCCTCGTCGACGATCCGGTCGAAGGCCCGGGCGACCTGGTCCTCGGCCGGGGCGTCGGTCTCGCCCAGCTCCTCGCGTACCGACTGCGCCACGTCGCTCTCCTCCCGTGCACCCCTCGCCCGGGGGCTGCGGGCGGCGTCCACCCCCTACCCCGGCGCCGCGCGGCGGCACACGCCCTCGGGGAGGATCGGCACGTGACGAGCCGGCGCGTGACCACCCTCCACGTGTGGGGCGTCCCCGGGCGCGCGGTGCCCGCGGCCCTGCTGCGGATGGCCGCCGACCGGCGTCCGCTGCGCCGCACCCCCGGCCTGCGGTTCGCCAAGCTGCTGGGCACCGGGAGCGGGCGGACCTTCACCCTCCGGGACGCCGATCCCCGCCGGTGGGCGCTGCTGGCCGTGTGGGACGACGCGCGGGCGGCCGACGCCTTCGAGGCCGGGCCGGTCGTCGCGCGGTGGCGGCGGATCGCCGACGAGCAGTGGACCGCCCGGCTGCGGCCGCTGACCGCCCGCGGCCGGTGGTCGGGCGAGGAGCCCTTCGGGCGACCGTGGCCGCAGCGGTGGGACGGGCCGGTCGCCGCGGTCACCCGCGCCCGGCTCAGGCCGCGCAAGGCCCTGACCTTCTGGCGGGCCGTGCCCCCGGTCTCGGCCGACCTGCACGCCAGCCCCGGCCTGCGGTTCGCCCTCGGGGTCGGGGAGGCACCGCTGGGCCTGCAGGGCACCGTCAGCGTCTGGGACTCCCCCGCCGCGCTGAACGCCTTCGCCCACGAGCGGGCGCCGCACGTCGCCGTCGTCCGGCGGACGGCGGAGGAGGGCTGGTACGCCGAGGAGCTCTTCGCCCGGTTCGGGCTGCTGTCGGCCGAGGGGACGATCGGCGGCCGCGACCCGCTGGCCTGAGCCGGCGCGCGCGGCGGGACGGCTACAGCCGGCAGGTCAGGTGGATCTCGTCGCGGTCGTCGCCGGGGGCCACGCGGATCGCGCCGGGCATCCGGCCGAACTGCCGGTAGCCGAGCCCCTCGTAGAACGCCTCGATGCCGGTGCCGCCGCGCACGGTGAGGTGCAGGAACTCCAGGCCGCGGGCGCGGGCGATGTCGTGGACGCCGGTCATGAGGACCCGCCCCAGCCCCTGGCCCTGCCGGCTCGGGTGCACCTGCACGCGCAGCACGGTGGCCCAGTGCCGGCGCAGCGGGCTCAGCGACAGCGACAGGACGGCGAACCCCGCGACCTCGCCGTCGACGCGGAGGAGGGCGACGACCTCGCGCCCCTCGTGCACCCGGCCGACGACCGCGTCGAGCACCGGCGCGACCTCCTCGGCCGTCACCGGCGGGACGAAGCCGACCGCTCCCCCGGCGTTGCTCACGTCGGTCCAGCAGGTGAGCAGCTGCGCGCGGAGCTCCTCGTCGACGGTGGCGATCGGGGAGACCTCGGAGTGCATGGCGACGATTCTCGCGCTGAGGCCCCGGTCGCCCCGACGCGGGCACCGGGCCGCCGGGGCAGCGGCGCCGTCCCGCGGCCTCCCCGCCTCCGGTAGCGTCCCGGGCGGCGGACCCCACGCCGCACCCTCTGACCGGTTGCCCACGCCTCCGGCCGTGCGAGGGCAGAGGGGATGCACGTCCTCGGGGCCACGAAACGCAGCTGACCGGTCCTGCCTCGCTGCGGCCCGGGTCCGTCGACGCGTGGGGTCGGGGGCCCGACGCCGCCGGAGGAGCACCGATGACCCGCCAGAAGCACCTCAAGGCCGCCGTCCGCGCCCGGATGGCCCGCACCGGCGAGCGGTACACGACCGCCCGGCGCCACCTCACCGGCTCGCCCGAGCGTCCGGGCCCCGACGTCGGCGGAGGCCGGCACCACGACAGCGCGCTGCTCACCCACGTCCTGGCGGCGGCGGGGGTGACCGCCGCCCACGACGGGCAGCCGCTGGACGAGCCCACCGTCGCCGGCCTGGCCGGTGGCATCGGGTTCATGTACTTCTCGTTCAGCTACGCCGGCTCGCTGCCGACGATGACGATCGTGCCGCGGATCCACCCGCGGCCGTTCCTGACCGGCGCGCTCGAGCGGGCCGGCGTGCCGCACCGCGTGCTGGAGACCGGGAGCCCGGCCAAGGCCGCGCGCGACCTGGCCGCCGCCCTCGACGAGGGCCGGAGGCCGATCTGCACCGTCGACCGGGCCGGGCTCGGCTACCAGGTGTGGGCCGACAGCATGGCCGGCGCCGAGCCCTACGACGTGGCGGTGGTCGGCCGCGGAGAGGGCACCGTGCTCCTGGACGACGAGCGTCTCGAGCCGAACGAGGTGCCGGCCGACGCGTTCGCCGCCGCCCGCGCCGCGTCCCGCAAGAGCCGCCACCGCCTCCTTGTCGTCGACCCCGGAGGCCCGCCCGTCGAGCTGGCGCCGGCGGTGCGCGCCGCGCTGGCGGTCACCGTGCACGACCTCACCGAGGACGTCATGCCCAACGCCTTCGCCGGCAACTTCGGCCTCCGCGGCCTGGCGAGGTGGGCCGACGCCGTCGCCGACCGGCGCACCAAGACCGGCTGGGCACGCCTGTTCGGCAGCGGCCCGGCGTTCGGGACGGCGATGCGCCGGCTGCACGACTGCCTGACGACCGACCACTCCTCGCCGGGGGCGATGCGGCCCCTGTACGCCGACTTCCTCACCTCGGCCGGGGTCGTGCTCGACGACCCCGCGGCGGCCGAGGCGGCCGGGCTGTACGCGCGGGCCGGGGAACTGTGGGCCCGGATCGCGGACGAGGCGGTCACCGGCGTCATGGCGCCCTACCGCGCCCTGGTCGAGCGGCGCACGGAGCTGCTGCTGGACCTGGGCAGCGCGGCGACCGACGACCTGCAGCGGCTCGCCCAGGAGGCGGCGGGGATGACCAGCGACCTCGACGTGGCCGAGGCCGACCGCCTGGCCCAGCTGGACCGCATCGCCGCGCTGGCCGCCGAGGTGCTCCCCCTGGAGCGGGAGGCCTGCACCGCACTCGCCGAGGTGGCGCGCCGGTAGCGGCCGCCCCCGGCGGCGGGACGACCCTCGTCCTCAGCCGCTGGGGCCGAACCGCTCCACCCGGATGTCCGGAGCCGGCACGCCCATGCCCACCAGCAGCTGGCTGGCCGCCTCCGCGAAGAACGCCGACCCGCACACGTACGCGGTCTGCCCCGGCTCCCACAGCGGGACGAGGTCGGCGGGGGTGAGCCGGCCGGCGGGCCGGATGCCGTGCGGCTCCCGGCTGGTGACGACCAGCGCACCGGCGTCGACCAGCTCCTCGGCGTAGGGCAGCCCGGCGAGGGTCCGCGTGGCGGCGGCCACGCGGAGCAGGTCGGTCCGGCCGAGTGCCCGCGCGGTCCGCAGCATCGCGACGAACGGGACGACGCCGGTGCCGCCGCCGACCAGCAGCGCCGGCATCTCGCCGTCCCAGACGAACCAGCCGCCGATCGGCCCGCGCAGCTCCAGCTCGTCGCCGGGTTCCACGACGTCGGCGAGGAAGGTCGAGACCTCACCGTCCGGCAGCCGCTCGACGAAGAGCTCGACCTGCGGGTCGTCGGGGGCGGAGGCGACCGAGTAGGACCGTTGCGCGGTGTACCCGTCCGGGGCGGTCAGCCGGACGACGTAGTGCTGGCCGGCCATGTGCTGGATCCGGTCGGCCACGTCGAGCCGCAGCAGGACGGCGTCCGGCAGGGGGTGCCGGACGTCGGTCACGGTCGCCGTCCGCCAGCCGCCGCTGGGCGCCAGCGGGCGGTGCGGCAGCTCAGTCACCCTGGTACCGCTGCTCGCGCCACGGGTCGCCGCGGTCGTGGTAGCCGTTCTGCTCCCAGAACCCGGGCTGGTCCCGCTGCATCAGGGTGAGCCGGCTGACCCACTTGGCGCTCTTCCAGAAGTACAGGTGCGGCACGAGCAGCCGCACCGGCCCGCCGTGCTCGACGGGCAGCGGCCCGCCGTCGTACTCCCAGACGACCCAGGCCTTGCCGCCGGTGACGTCCTCCAGCGGCAGGTTGGTGGTGTAGCCGGTCTTCGACGTCGCCATGACGAAGTGCGCCTCGGACGTCGGCCGCGCCGCCTCGAGCAGGGTGTCGACGCTGACGCCGGCGAACCAGGTGTCGAACTTCGACCACGTGGTGACGCAGTGGATGGCGCCGCGGTACTCCGACCGCGGCAGCCGGTGCGCCTCGTCCCAGGTCCAGGTGGTCGGTGTGTCGACCCGCCCGTCGACGGTGATGCTCCACGTCTCGGGGCTGATGCGCGGCGTGGGCTCGGCGGTCAGCACCGGCCAGTCGCGGCCGGCGTCGTACTGGCCGGGAGGCAGCCGGGGGTCGCGGGCACGGCGGCCGAGGAAGCCGCGGGTGGGTCCAGGCACGGGGTGATCCTCCCCCCACGGGGTGTGCCGCGACCCTCCCCGGAGCCGCCGGCGCAGGCACCTTAGCGGGATCTGCCGGTTAGGCAAGCCTTACGAGAGCTGTGTCACCTCACGTTAACTTGGCCGTCCAGACGGCAAAGACCTAGCGTTGGCAGACGTGGTGACGGTGACAGACTCTGCCCAGCGCAGGACCCCCAAGGCCGCGAAGACCAATTCGGTCTTCAAGAAGGCGGTGATGGCGGTCAGCGGCATCATCCTCGTGCTGTACCTGATCGCCCACATGATCGGGAACCTCAAGGCCTTCACCGGCCGGGAGTCGTTCAACCACTACTCGGAGTGGATCCGGACCATCGGTGAGCCGGCGGTGCCGGCGCAGACCACGCTGTGGATCATCCGGGTCGTCCTGCTCGCCGCCGTCGTCGCCCACATCTGGGCGGCGGTCACCCTGTGGCGCCAGGCCAAGCGGGCCCGGCCGCAGGGCTACGTCACCAAGAAGGCGGTGGCCCAGAGCTACGCCTCGCGCACCATGCGCTGGGGCGGCGTCATCATCTTCTTCTTCGTCATCTACCACATCCTGGACCTGACGACCGGCACGGTGAACCCGGACGGCGGGGACACCACGCCCTACGACCGCCTGGTCGCCGGCTTCTCCAACCCCTTCGTCACCGCCTTCTACGTGATCGCCCTGCTCCTGCTGGGCATGCACCTGCGACACGGCATCTGGAGCGCCACCCAGACGCTCGGCCAGAGCAACCGGCGCCGCGAGAAGACGGTCAACGCGTTCGCGATCGTCTTCGCCTCGCTGCTGACGCTCGGCTTCCTGCTCGTGCCCTTCTCCGTCCTCTTCAACATCATCGACTGAGGAGCTCCACCGCGATGCCTCTCGACCTCTTCACCGTCGGCGATCCGATCGCCGACACCAAGGCACCCATGGACGTGCCGATCGGTGAGCGCTGGAGCACCCGCCGCTTCCGCGGCCGGCTGGTCAACCCCGCCAACCGCCGGAAGATGACCGTCATCGTCGTCGGCACCGGCCTGGCCGGCGGCGCGGCCGCCGCCACGCTCGGCGAGGCCGGCTACAAGGTCCAGTCGTTCTGGTACCAGGACAGCCCGCGCCGCGCGCACAGCGTCGCCGCGCAGGGTGGGATCAACGCCGCCAAGAACTACCGCAACGACGGCGACTCGGTGCACCGGCTGTTCTACGACACGGTCAAGGGCGGTGACTTCCGCTCCCGCGAGAACAACGTGCACCGGCTGGCCGAGGTCAGCGTCAACATCATCGACCAGTGCGTCGCCCAGGGCGTGCCCTTCGCCCGCGAGTACGGCGGCCTGCTGGACAACCGCTCCTTCGGTGGCACCCAGGTGTCGCGGACCTTCTACGCCCGCGGCCAGACGGGTCAGCAGCTGCTCTACGGCGCCTACCAGGCGCTCGAACGGCAGATCGCGGCCGGCAACGTCGTGCAGCACGCCCGCACCGAGATGCTCGACCTGATCGTCGTCGACGGCCGCGCCCGCGGCATCGTCGCCCGCGACCTGGTCACCGGCGAGATCAGCACCCACTTCGCCGACGCCGTCGTCCTCGCCACCGGCGGGTACAGCAACGTCTTCTACCTGTCCACCAACGCCATGGGCTCCAACGCCACGGCGATCTGGCGGGCGCACAAGAAGGGCGCGTACTTCGCCAACCCCTGCTACACGCAGATCCACCCGACCTGCATCCCGGTCAAGGGCGACTACCAGTCCAAGCTCACGCTGATGAGCGAGTCGCTGCGCAACGACGGCCGTGTGTGGGTCCCCAAGGAGCGCGGCGACACCCGCGACCCGCGGGACATCCCCGAGCACGAGCGCGACTACTACCTCGAGCGGATCTACCCCTCGTTCGGGAACCTGGTCCCGCGTGACATCGCCTCCCGGCAGGCCAAGAACGTCTGCGACGAGGGTCGCGGCGTCGGCCCCGGCGGGCTCGGCGTGTACCTCGACTTCGCCGAGGCCATCCAGCGGATGGGCCGCAAGGCGGTCGAGGCCAAGTACGGGAACCTGTTCGACATGTACGCCCAGATCACGGGCGAGGACCCCTACGCGACGCCGATGCGCATCTACCCGGCGGTCCACTACACGATGGGCGGCCTGTGGGTCGACTACGACCTGCAGTCGACCATCCCCGGCATGTTCGTGATCGGTGAGGCCAACTTCTCCGACCACGGCGCCAACCGGCTCGGCGCCAGCGCCCTCATGCAGGGGCTGGCCGACGGCTACTTCGTGCTGCCGGCGACCATCACCGAGTACCTGGCCGACGCCCCCTTCGACACGGTCGACGAGAGCCACCCCGCGGCGGCCGAGGCGATCCAGGGCGTGCAGGACCAGGTGCAGCGGCTCCTGAGCATCAACGGCACCCGCACGCCGTCGTCGTTCCACCGGGAGCTCGGCAAGCTCATGTGGGACCTCTGCGGCATGGAGCGCTCGGAGGAGAGCCTGCGCAAGGCCCTCGACCGGATCCCCGAGATCCGCCAGGAGTTCTGGACCAACCTGAAGGTGACCGGCGACGGCCAGTCCTTCAACCAGACCCTCGAGCTCGCCGGCCGCGTCGCCGACTTCATCGAGCTCGCCGAGCTGATGTGCATCGACGCCCTGCACCGCAACGAGAGCTGCGGCGGGCACTTCCGGGCCGAGAGCCAGACGCCCGACGGTGAGGCACTGCGCGACGACGAGAACTTCGCCTACGTCGCCGCGTGGGAGTGGACGCCGGAAGGCGCTCCGCCGGTCCTGCACCGTGAAGCTCTCGAGTACGAGTACGTCCACCTCGCCCAGCGGAGCTACAAGTGACAGTCACCCACGAGGGCGCCCACTCGACGGTCGGCGCGCAGGACGCGCGGGCCGACAAGCGTGGCATGACCCTCAGCCTGCGGATCTGGCGGCAGAACGGTCCGCGCGACAAGGGCCGGATGGTCACCTACAAGGTCGCCGACATCTCCCCGGACATGTCGTTCCTCGAGATGCTCGACGTGCTCAACGAGCAGCTGATCGAGGCCGGCGACGACCCGGTGGCCTTCGACCACGACTGCCGCGAGGGCATCTGCGGCATGTGCGGCGTCATGATCAACGGCATGGCGCACGGTCCGCAGCAGACCACCACGTGCCAGCTGCACATGCGGTCGTTCAAGGACGGCGACACGATCGACATCGAGCCGTGGCGGGCCACCCCGTTCCCGGTGATCAAGGACCTCGCCGTCGACCGCCGGGCGTTCGACCGGATCATCCAGGCCGGCGGGTACATCAGCGTCCCGACCGGCACCGCCCCGGAGGCGCACTCCGTGCCGGTGCCGAAGAAGGACGCCGACGCCGCGTTCGACGCCGCCACCTGCATCGGGTGCGGCGCGTGCGTGGCGGCCTGCCCGAACGCCTCCTCGATGCTGTTCACCGCCGCCAAGGTCACCCACCTCGGGCTGCTGCCGCAGGGCCAGCCCGAGCGCAACGACCGCGTGGTGAACATGGTCGCCCAGCAGGACCGTGAGGGCTTCGGCGGTTGCACCAACATCGGTGAGTGCTCCGCCTCCTGCCCCAAGGGCATCTCGATGGAGACCATCTCGCGGCTCAACCACGACCTGCTCGGCGCCCTGCGCGCCGGCGCCCGGCCGAAGAGCTGACGCCCGGCCCGGCCTGAGCCGGGCCGACCGACAGCGGGCGGGGATCCCTCCGGGGGTCCCCGCCCGCTGTCGTGTGCCCCACCGCACACCGTCTGGGTTCGATGTGCGAACCTAGCTCGGTGACGACCGAGCAGACCGACATCCCGACCACCTCCCCGACCGCGTGGGGCGAGCCCCGCTCGCGCACCGTGACGTGGCACGACCCGCTCGTCGTGGCGGCGGGCGCGCTCGAGCGCAGCGGGCTGGAGACCCTCACCGCGATCCGGGACGGCGTCCTGCCCCCGCCGCCGATCGCCCGGCTGTTCGCGATGGACGTCGTCGCCGTGACCGAGGGCCGGGTGGAGTTCCGCTGCGCGGTCGACGAGTCCGCATACAACCCCATCGGGGTCGTGCACGGCGGGCTGGTCTGCACGCTGCTGGACACCGTCGCCGGGTGCGCGGTGCACTCGACGCTCCCCCGCGGCACCGGCTACACCTCGATCGAGCTCAAGGTCAGCTACCTGCGTCCGGTGCACGCCAGCAGCGGGCCGCTGACCGCGGTCGGCACCGTCGTCAAGCCCGGCCGGCGGGTGGCCTTCGCCGAGGGCGAGGTCCGCGACGCCGGTGGGGCGACGGTGGCGACGGCGTCCAGCTCGCTGCTGGTCTTCCCGCTGCCCGGCTGAGCGGCCTCACACGGCGGCGGCGGCCGGGTCGGCCGACGGCACGACGGGCGCGGCGGGCAGCACCGCGCCGTCGACGTCCCCGGGGGTGTCGGTGCGGGGTCCCGCCGGCAGGATCCGCTCGATCAGGTCGGGAGGCACCAGCCCGGCGGCGCCGAAGCGGCGGCCCACCTCCACGAACTGCGGGGCGACCCCGGCGAGGTCGGTCAGCAGGGCCCGCGCGGCGTCCTCCCGGCCGGCCAGCGCCGCGACGACGGCGCGCCAGAGCACGTGGTCGGGCTCGGTGCGCGGATCGGGCAGCCGCAGCTCCTCGAGCACGCGGTCGGCGGTGACCGGGTCCCCGCCGATCGCCTGCTGGAAGGCCCGGACGACGTCGTGGTAGCGGGCCAGCCGCACGACGAGGTCCCCGAGCTCGGTGACCGGGTCCGGTGAGTCGTCGACGCGCAGGTCGACGACGGTGTCGTGCCAGGGCCGGCCCGTGGTGACCGACCGGACGATCATGATCGCCGCCGACCGCCGCCCCCGCAGGTCGCCGCCGGCGTCCTCGGCCGCGCGCAGGGCACTGAGCAGCCGGTGGGCCATCGGCCCGTCGGAGGTCTCGAACGTCGCCACCATCGACTCCCACACCTCCGGCGCGGTGACCATGTTGGCCAGCGCGACGCACCCCTCGCCCACGAGGTGGCCGGCCTCGGCGACGCAGTTGGCGCCGGTGTAGACGGCGAGGTCGCCGGAGACGTCGAGGACGGCGACCTGCCGTCGCTCCGGGTTCGGGTCCACACTGCGCAGCGCGGTCAGCGCCTCGTTGGCGGTGAAGCCACCGCGCAGGAGGTCCAGGCCGATCTGCCCGTACATGGGCTCGGCCATCGACTGCGTGGCGATCACCCCCTGGCCGGGCAGGGCGAAGGGCACGCTGTTGCCGACGGCGAACGCCTGCGACTGGGTCGCGACGCCCATCTCACCGGTCTGCGTGTCGCGGGCGACGATCGAGAAGGTCACCCCGCACGCCTACCCCTGCCCTCGCCACGGACACGCACCCCCGCTGGGGTGAGACCGCGGCCACGGTCTCCAGAGCTGCGGCGTCCCGGTCGATGGGGTCAGCGGACCGAACCGCCGACCGGAGGACGACCATGACCAGCACCGCTGCCGCGCCGCTGTGGCGACGCGCGCGGCGGCTCGTGGCCCGGCCCACCGACCTGGTGCAGCGCACCCGCTGGCTGTTCTGCGGGATCGCGACGTGCTCCCTGCTGGTGACGACGCCGGCGGCCCTGGCCGGCGCCGGCTCGTGGCGGGTGGCGCTGGTGGCC
Organism: Geodermatophilus sp. SYSU D01186; assembly: GCF_054050215.1. Taxonomy (NCBI): domain Bacteria; kingdom Bacillati; phylum Actinomycetota; class Actinomycetes; order Geodermatophilales; family Geodermatophilaceae; genus Geodermatophilus; species Geodermatophilus sp. SYSU D01186. The sequence goes on along the minus strand of NZ_JBJGYW010000004.1, from coordinate 215,266 downwards.
GTCAGCGCGCCGACGCTGCTGCTGGCGTGGTCCCGCCGCTACCGGACCCAGACGGCCACGCCCCTGCGCGACGTGGTCGAGGTGCTGGCCCTCGTCGCCTTCACCCTCGCCTGCCCGGCGCCGGTCGTCGGCTTCGGGGCCGCCTTCCCGGCCGTGTGGTTCCGGGTGATGTACGGCCGCACGCGGCCGGTCGTCGGGTACGCACTGACGCTGAGCGCGGCGCTGCTGGCCACCAACGCCGTCGCCCGGGCCCTGCCCGGCCACTTCTCCACCACCGATCCGCGGTTCGTCGGAACCGCCCTCGTGGTCCTGCTCCTGAGCGGGGTCGGGGCGCGGCACCTGGCCCTCGTCCTGTTCGCCCGCGAGCAGACCCGCGGCCGGGACCAGGCACTGTTCGACCTGGGGAACAACCTGCTCGGCGTCGTCGACCTCATGCAGATCCGGCGTCACGGCTGGGCGGCCGTCGAGGAGATCTGCCGGATGACGCCGGGGCTGCGTGCGCTGCTCCTCGCCGACGACGACGGCACCGACCTGGTGCGGGTCGCGGCCCAGACCGGCGGGCTGGACCGGCTGCTGCTCCGCCTGCCGCGGGAGGTCCTGCCCGCGGGCGACGTGCCCAACGAGACCTACGAGATCCCCGCGCCCCTCGCGCTGAGGTCGGCTGCGGGGTTCGGCCGCCAGTGGCTGTGCATGCCGCTGCCACCCGCACCGGGACACTTCATGCTGCTGGGCTCACCGGACGGCGTCCCGGCCGAGGCCATCACCGCGGTCCGGTCCCTGAACAACCAGGTGGTCCTGGCCATGCGCACCAGCCAGGCGCACCGCGACCTCGAGGTGCAGGCGCGCACCGACGCGCTGACCGGGCTGGCCAACCGGTCGGCCTTCACCGCCGCCCTCCGCTCCGCGGCCGCGGACCGCTGCGGTGACACCTGGGTGGTCTTCCTCGACCTCGACGACTTCAAGGTGGTCAACGACGGGCTCGGGCACGCCGCCGGCGACCGTCTGCTGCAGCACGTGGCCACCCGCGTCTCGGGCGCCCTGCGCAGCCAGGACCTCTGCGCCCGCCTCGGCGGCGACGAGTTCGGCGTCCTGCTGCGCGGGGCCGAGCAGGACGAGGCCGAGCGGATCGGCCGGCGCCTGGTCGAGCTGCTGTCGGCGCCGACGCGCCTGGACGGCCGGCTCACCCAGATCGGCGCCAGCGTCGGCCTGGCCGTGCTGCGCCCGGGGGTGTCCGAGACCGAGGCCGTGCAGCAGGCCGACATCGCGATGTACGCGGCGAAGGCCGCGGGCAAGAACCGCGTGCAGACCTTCTCCCCCGCCCTGCTCGACGCGGACGGGACGGCGGCGCTGGAGGCCGAGCTGCACACCGCGGCGACCCGGGGCGAGTTCGTCGTGCACTACCAGCCGATCGTCGCCACCCGCGACGGCCGGTGCACCGCCGTGGAGGCGCTGGTGCGGTGGGCGCACCCGACCCGCGGGCTGCTCGGACCCGAGCACTTCCTCGACGTCGCCGAGCGCACCGGCCTCGTCAACCGCATCGGCGAACAGGTGCTCCGCCGGGCGTGCGCGGACGCCGCCTCCTGGGAGGACGGCGGGCAGCGGGTGTCGCTGCACGTCAACGCGTCCCCGTCCCAGCTGGCCCACCCGCACTTCGTCACCGTCGTCCGGGAGTGCTTGGCCGCGCACGCGCTGGCCCCCAAGCAGCTGCTGGTCGAGATCACCGAGTCCACGGTGCTGGACGCGCCGTCGGTGCAGCTCACCCTCGACGTCCTCGCCGGGCTGGGGGTCGGGCTGGCGGTGGACGACTTCGGCACCGGCTACTCGGCGCTGACCACCCTGCGCAGCCTGCCGGTGGACGTCGTGAAGATCGACAAGTCCTTCGTCGCCGGCGCGGCCACCGAGGTCGCCGACCAGGCGGTGCTGGAGGCGATCGCCCAGATGGCGCACCGGCTGGGGCTGGAGTCGGTGGCCGAGGGCGTGGAGGACGTCGAGCAGCAGCGGTTCGTGGAACGGGCCGGGATCACCGCCGTCCAGGGGTACCTCCACCAGCGCCCCGTGCCCGCCGCGGAGCTCACCGCGTGGCTGGCGCGGGACCGGGCGGCTCAGCCGGTCTCCTCCCGCGCGTAGCTGCGCGCGCCCCACCAGGCCCACTCCTGCGCGTTGGGCGGGACGCCCATCAGGTCGTCGGTCGCCCAGCCGTGGAGCCGGACCGGGAACCACTTGATGTCCAGGGCGTACCCGGCGAGGTTCACGGGGCGGTTCTGGGTGTCGTAGGAGACCCACCACAGCCGGTTGAGGCCCGCCGCGGCGGCGAAGTCCCGGACCGCCTCGCCGGTGGCCCAGTGGTCGGGGTGGTCGCCGGGGCTGGTGGCCCGGTCGGGGTCGGGCGCGTTGACCCACGGGCGCACCGTCGTCCCCCGCTGGGCGGTGACGATCGCGCGGAGGGTGGCCACCAGGTCGCCCCACCCGTTGTAGGTGGTGGAGCCGTCGACGGCCGGCATCGAGCCGATCGTCCCGTTGCGCAGCTTGGTGAGGGACCGGTTGCCGGTGGCCGGGAACCCGTTGCCGTCCAGGTTGCCGTCGGGCAGGCGCAGGGCGTAGACGACCCAGGTGGGGGCGGTGTACCGCTGCACCCGGTGCCCGTTGACCGTGACGCGCGCCGAGGTGACCGGGCCGGGGGTGAGCGTGCCGGCCATGGCCTCCAGGCAGGCGGTCTCCCGCGTCTCCCACCAGCCGTCGGTGCGCCCGGCGTCCCCGGCGGTCACCAGCACCTGGACGGTCTTGACCTCCGGCGTGTGCATGTCGGTGTACAGCCCCTCCCCGCGGAAGAAGAGGGCGTCGTCGGCGTGCGCGTTGACGTAGAACACGGTGTCGGGCACCGGGCCGCCTCCTGGCCGGACGTCGGCCACCGCCGCCCGGTGACCACTCCCGGTGAGCCTGCCCGGACTGTCGGCGACACGCCCGGGGTCGCCGCACGCGCTCCCTGGACGGCGCCCGCGGCGGACCGCCAGCCTGGGACCGGCCGGCCCGAGGGAGGCACCGTGCGCACCTGCGACCCCGACGCCTGGGCGGGCCCGACACCGCAGGTGCGCGTGGGCGACCGGTCGCTGACCCTGCCGCTGCGCTACCCGGACAACGCCTGCTTCGCCGCCGTGCACACCGCCTCGTACGAGGCCGTCGTCGCCGCCCTGCCCGGGGACGGCCTGCGGCCGGTGCGCTGGGCCGACGGCCGGGCCCTGCTGTCGGTGGCGGCGTTCCGGTACCGCGCGGTCACCACCACCGACGTCCCCGCGGGCCACCTCGCACCCTACGGGGAGGTGGCGGTCGCCGTCGTGGTGACCCACGGGCCGGCGCCCCCGGTGGTACCGCTGGCCCGCCGGCGGCTCGCGCTGTTCGTGCTGCACCTGCCGGTCACCACGGTCGAGGCCCGGGACGCCGGGGCCACGCTGTGGGGCTTCCCGAAGTTCGTGGCCGACATGGACTTCGCCGAGCAGCGGACGGTGCGCCGGGTGACGGTGGCCGAGGGCGGGAGGACGGTGCTCGAGCTCGCCGTCCGCGGCCGGGGGCCGGTGCTCCCCGATCGGCGGCCGGCGGTCATGTACACCACGCTGGGCGGCCGGCTGCTGGAGACGGTCGTCCCGATGGCCGGCCGGCTGCGGGTGGCCTTCGGTGGGGGTGCGGGTGCGCTGCGGCTGGGCGACCACCCGGTGGCCGACTCCCTGCGCGCGCTGGACGTCTCGCCGTCCCCGCTGGCGGTGTTCGACCACCTGGAGCACCGCAGCCTGCTGCCGGCCGGGCGCCCCGTGGGGCCGGCGCCGGACCACCACGGGTACCGGGGCGCGGAGCGGGTGTCGGGCCGGTTCACCGTCCGCTACCCGCACACCCCGCCGCTGGACCTGGCGTGAGGGCGCCTACTCGAAGAACGCGAAGGTGCGGAACTCGATGCTGTGGCGGGGCACGGTGGCCTGCGCTCTCGTGGCGGGCGATCCGGAAGCCGTTGGCCTCGACGGTGAAGCGCTCCTGCACGGGGCGGCCGTTGGGGATCGGGACGACGTGCGTCTCGTACCGCCCGGTGTTCACGCTGTGCCCGGGTGCGGTGAACCGGCGCAGGACGGTCGACCCCTCCGCCGGGTAGCTCAGTTCGGCCTGCACGGCGGGGACCTGCTCCGGCGCCTGGGTCGACGTCATCGTCGGCGCTCTCCTCGGATCGGCGGGAGACCGAGTCCGGGGCGCCGCCGGCCCGGCGTCAGGGCCGCTCCCGGCCGGCGGAAGCCGGGCGGGGGGCGTCCGAGGGCGGCCCGAGGACGGGGTGGGGACGCGCCGGCGCGGGCGGTGGCCGGAGCCGCCGCCCGCGCCGGGTGGAGCGTCAGGGGACGATGTTCTGCGACTCCCAGAAGAAGTCCTCGATGGCGGGGACGTCCTGGTCGAGGATCGCGTACTCGCGGGCCTTCTCCGGCGCCGCCCGGAACTCCTCCTCGGTCAGGTCGGACTTGAACAGCGGCATGGTCAGCCGCTCCACCAGCGCGGGGTCGATCTCGGTGTACTCGGGGATCTGCGCCCGCCACTCGTCGGGGTGGGCCTGCGCGTAGTCGAGTGACTCGAGGATCCCGGCCTGGATGTTCTCGAACAGCTCCGGGTCGGCCTCGATCTGGTCGGTCGTGGAGAAGTAGACCCCGGACAGGCCGATGCCGTCGGGCACCAGGTCCAGCCAGTTGTCCGCGATGACCCGCGCCCCGGCGTCCTGGGCCAGGGTGCAGAACGGCTCGCCGCAGACGAAGGACTGGACCTGGTTGCTGCCGAGCGCCGTGACGGCGTCGGGCAGGGACATCTCGACGAAGTTGACGTTGTCGGGGTTGCCGCCCGCCACCTCGATCGAGTTGCGGGCCAGCGTCTCGACCTGGCTGTTGAGGATGTTGAGGGCGACGGTCTTGCCCTCCAGGTCGCCGGCGTCCTGGATCGCGGGGTCGCTGGCCATCAGGGCGTTGATGTGCTGGCCCTCCTCGCCGTTGCTCCACGACGTCGGCGCGATGGCGGTGACCGGGAGGCCCTGCTCGCGCGCCTGCAGGATCGAGACGATGCCGCTGAACCCGAACTGGTACTCGCCGGTGACCACCGCGGGGACCAGCGCGGCGCCGCCCTGGCCGAGGTTGAACTCCAGCTCGATCCCCCGGTCGGCGAAGAAGCCCTGGTCCTGGCCGAGGTGCAGGATCGCCACGTCACTGACCGGGATGATCCCGACCTGGACGGTCTGGGTGCCGGACGCCGAGCCGCCCTCCCCCCCGGAGCCCTCCTCCCCGGAGTCCCCGCCGCAGGCGGTCAGCATCAGCGCGAGCGCGGCCGCGAGCGAGGTGGCGCGGGCCCTGGTCGATGTGCGCAACGGTCCTCCAAGGAGAGCCCAGCGGGGAGCCGAAGTGTGCGGCATCCGTACGCAGGTGCGGTTTCCGGACGGTACGTCCGCAGGGCAACCTAGGTGATGGCCGTCACACGGTCAACCGTCCGCACCCGGCTCACCGGCTCTGCAGCGCGTCCAGGGCCACGGCCATCGCGGCGGCGACGCGGAAGTCCAGGCGCGGGTCGGGGACGGTCACGAGGTAGCGGTCTCGGATGGCCTTCTGGCGCTCGCTGACCATCACCGGAGCCCCGGTGGCGGTGTCGACGAAGTCGAAGTGGAAGACGAAGGGCACCCACACGTCGCCGACGTACGGGATGAGGTCCCAGACCCGGCGCAGGATCGCGATGCTCATCCGCCGCTCCTGGCCCACCGCCTGGACCCCGGGGGCCCACAGCGTCCAGGTCGAACGCAGCAGGCTAGCGCCGAACTGCTTGCTGAAGGTGCCGAGCGCCCGGCCGTACTCGTCGAAGACGTCGTGCTCGGCGTGGACGTCGAGCCGCTGCCGGGCCTTGAAGGAGAACACCGGGCGGCTCTTGCTCGCGTCGGCGTAGAAGACCACCTCCTCCTTGAGCTTCATCCGCTTCTGCTCGGCGAAGGCCAGCACGTGCCCCTCGGACCCGTCGGGGTTGGCCGCGACCAGCTCGTAGCGGTTGACCATGACCGTGATCCGCTGCTTGACGAAGAACTGCGGCACGACCATCGGGGCCGGCGGCTGGTCTCCGGTCGGCGGCGCTCCTGGGGGCATGGTCACGGCGGTCTCCTCGCGGACGTCGGCGCTGGTGGGCGCCCATCCTCGCGCACGTGACCGGTTCGACACGCCGGGTGCGGCGCCCCCGGAATGAACGGCGGGCGCACCGCCTTGCCAGCCGACGTACGTGGCCGACGAGGGCCTCATCCGCAACCGTCCGAGCCGGGGGACCCGTTGACCACCACGACGACCGCGCCGTCCACACCCAGCACCGCCGCGCCCGCGATGGGGCCGCGGCGGCAGGCCCTGTTCACGCTGGTCCTCGGCGCGTTCGTCGCCGTCGGGCCGCTGACCATCGACATGTACCTGCCGGCGCTGCCGACGATCACCGCCGACCTGGGGACGACGTCGGCGACGATCCAGCTGACGCTGACCGGCACCCTCATCGGCCTGGCTCTGGGCCAGCTGGTGCTCGGGCCGCTCTCGGACGCGCTGGGCCGGCGCCGCCCGCTGCTGGCCGGGACCGCCCTCTACGTGGTGGCCTCCCTGCTGGTGCTCGTGGCGCCGAACGTCGCCGTCCTGGGGGCGCTGCGGGTGTTCCAGGGCGTGGGCAGCGCGGCCGGCGCGGTGATCGCGATGGCCGTCGTCCGCGACCTGCTCACGGGCCGGGCCGCGGCCACGATGCTGTCCCGGCTGTTCCTGGTGCTCGGGGCCGCCCCGGTGCTGGCGCCGACGATCGGCGGCGAGGTCCTGCGGTTCACCTCGTGGCGGGGCATCTTCGTGCTGCTCGCGCTCTACGGCGTGCTGCTGCTGGCCGTCGGGACGGTCGTGCTGCGGGAGACGCTGCCGCCGCAGCGGCGCAGCAGCGCCGGCGTCCGCGGCACGCTCCGGACCTACCGGGGGCTGCTGCGCGACCGCACGTACGTGGGCCTGGTGCTGGTCGCCGGGCTGACGATGGCCGGGCTGTTCAGCTACGTGTCCGGCTCCTCGTTCGTCTACCAGCGCGAGTTCGGCCTCGACGAGCAGCAGTTCGGCCTGCTGTTCGGGGCGGGGGCGTTCTGGCTCATCGCGGCCACCCAGCTCAACCCGGTCGCGCTGCGCCGCTGGTCGCCGGCCCAGATCCTGGTCGCCGGTGTGGTCACCGGGACCGTCGCCGGCGCCGTCCTGCTCGTGCTGGCCGCCACCGGCACCGGTGGGCTGCCCGGCGTGGTGGTGCCGCTGTGGGCGGTGCTGTTCGCCGGCGGGCTCGCGCTGCCCAACGCCCCCGCGCTCGCGCTGGCCCGCCATGGCGAGGCGGCCGGGTCGGCCGCGGCGCTGCTGGGCGCCGTCCAGTTCGGGGTCGGCGCCTCCGTCGCCCCGCTCGTCGGCGTCCTGGGCAACGACGCCGCCGCGATGGGGACGGTCATCGTCGGCGCCCTGCTGGTGGCGATCGCCGTGCTGGTCACCGTCGTCCGCCCGTGGCAGCTGACCGAGGAGCCGGAGGCCCAGCCCCCCGTCGCGGGCTGACCCCGCGCCGGCTCAGCTCCGGCGGCGCGTGGTGACCTCGGAGTTCCCGCCGACGGCCGGGTTCTCGCTGGTGCTGTCGTCCGGCGGCACCTCCCGGGCGACGTTCGGCCCCGCGGGAACGGCCGGTCGCTGGGCCGGCGTCCGCAGCGGGAGCTGCTGGAGGGACGCCGGGTCGGCGCGTCCCCACTCCGTCTCGACGTCGGTGAGCAGCGCCTCCAGGTAGGAGCGCAGCTGCACGCGGCAGGCCTGCGCGAACGCCTTGAGGTAGGCCACCTGCTCCTCGAGGTCCTGGGTGGTGGCGCGCTCGCCGTCCCCCTCGACCGCGGCCGCGGGCTGCCCGCCGGCGACCATCCGCGCCGCGGCCTCCTGCGCGGCCTGGATGATCGCGCCGGCGTTCTCCCGCGCCCGGCGCACCTGCTCCTCGTACTGGGCGCGGGCGTCGGTGGTCATCTGCCGGCTGAAGTCCTCGGCCTCGGCCACGTAGCTGTCCGCCGTCTGCTGCGCGGTGGCGATGATGCGGACAGCCTGCTCGCTCGGCGGCTCCACGGCGGCCGCGCGGGCGAGCTGCTCCTGCTGCTCACGCACCTGCTGCTGCAGGTGCTCCACGTGGTCGTGCAGGTCGGCGTTCTCCGCGTGCAGGCGGGCCAGCTCCCCCGCCGTCCGCACGAGGAACCGGTCGACCTCCGCATCGCTGTAGCCCGGGTGCAGCATGGGCGCCCGCGAGAAGCGCACGTTCTGGACGTCGGCCGGGGTCAGCCGCCGCTCGGCGTCCCCGGGCCCGTACTCGCCGGTGGTCATTCGGTCACCTCTCCGTCAAGACTGGGCCCCAGGCGGCTCGGGGCGAACACCTCGCTGCGGATGCGCTCCCGCCGCACCCCGTGCTGCAGGAGCCGGGAGGTCGTGTCCTCGACCATGGCGGCCGGGCCCGCGACGTACACGTCCCGGCTGGTCCACGGCCCGTGCCGCAGGACGACCTCGCCGACGTCGCCCTGCTCGAGCGTGGACTCCTTGTCCTCTGAGACGGCGAAGGTCACCGTCAGCCAGGGGTGCTCCTGGTCCAGGCGCTCGAGGTCGGCCCGGTCGTAGACGTACATCTCGGCCCGCGCCCCGACGTAGAGGTCGACGCGGCGCGGCGGGCCGTGGCGGGCGACCTGGTCGACGACGGCCTTCAGCGGGGCCAGGCCCGTGCCACCGGCGACCAGCAGCAGGTCTCGGTCGGACTCCTCGTCGAAGGCGATGTGCCCCATCGGCGGGCCCAGGTGCAGCGTGTCGCCCACCCCGACGCGGCGCACGAGGGCAGTGCTGACGGGGCCGCCGTCGCGCGCCTTGACGTGCAGCTCCATGAGCCCGTCCGGGCGCGGGGCGTTGGCCGGCGAGTAGTAGCGCCACAGCTTGGGCCGGGCGTCGGACTCCAGCGAGATCGACTGGCCGGCGCGGTAGGGGTACTCGGTGAGCGCCCGCACCCGCAGGACGGCGACGTCGAGGGTGCGCCGCTCGTGCTCGACGACCTCGGCGTCCCACCACGCGGGCTGGTCGGCGGCGGCGTCGGCGGCCTCGATCATGACCTTCGCGATCAGCTCGTAGGCCGCCGTCCAGTCCCCGGCGAGCCGGTCGTCCCACTCGCGGTCGAAGTGCTGGAGCGTCGCGAGCAGGCTGGCGCCGACGGCCGGGTAGTGCGCGGCGACGGTCCCGAACTTGCGGTGGTCGCGGCCGAGCTCCTGGAGGATCGGCACGAGTGCCTCGAGGTCGTCGACCCGGGCCATGACCTCGCCGAGGGCCTGGAAGAGCCGGTCGCGCTGGTGCGCCATCGAGACGGGGAACAGCGCCCGGGTCTCGGGATGGGTCAGGAACAGGTGCGAGTAGAAGTACAGGGGGGCCTCGTCGCCGGCCGCCGCGGCCTTGGCGAAGCAGGCCCGCATCGCGGGGATGTCCATGCGTGTCCTCGGGAGGGAGTCCGTCGCGCGGCGGGTCAGCCGGCCGCGACGGAGCCGGCGACGGCGCTCGTGACCGTCGTGCCGACGGTGTGCGTGCGCCGGCGACGTTCGTGGATGGACATCAGCACCTCCGCTCCCCCGTGCGGGTGGGTTCCGTGCACGCCGCCTTCCTGCCTCCGGCGACCGCCACCGCCCACCCGGACCCGGGACACCGCTGCTCCACGAACGGTGAGGGCACTGTGGCTCTGGCAACCGTAGCCAGGCGCTGCTCCGACCGCGATTCGCGGGGTGCACCGCCCGCCCGGCTCAGGCCGGCTCCGTTCCGTCCGGCTCGGCCGACCGCGGGGGCGCCGCCCGCCAGGGTGCCCGCCAGTCCGGCGCGGGCCAGCCCTCGGCGACGTAGATCGACTCGTAGCGGACCAGGTCGCCGTCGAACTCGAGGACGTCGACGGCGTGCTGCCATGGCCCGCCGTCGTAGCGGATGCGGAGCTCGGCGATCCACACGTCGTCCGCGCCGCGGATGCGGTCCAGCTCGTACTCCACCTGCGCCGGGTACTCGCGGCGCCACGGCAGGAAGTGGTCGACGCCCTCGAACCGCTCCCCCGACTGCGGGAACTCCAGCACGGCGTCCGCGCGGTAGATGGTGCTCGCGGCCTGCTCGTCGCCGGCCGCGCTGTGGCTCAGGTAGTGCTCCAGCACCGCCCGCACGGCTTCCTCGGTCATGGCCCCGCCGCCCCTCGATGCCGGCGCCCGTCTGCACGGGAAGGGTGCCACCGTCGCGGGCCGCCGGGACCGGCGGGGCGCGCGGCGGACCGCGCGCTCCGCCCGCCGGCCCGGCTCAGCTGCGCGACGCCGACGTCCGGCTGGTCACCGCGTCGTGGAGGCGCATCGCGAGCTGGTCGAGCGGCCCGGGCACCTGGCCGGCGGGCAACGGTCCGGCCGGCATCAGCACCCACAGCAGCAGGTAGACGAGGACGCCGGCACCGCCGGCCAGGGTCACGAGGACGAACGCGGCCCGCCACAGCACGGCGTCGATGCCGGTGTACTCGGCGAGCCCGCCGCTGACGCCGCCGACCATCCGGTCGGTGCCGCTGCGGCGGAGGGTGCGGACGGGCGGCTGGGTCCAGGGCTGGTCGACCGGCGGCGGGGTGGGGGGAACGGCTGATGTCATGGCACGAGCCTCGCCGCGACGGGGTGCCGGACACCATCGGGGAACGCCCCGATCCGCCCCTGGTTCGCGCACTCCGGGGATGCCCTGCCGGCCGCGCTCAGAGGCTGAGGAGGTGGCCGATCGTGCCGACGACGACCCCGGCGGCCAGGAGGACGACGGCGCCGGTGCGGTCGAACCGGTTGCCCAGCAGCGGGTCCACGAGGGCGACCCGGTCCGCGCCGCGCCCGTCCACGCTGCGACCGTCCACGGCCGGCAGGGACGGCGACGGGCGCGGCCCCGTCACGGCGGTCGCCCCGGACGGCGGGGGCGGGCCGGTCACGGCGGTGGTCCCGGCGGGCCCCGTCACCGCGACCGGCCCCGGGTCGGCGGCGGCCCAGCGGCGCAGGGCGGCACCGGTCCGCCGCCCCTCCGCGACGAGGAGCGCGATCGCCGCCAGCTGCGCGAGGGCCGCCACGCAGTAGCAGAAGACGGTCAGGGCGGTGCGGGCGGCGTCGCTCATGACGGGGAGGGTGCCCGATCGGGCCGGGCCGCGGCACCGTCGTCCGCCGCGCGGCTGGTGTGCCTCGAGTGACGGCGGTGGTCGACTGCGGGCGTGCCCCGGGCCACTTCCCGCGGACGACCGCCCTCCCGGCCGTAGCTTGCGACCTCCGCGGTTCCGTTCGGGGGGAAGCTCGTGACCAGTCGTCCGTCCTGGCCTGTGCGCCGGGTCGTCCTCGTGGTGGCCGCCGCCGTGGCCCTGCTGTTCGTCGCCGCGGGGGCCGCCACCAACGGCGTCGCCGGCGGTCTGCTGATGGCCGGTCTGGTGGCCCTGCTGCTCGGCGGGGGTGCGGCCATCACCGGCCGGGCCCGGTGGGCGTTCATCGCCAGCCGCAGGGTGGCCGGCGTGGTGGCCGCCGCGGGCGTGGTCGCGCTCGTCGCCGGTGCTGCCGGCACGCCGACCACGACGTCGGCGTCGGCCGCCTCGACACCGACGGCCACCCCGTCCGCGACCGCCTCGCCCACCCCGGCCGAGGACCGGATCGCCGCCGCGGAGCGAGCCCTGCTCGACACGGAGACCGCGGAGGTCACGCCGAGCAGCGCCGCGACCAGCCCGGTGACCGGCCTGCTCAGCGACGAGGCCGCGCAGGCCGCCGTCACCGGGGCGGCGCGGACCTCGGCACTGGCCGCCCTCGCCGCGGTGGAGGTGCGGGGCCGCGCACCGCGGACCGGCTACGACCGGGACCTGTTCGGCTCCGGCTGGGTCGACACCGACCGCAACGGCTGCGACACCCGCAACGACGTCCTGGCCCGCGACCTGACCGGCGAGGCGTTCAAGCCGGGCACGCGCAACTGCGTGGTCCTCACCGGCTCGCTGGCCGACCCGTACTCCGGTCGCGGCATCGCCTTCCAGCGCGGTGAGTCGACCAGCGCCGCCGTGCAGATCGACCACGTCGTCGCCCTGTCCGACGCCTGGCAGAAGGGCGCGCAGGGCTGGGACCCCGCCCGCCGCACCGCGTTCGCCAACGACCCGCTGAACCTGCTGGCCGTCGACGGCCCGCTGAACATGCAGAAGGGGGACGGCGACGCCGCCACCTGGCTGCCGCCCCACCGGTCCTACCGTTGCGCCTACGTGGCCCGGCAGGTGGCGGTCAAGGTCGGCTACGGGCTCTGGATGACCCAGGCGGAGAAGAACGCCATCGCCACCGTGCTGAGCTCCTGCCCCGACGAGCCGCTGCCCGGCGGCGTGGTCGCGCCGCTGCCCTCACCCACCCCGTCGCCCTCGCCCGCTCCGGCTCCTGTGACCACGACGGCTGCCCCGCGCGCCCCGGTGGTCGTGCCCGCACCGGCACCTGCTCCTCGCCCCGCACCCGCTCCGGCTCCCGCACCCGCTCCGGCTCCCGCACCCGCTCCGGCTCCGGCTCCCGCGCCGTCGGGCGCCTTCGCCAACTGCGACGCGGCCCGGGCCGCAGGGGCTGCCCCGCTGTACCGCGGGAGCCCCGGCTACGCCCCGAAGCTGGACCGGGACGGCGACGGCGTCGCCTGCGAGTGATCCTGCGGCCAGGGCGCGGACCTCAGCTCCCGGTCGATCTCGACGTCGACCGCGATGGGTGGATCCGCCGCCACTCGCGGAAGCTGGCGACCCCCTCGAACCGCTCGCCCGACTGCGAGAACTCCAGGACGGCGTCCTCGGCGTACACCTCGTGGGCGGCGTCCGCGTCGGTGCGGGCCAGGTCGAAGTGGCGCTGCAGCGTCGCCCGGACGGATTCGGAGTCCACGTCCCGAGGTTCCTCGGTGCCGGCTCCGACCACGGTGCCCCGACCGCACCGGCCCGTCGACACCCTCACCCCTCCGGCGGCTCGGCGCCCAGCGCGTCGGCGGGGGTGAACTTCTCGCGGTGGATCTGGCGGGGCGCCATGCGGCGACGCTTGAACGCCTTGACCCCGGCCTCCACCATCGGCGGCGGACCGCACAGCCAGCCCGACCAGCCCTTGGCGCTGGCGAGGTCCTCGACGAACGCGTCGGTCGGGAAGCCGGTGCGGTGCGCCCCGGGGTCCGGCTCGTCCGACAGCACCGGCACGAACCGGAAGCCGGGGTGGGCCGCCGCGAGCTCGGTCAGCCGGTCGACGTCGTAGAGGTCCTCGGCGGCGCGGACACCGTGGTAGAGCACGATCTCGCGCTCGGGCCGCCGCTGCAGCGCCGTCCGCACGATCCCGACCAACGGGGCCAGGCCGGTACCGCCGGCGATGCAGGCCATGGGTTCGCCCTGGTCGTCGGCCTCGTCGGGCAGGGCGAAGTCCCCGAGCGGCCCGGTCAGCTCCACCCGGTCCCCGACCTGCACCGACCCGAACAGCCAGGCGTCGCTGGCCACGCCGCCCGGCACCCGCCGCACGTGCAGCTCGAGCACCTTGTCCTCCTCCGGCGTGTTGGCCAGCGAGTACTGGCGCCGCACGCCGCCGCCCGGCACGACCAGCTCGACGTACTGACCGGCGGAGAAGGCCAGCGGCTCGTCCAGGCCGAGCAGCACGCGGCGGGTGTCGCGGGCGACGTCCTCGACGGCGCGGACGGTCGCCACCAGGTCGCGCAGGGCGTGCGTGCCGCGGACGTCGCCGTCACCGGCCGGTGCGCTCACCACGGCGTCCCCGCGCGGGGTGGCCTGGCAGGCCAGCGCCATCCCGGCCTGCCGCTCCTCGGCGGTCAGGGTGTCCGGCGGCGAGTCGCGGTGGTCGACCTCGCCGTCGAGGACGCGCAGCTTGCAGGTGCCGCAGGTGCCCTGGTTGCAGGAGTTGGGCATCCACACCCCGGCCCGGAGGAACGCGTCGAGCACCGTCTGGTCTGGGGCGCACTCGACGCGGCGGTCGCCGACGGTGAGCGACCACGTCGTCGTCCCGGTCGTCGTCACCTCAGACCTCCCAGGTGACGTGCAGGCTCGTCGGGCCGCGGAAGCCCCAGCCCCAGAACTCGACGCCCTCGGTGGTGTCGCGCTCCATGACCGGGATGGACTCGAACAACTCCTCGAGGCCGATGCGCATCACGTGGTTGGCGAAGTAGATGCCCGCGCAGGCGTGGTTGCCGGCGCCGAAGGCCAGGTGCGGCAGCGGGGGCCGGTGCAGGTCGTAGGCGGTCGGCGCCTCGTAGACGCCCGTGTCGTGGTTGGCCGACCCGTAGGACAGGATCACCGGCGTCCCCGCCGGGAGGTCCACGCCCGCGACGGTGACCGGCCTGGTGGAGATGCGGGCGGTGGCCGACCAGATCGGCGAGGTCCACCGCATGCCCTCGGAGACGGCCCGCGGGATCAGCGTCGGGTCGTCGACGACCTCCTCCATCTGCTCGGGCCGGCTGAACAGCCCGACGAGGGTCGAGGCCATGCCGTGGCCGGGCTCCTGCATCGCGCCGAGCAGGTAGACGTAGATCGTCGGGTAGATGTACTCGCGGTCCCGGGTCTGACCGGGCGGCATGCCGTCGTGCAGCCAGTGCGAGATGGCGCTGTCGTCGGGCTCGACGGTCCAGCGGTCGATGAGCGGGTCGACGGTCGCGCGGATCTCGGCCTTGGCGGCGTCGCCCTCGGCGAAGCCCTCGGGGTTGGCGAACTCGCCGTTCTCGTCCATGGCGGCGTTGGTGAACGAGCGGTTCAGCTTGTGGAACCAGTCGCGCAGCGTGTCCGACGACACGTCCTTGAGACCCAGCAGGTCGCCGAGGGCACGGACGCTGACCGGCTCGCAGAACTGCGCGACCAGCTCCGCGCGGCCGTCGTCCTCGAACTGCTCGAGGAAGCCGCGGGCGATCGGCCGCACCAGGTCGTCGATCCACCGGTCGACCTCCACCGGCTGCAGGGCCGGCTCGACCATGGAGCGCAGGTCGGCGTGGACGTCGCCGTTGACGCCGATGATCGCGGGGTGGCCGAAGGTGCGGCCGCCGGCCGGGGTGATGACGCCCTCGAAGTCGGGGCTGGTCGCGATCTCCCGGCACACCTCGGCGGTGGAGGCGACGTAGGAGCCGAGCACCGGCACGTAGGCCAGCGGCGCCTCGGCGCGGAGCCGCTCGTAGACCGGGTAGGGGTTGCGCTCCAGCTGGGTCATCGTGACCTCGTCGAGCCAGGACAGGTCGCGCTGCAGGGTGGCGGTGGCGGGCTGCTGGACGGTCGTCATGGGGTCCCTCCGGTCTTCCTCGGCTGCCACTGGTGGGCCGCGGTCGATCGGGAAAGGTAGGGAGGCCGCTGGTGACCTGCGACACAGGAAGCGCGGTCCCGGTACCGATCGCGCGGCGATGTGTGACGCCGGTCGCAGGTACCCTGCGGCGCATGTCCGGACGGCGGCGTCCCGGCCCCTCCGACTGGGGCGCGGCCTCCCGCGTCGTGGCCGAGGCCTACTTCCCGCACCAGCTGCGGCTGGTGGGCGGTGCCTCCCACCCCCGGCTGACGCTGCGCACCCTCGACCTCGGGCACGTGCTGATCGGGCACGTGGGCTGGGGCGCCGACGTCGCCGTCGAGTGCGACTACCCCGGCGCCTACGAGGTCAACATGCCCCTGACCGGGCACCTCGAGAGCCGCGGCCGGCACAGCCCCGTGACGTCGGTGCCCGGGCAGGCGACGGTCTTCCGGGCCGACACCCCGTCGCTGATCAGCCACTGGGACGCGACCTGCACCGTCCTCGGGGTCAAGTTCGACCGGGCGTGGCTCGAGCGCGAGGCCGAGCGCGTCCTCGGCGCCGACCGCGCGACCACGCGGGCGACCCTCCCCGACCAGCTGGACCTCAACTCCGGGCAGGGGCTGGCGTGGCGGCAGCTGGTCACCGGCCTGTCGGCCCACCTGCGCTCACCGGACCTGTTCGGGGACAGCAGCCTGGTGCGCGACCAGCTCGCCGGCGCTCTCACCGCGGGCTTCCTGCTCACCGGCTGCCCGCCCGACGGCCGCGGTGCGGCCCAGCCGCGCACCGTCAAGCGGGTCGTGGACGCCCTCCGCGAGGACCCCGCCCGTCCCTGGACCGCCGGCGAGATGGCCGCGCTGGCCGGCACCGGCGTCCGGCGGCTGCAGGAGGGCTTCCGCCAGTGGCTGGACTGCACGCCGACGGAGTACCTGGTCGACGTCCGGCTGCGGCGCGCCCACGCCGACCTGCTGGCGGTTCCCGCCCCCACCGTCAGCGACGTCGCCGCCCGCTGGGGGTTCTCCAGCGCGAGCCGGTTCGCCGCCGCCTACCGCCGGAAGTACGGGTGCTCGCCGTCCGAGGCACGCCGCTGAACGGTGCCGGCGATGGCCGGCGTCAGCGGTCCCGCTGGTAGCCGAAGAAGCCGCGCCGCGTGATCAGCTCGCTCACCTCGGGCGGCACCATCGACGTCCACGTCCGGTCGTCGGTGGGGATCCGCCGCAGGACGTCGCGGCTGAGGATCGGCAGGTAGTCGGGTTTGTAGTTGGTGAGCGCGACGAAGCTGCCGCGCCGGTGGAGGTAGTCGTAGAGCGGCTGGAGGTCGTCGTCGACGGGGAGGGTGTCGACGGTGACGACCTCGCCGTTGCGCAGCATCGGGTAGACGAAGAGCTTCAGGTCGTTCTTGAACAGCCGGCCGAAGCTCTCGAGGATCCCGCCGGGCAAGGCGGCGTGGTTCTCCTCGTGGAAGAGGTCGGCGAGGCTCGGGACCCCCATGACCATCCCGATGCGGCCGTCGGTGCGCCAGGCGAGGTAGGCGGCCAGCCGGTGGTAGGCGACGTAGTCGGAGATGAGCACCGTCATCCCGCAGGCGGCGAGCAGGTCGGCGCGGGCGAGGAAGTCCCGCCGGTCGACGACGTCCCCGCCGGCGCGGAGGTTGGCCATGGTCAGCTCGGTGAGCAGGAGGATGTCGCGACCGGCGACCGCGGGGTCGGTCTCGAACGCCGCGCGGGCCGCCTCGAGCATGTCGATGTTGACCACCGTCGGCGGGCGGAAGCTGCCGCGCTCGACGAGGATCGCCTTCTTCCGCAGGACCTCACTCGGCTGCAGCACCCGCCGGTCCGGGCCGAACATGGCCGCGCCGCTGAGGCCGAGCTGGACGAGCGTGAGCGCCATGAGCCGGTTGTCGACGGCGCGGAACTCGATGCCGGTGAACTCGATCATGTCGATCTCGATGCGGCCGGTGGTGAGCCGGTCGAGCAGGCTCTCGACCATGGCCTCCGGCTGGTGGTGCTGGAAGAACGCCGCGTGCAGCAGGTTGACCCCGACGATGCCGAGGGCCTCCTGCTGCAGCGCGGCCTCGTCGTCCAGCATCCGGACGTGGAGCACGACCTGGCTCGGCTCGTCGCGCGGGTGGGACTGGAACTTCACGCCCATCCAGCCGTGGCACTCGTTCCCCCCGCGGTAGCTGCGCGCCACCACGGTGTCGGCGAAGGCGAAGAACGCCGTCTCGTCGCCGCGGGCCTCCCCGAGCCGGTCCAGGTCGAGCTGGAACTCGTGGTCGAGCATCGCCTGCAGCCGGCCCTTGGAGACGTAGCGGTCGGCCTTCCCGTACACCGCGTCGCTGACCGCCATGTCGTAGGCCGACATCGTCTTGGCGACGGTGCCCGCCGCCCCGCCGGCCCGGAAGAACCAGCGGGCGACCTCCTGGCCGGCGCCGATCTCGGCGATCGTGCCGTACCAGCGGGGGTCGAGGTTGACCTGCAGGGCCTTCTGCAGGGTGTCCGCGCCGACGTCCATGAGCGCGCTCCCTTCCGGGCGGCCAGGAGTGTCGCGAACAGTTGCGCCGTCCCGGGGGTGCGACGGAGCGCCGGATCCCGGCGTCGCACGTACCGTCGAGGGCGTGAGCATCGCCCCGACGCCGACGGTCCCCCTCGACGACCGCTTCGCCCGCGAGTTCTCCGAGATGGCCGTCCCGTGGCAGGCCGAGGAGGCGCGCGACCCGCGGCTGCTGGTCCTCAACGAGGCCCTGGCCGTCGAGCTCGGCCTCGACGCGGCCTGGCTGCGCACCCCCGAGGGCGTGCGGCTGCTGGTCGGCAACCAGGTGCCCGAGGGCGCCACCCCGGTCGCGCAGGCCTACGCCGGCCACCAGTTCGGTGGGTTCAACCCGCGGCTGGGCGACGGGCGCGCCCTGCTGCTCGGCGAGCTCGTCGACACCGGGGGCCGCCTGCGCGACCTCCACCTCAAGGGCTCCGGACGGACGCCGTTCGCGCGGGGCGGCGCCGACGGCCTGGCCGTGGTGGGGCCGATGCTGCGGGAGTACGTCGTCAGCGAGGCGATGCAGGCCCTCGGCGTCCCGACGACCCGGTCCCTCGCCGTCGTCGCGACCGGCCGTCCGGTCCGCCGCGAGACCGTGCTGCCGGGCGCGGTGCTCGCCCGGGTCGCCAGCAGCCACCTGCGCGTGGGGAGCTTCCAGTACGCCCGCGTCACCGGGGACGCCGACCTGCTGCGCCGCCTCGCCGACGCGGCGATCAGCCGCCACCACCCCGCCGCCGCGGACGCCGAGCACCCCCACCGTGCGCTGTTCGAGGCCGTCGTCGCGGCCCAGGCGTCGCTGGTCGCGCAGTGGATGCTCCTGGGGTTCATCCACGGCGTGATGAACACCGACAACATGACGATCTCCGGCGAGACGATCGACTACGGGCCGTGCGCCTTCATGGAGGCCTTCGACCCGGCGACGGTGTACAGCTCGATCGACCACGGCGGGCGCTACGCCTACGGCAACCAGCCGCTGGCCGCCGAGTGGAACCTGGCCCGCTTCGCCGAGGCCCTCCTCCCCCTGTTCTCCGACGACCACGAGCAGGCGGTCGCGCTGGCGACGGAGTCACTCGGCACGTTCCGCCCGGCGTACGACGCCGCCTGGACGGCGGGGATGCGGGCCAAGCTCGGCCTGCCCGAGGGTCTGGACGACGAGGTCGCGGCCGCCCTGGCCGACGACCTGCTGCCCCTGCTGCAGGCCGACCACGTCGACTGGACGTCGTTCTTCCGCACGCTCGGCGCCGCCGCCCGCGGGGACGCCGAGCCCGCCCGCCTGTTGTTCCTCGACCTCGCCGGGTTCGACGGCTGGCTGGAGCGCTGGCGCGCCCTGGGTCCGGACGCCGACGCGATGGACCGGGTCAACCCGCTCTACATCCCCCGCAACCACCTGGTCGAGGAGGCGCTCGCCGCCGCGACCGACGGCGACCTCGACCCGCTCGGCCGGCTCGTCGAGGCGGTGACCGACCCCTTCGAGGAGCGCCCCGGCCTGGCGCGCTACGCCGCGCCGGCCCCGCAGGACTTCGGCACCTACCGAACCTTCTGCGGCACCTGACCGCCGGTCGGTGGAGGCGACGGCGCTCCGCCTCCACCGACCACGGGTGGATCAGCGGCTGCCGCCCCCGATCATCGGGTCGTCGTCGGTCCCGGTGACGCCCCGCTCGACACCTTCCGTCGACGACCGGGTGGTGTAGCCCTCGGGGTCGGACTCCTCGACCAGCACCTCGGTCCGCACGACGTCCGGCGGGGGCTGCGGGACGACCGCGACCTCCTGCGGCTGGCCGACCTCATCGGGTTGCTCCGCGCTCCCGCCGCGCGTCGACGCGGCCGCGGCGACGCCCGCCGCCGCACCGGCCACGGCTGCCGCGCCGGCGATGACGCTCTTCGCGGAGACCCCGGCCTTACCGCTGTCTCCGTGCGAGCCGAAGGCGGCATCGGTACCTGGCGTACCGACGTCGAGGTGCTCGTTCACCGAGCCCCGCCAGGCACCGCTCTCGTAGCCCTGGTCCTCGATCAGCGCCTTGAACCTCTCCAGGTCACTCGTGACCTGGCGTCCCACGATGCCCAGCTTGTCGCCCACCTGCTCCACGAGGCCCTCGGGCTCGTACTCCAACTCCAGGTACACGATCGTCGAACCCGGGCCGGCGGGCTCGAAGCGGACCGCGCCGGCGTTGGTCGCGCCGCCCGTCGCGGCCCAGGCGACCTTCTGGTCCGGCACCTGCTCGAGGATCGCGGCCTCCCACTCCCGCCGCACCCCGGCGATCTCCGCGACCCAGTGCAGCCGCTGGTCGTCGAGCTGGCGGACCTCCCTCACCCCGCCCATGAAGTGGGGGAAGTCCTCGAACTGGGTCCACTGGTTGTAAGCCGTGCTCACCGGTACGTCGACCTGGATCGACTTCTCGACCTTGGTGGTCATCGCTCGCACTCCCTCGTCGCCGGATCCGCGCTGGACACTGCGGTACCGGCGGCTACCCGCTCGGCGGGCGGGTGACGCACCCCACGGTGGGTCAGCTGTCGAACTCGGGGCCGCCGAACCCGTAGGGCGGCTTCTCGGTCGGCTCGCCGGGCAGCTGGCGCACCCCGAACGCGACGACCTGGTCGACGCGGATCATCCGCCAGGCGTCGACCAGCAGCCACGGGTGCTCGGACTCCCCCACCTTCGCGATCCCCTCGCTCACCCACCGGGTGACCTCACGGGGTTCCTGCTGCTCGAGGTGGTAGACGCGGCTGAAGGTGGTCGTCGGGGCCCAGGCCACCGTGTAGTCGATGGAGACCCACATGCCGTCGTCGGTGGTCACGGCCGCACGCTAACCGGATCCGGCGGCGCCGGCCCCTCGGAGCGGAGCTCGGCGGCGCCCGGGAGGCGGGACGGCCGCGGGTCCCGCGGCCGTCCGCCCGCCGGTCAGACCGGCGTCGTCAGCAGTTCGGTGAGGTTGTCGTCGACCTCCTTGAGGTAGGACTCCTCGAAGCCGAACAGCCCGAAGTGGCCGGCGACCGAGTGCAGGACGCGCAGCTCGCTGCCGGGCACGAGCTCCTGCTCGGCCCGGACGTCGCGGACCGGGAAGAACATGTCCTCGTCGATGGGCATCGCGAACACCTTGGCCGTGATCTTCCCCAGCGCCGCCGGGAGGTCGCTCGCGTCCCTCCGGCAGACGTCGCCCCTCTGCCACTTCCAGCCCTGGACGAGCAGCGAGTTCGGGTCCATCGCGCTGAACACCGCGCGGATGAACCGGTCCCTGAACTCGAACTCGTCGTCCCAGGTGACGTCCGGCAGCTCGACCCCGCGCCAGAACTCGGTCTTCCAGAACTCGGTGGACAGGCCCATCACCGCCCACAGGTCCGCGTGCCGGGCGAGACCGCGGGCGACGTCGACGTTCGACTCGTACTCCCCACCGTTCCAGCCCGGGTCGTCGGTGATCACGTCGAGCAGCGTCTGCGTGAACAGGAAGTCGTGTGGGGTGTTCTGCGCGGTGCCGGCGATCGGCGCCACCCGCTGCACCTTCTCGGGGAACCGGACGGCCCACTCCCAGGCCTGCTGGGCCCCCATGGAGGCGCCGACGACGGCGTGCAGCCGCTCGATGCCGAACACCTCGCGGAGCAGCTGCTCCTGGGCGCGCACGTCGTCCCCGATGTGCACCTTCGGGAACTGCGACATGGCGATCGCGCTGTTGGGCCCGTCGGCGTTGTGCGGCGAGGTCGACAGCCCGTTGCCGATCTGGTTGACCACGACGATGAAGTACTTCTCGGGGTCCAGCGCCCGGCCCGGCCCGATGTAGACCAGTTCCCACGTCTGGTGGGTCCCGGAGAACCAGGTCGGGATGAGGATCGCGTTGTCCTTGGCGTCGTTGAGCGTGCCGTGGGTGGCGACGGCGAGCTGCAGGTCGGGGATGACCCCGCCCTCGTCGAGCCGGAACTCGCCCAGGCTGTGCAGCTCGTACGCCCCCTGGACCTCGGGCGTGTAGAAGGGGTTGTCCAGTGCCATCGGGAGACCTCTCTGCTCGGGGCGGTCCGCGCCGCGACCGGCCCGCTCGAGGTGCCGACCGCGACGTCGTGGTCGCCCGGCCTGCGACGTCCCGGTCGAGCGCTTGACCGAGGAGGCTGGAGTGCTCCAGACCACGTGTCAAGGCTGCTCGAGGGCGGCCCGCCGGCCGGTGGTCAGCCCTCCGGGACGGTGAGGTCGCGCAGCGTCGCCGGGCCCGGGGCGACGTCGGAGAAGGCCCCGGGGAGGTCGAACACCGCGACCCCGCCGGCCGGGAACCCCTCGACGCCGCGCCCGTCGTCGAGCACGCTCGCCAACTCCCCCACCGCCGGGTTGTGCCCGACGACGACGAGGGTGCCGACGTCCTCGGGCGTCTCCCGCACGGCCGCGAGCAGCGCCTCGACGGTGTTGTCGTGGATCCGCTGGTCGACGGCCGGCTGCGGTGCCGACGTCAGGACGCCGGCCGCCCGCGCCCAGGTCTGCACCGCGCGCCGTGCCGGGGACACGAGCACCCGGTCCGGCACCAGCCCGGCCCGCTCCAGCCAGGTCCCGATCGCCCCGGCCCGCCGCTCGCCCTGCGCGGTCAGCGGTCGCTCCAGGTCGACCGGACCGGAGGCGGCCTCGGCATGGCGGATCAACACGAGCCGGTGCGACGACACCCGGTGAGTCTGGCACCGGGGGGCCCGTCAGGGTGCGGGGAAGGACCGGTCGCCGAAGAGGACCCGGCGGGCGGCGGCCCGCCCGACCGGCGTCCGCAACGCCGCGAACGCCGCCGTCGCGACGGCGGGGGTGCGCACCTGGGCCAGCCCGCGGCGCAGCACGAGCCGCCCGCGGAAGCGGGCCCGCAGGGTGGCTCCGTCGTAGGAGGCCAGCGGATCCGGCCGCCCGCTGCGCAGGGCGTCGTCGAGCACGGCGGCGGCGTGCTGCGACAGCCGCAGGCACGGGTCGAGGCCGCCCGCGGTGAGCGGGGAGACGGCGCCGGCCGCGTCCCCCACGAGCAGCCCGTCGGCACAGCCGATGCGGCGCAGCAGGCCCCCGACGGGGATCGGTCCCCCGCGCCGCTCCACCTCGCGCGGCCGGTCGACGCCGGGCAGCCCCGGCGCCGTCGAGGCGAACCGCTCCAGGGCCCGGCGCATGCCCTCGGGGAAGCGGTCGGCATAGCCGGCCACACCGACGTGCGCGTGCCGGCCGTCGTTGACCACCCAGGCCAGGTAGCCGGGGGCCAGCGAGGGGTCGAGCACGCAGTGGAACGCCGGCGGCTCCTCGCTGCCCGGCACCGTGAAGACCTCCTCGGCCCCGACCAGCAGGTGCTCGTTGCGGTCGAGACCGAGGTCGCGGGCGACCCGCGAGCGGGCGCCGTCGGCACCGACGACGAACCGCGCCCGCACCTGGGTCGGCCCGTCCGGCCGTTCCAGGAGGAACGTGCCGTGCCGACGGCCGGCGTAGCGGGTGCCGAACTCGATGCGGACCCCGGCGTCGGCGGCGCGCCGGGCCGCCGTTCCGTAGAGGGGCGCCATGTCGCCCACCCGGTACTCGTCGCGTGCGCTGTCGAGGATGACCGGGCGGCGCAGACCCGGCGGGTAGAGCACCACCCGGCGGATCGGCGGCCCGAGGCACGCGGGCGGCAGCGGGAAGTCGTCGAGGGTCTTCCGGACGAAGATCCCCGTGGTGCGGATCGCGCCGGTGAGGGTGGGGCGCCGCTCGGCCAGCAGCACGTCGTGGCCCCGTTCGGCCAGCAGGGTGGCCGTGTGCAACCCGGCCAGACCGGCTCCCACGACCAGCACGTCGACGCTCTCCACGCACCACTCCCCTGTCCCCGTCCGTCGTGGTGCGGGCCGGTGCGGCCGCCTCCCTCGGGAGCGGACGGCGCAGCCGGTCGGGAGGCCCCGACGGTCGACCGATCGATGCCGTTCATCGAGTCGGCTGGACATCGAGTTTCGACGTTTACCTATCGATTGTCAATAGACACCGAGGTGCCGCGGGGCGCTGCGGTGTCGGTCGACGGGTTCAGGTCTCGAGCAGCACGACGTCGAGGCCGCCGAGGACGACGGGGTCGGAGACGACCTCGACGGCGGCGATCCGGCCGCCCGTCACGACGAACTCCAGTGCCCCGGTCAGCCTGCCGTCCGACACGAACACCGCGCCGGCGGCTCCGTCGAGCAGCGCGGCACGCGCAGCCCGCGTCCTGCCGAGGAAGGCACCGGCGACCGCCTCCCCACCGTCGAGCCGCTCGACCCCGCCGAGCGCGGGAACGGCAGCGTCCGCCCGGAGCACGACGTCCGGGTCGAGGACGGCCAGCAGTCCGGCGAGGTCACCCCCGCGCGCGGCGACGAGGAACGCCTGCACCACCTCCTGGCGGCGCCCGGCGGCCGATGCGCCCCCGCCGTCCGGCGCTGCACCCTGCACCCGCCGCCGGGCGCGGCTGGCCAGCTGGCGTACGGCGGCGGGACTGCGGTCGAGGACCGCCGCGACCTCGCCGAACGGGACGGCGAAGAGGTCGTGCAGCACGAACGCGATCCGCTCGGGCGGGGTCAGCGTGTCCAGCACGACGAGCAGCGCACGGCCGACGGAGTCAGCCAGCACCGCCTCACGCTCGGGCTCGGGGCCGCCCTCGGGATCCTGCAGGTGGAGCTCGAGCGACTCCTCGGGGCGCGCGCTCCGGCGGCGCAGCACGTCGAGGCACAACCGGCCGACGACGGTGGTCAGCCAGCCACCGAGGTTGTCCACGTCGGCGGACCCGTTGCGCTGCAGGCGCAGCCACGCCTCCTGGACGGCGTCGTCGGCCTCGTCGGTGGAACCGAGGATCCGGTGCGCCACCGACCGCAGGTGGGCGCGGTGCGCCTGGAACCGTTCCGCCAGCGCCAGCTCCGCGCGCGCCGGGTCCTCACTCACCTGTCACATCCTCCCGCCGCGGACCGTCAGTGCTGTGACGGCGCCGACCGCGGCGATGTGACAGGCGACCCCGTCCCGTTCCCGGACCCGCCGGCGCCGAGGAGTGCGGCCCACCGTCGACCTCGAGAGGAATCCCATGCCCACCGACCTCCGCAGCGCCGTCCTCCTGCGAGCCGAGGACAGCGACGGCCACGTGTCCGTCGTGGAGAACACCGTCCCTGCCCTCAGCGCTGGACCACCGCTGCACCGCCACGACTTCGACGAGACCTTCTACGTGCTGGACGGCGAGCTCGTCTTCCGCGTCGGCGAGGTGCTCCTCGCCCGGACCGCGGGGCAACTGGCCTTCGCCCCGCGGGGCACCGCTCACGCACTCGCCAACCGCCGGGACGCCCCGGCGCGGTACCTGCTCGTGTGCACGCCTGCCGGCTTCGAGCGCCAGTTCGCCCGGATGGCCGCGCAGGCGCAGGGCACCGAGCCGGCGCCGTGGGCGCTGCAACCGGTCCCCGACGTGGTGCTGCTGGGCCCACCGATCCTGCAGGAGGTCCTCGACCGCCTGGGGTGACACGCGCCGCGGTGGCGGGCCGGCGGCGAAGTGGTGGGGCGAAGCGCTGGTCAGCCCACCGCAGTGTCGTCGAACCGAAGGCGACCGAGAAGCCGATCTCCGCGGCGGCGAGCCCGTGCGCGGCGCTCGCCGTGCTCCCCGAGCGGAGGTCCAAGCATCACGTACCGAGCCACCAGGCCGGCGCCGAACAGGCACCAGAACCCGATCTGGCAGAGCACGACGAGCACGATCAGGATCCCGGTCACGGGGCGCTCTCCGCCCGGCGCCCGACCGCCACGGTTGCCGTCCGATCGGCGGTCGTCGTTCCAGGCCTGCGGAGCATCAGCCAGGTGCGCGGGCCACCGCGGGGCAGGTCGACGACGTCGGTCAACGCGAAGCCGAGGCGGCGGTAGAACCGCACGTTGCGCTCGGCGCTCGTCTCCAGCCACACCGGCAGCTCGTCCCGGTCGGCGCGACCGAGCCCGGGGGCCAGCAGCGCTGCACCGACACCCTGCCCTTGCCGGTGCGGCACGACGCCCAGGCTGGCCAGGGTCAGGTGCGGCTCCCTCGGTCGGCGGCCGGCCAGCTCCTCCTCGGCCTCGGCGGCGGCTGCCGCCCGGTGCCCGGCCAGCTCCGCGGCGGTTGGGCCGACGTGCGCCCACACCCCGTCCGGGACACCGGTGCTGGGCACCCAGACCGCGATGCCCACGAGTTCCTGCCCCGCCTCCCCGAGGTCGACGTGGCCGAAGGGCACAGCGACGGCGGACAGGTAGAGGTGGTGCAGCGCCCGGAGCCGATCTCCGTGGCCGTCGGCGTCGACCGTCCACCGGGTCCACGGGTAGTCGGCGAAGGCGTCGGCGAGCGCCTCGGCGGCGGCCGGGACGTCGTCGGGCGCCGCCGCGCGCACGTGCGGTGTCATTCGTTCCTCGGTCGGTTCTCGGGGCTTCCACGGCCGGGTGGATCCGTGGTCGAGCGGCGGCCCCCGCACGCTGATCGCAGCAGACGGGGACGCCGGTCCCGCGGTCAGAGGACATCGATGGTGAAGGGCACCGTGATCACGTCGCCGTCGGCGAGCCGGAACTGGGCCCACAGCCGGTACGTCCCGGCGGTGGCGAACTCGGCGTGCACGTCGAGCTCCGGGCCGAAGGTCTGGCCCGGCAGGGCGAAGACCGGGCGGCCGGACGCGTCGGTGACCTCGGCGTGCTCGTGGGCGAAGGTCTGCCCGTCGGCCCGCATCACCACGACGTGGCCGGCGGCGGCGAGGTGGGGCTGCAGGTCGTCGACCGGCCGGCCGGTGGTGTCGTCGGTGAACGTGAAGTCCAGGTCGCTCACACTCCCGGCCGTCGCCTCCCCTTCGAGCTCGACGCGGACCCCGTCGACCACCACGCTCCGCGGCCCGGCCGTGAGGCTCACCGGCTCCGGCGCGGGACCGGCCACCGTGATGACCTGGCGCTGGTGGACGTCGCCCATCTCGCCCTGCCGGCGGAACTCGGTGTTGACGATGTACCGGCCGGCGGTCGGGAACGTGATCTCCACGGCCAGCTGCCCGGGCTCGCCGGTGGGCTGGGGGTGGACGTGGGCGAAGGTGCCCACGTCCTCGCGGGTGGCGATCAGGTGCATCCAGGCCTCGTGGCTGCGGGTGAGGTCCTCGACCGGCTCGCCGGTCTCGCCGTCGACGACGGTGGCGACCAGCCGGGTCGGCTGCCCGGGGCGCACGTCGGCGGGCAGGTGGAGGCGGACGTCGACGCCGGCGTCGGTGGCGTCGGTGGGCGGCACCTCGGCGGTCATCATCTCGCTCATCGCCGGGCGCATCGGCATGCCGGTGCCTTGTGCCCAGGCCAGCTGGCCGTTCATGCCGCGCTCGGCGAAGTCCATCCGCGACACGGCGGTCAGCCCCGCGCCGAGGGCGAGCGCGACGACCGCCACGCCGGTCAGGTAGGCGTACTGGCCGATGCGGGCGCGCAGCGGCGGCGACAGGATCTCGGCCGCCGTGGCCGGCCGGCGGAAGCGGCGCAGCCGCAGCGCGTTGGTGACGACGCTGACCGAGCTCATCGCCATCGCCGCCGACGCCAGCACCGGGTCCAGCAGCAGCCCGTCCCACCAGTACAGGGCGCCGGCCGCGACCGGGACCAGCAGCAGGTTGTAGCCGAACGCCCAGCCCAGTCCCTGCTTCATGGTGGTCACGGTGCGCCGGGACAGCCCGATCGCCGAGACGATGCCGCGCAGGTCGCCGCCGATGAGGGTGATGTCGGAGGCGGCGATGGCGACGTCCGCCCCCGTGCCGATGGCGATGCCCACATCGGCCGCACTGAGGGCGGCGGCGTCGTTGATGCCGTCCCCGCAGAAGGCGACGACGTGCCCTTGCTCCTGCAGTCGGCGGACCTGCGCCGCCTTGTCGGCGGGCAGCACCTCGGCGAGCACGTGCTCGATGCCGACCTGCTCGGCGATCGCGGCCGCGGTGGCGGCGTTGTCACCGGTGAGCATCCACACCTGCAGACCCAGCGCCCGCAGCTGGGCGACCGCCTCAGCCGATTCGGGCTTGACCGTGTCGGCGACCGACAGCACCGCGGCCGGGGCTCCGTCGACGGCGACGAACATCGGGGTCTGACCCGCCGCCGCTGCGGAGGCCGCGGTGCCGGCGAGCGCGGTGACGTCCACGCCGTGGGCGGTCATCAGTGCGGCGTTGCCGACCAGCACGTGCCGGTCGTCGACGACGGCGTCGATGCCGTGGCCGGGAACGGCGTCGAAGGTGCGCAGTGGCGGCAGGTCGAGGAAGCGGGCCCGGGCGGCGGCGACGAGCGCCTCACCGACGGGGTGTTCGCTGCCGGTCTCCGCGGCCGCCACGAGGGCCAGGACGTCGTCCTCGGTCCAGCCCCCGGTGGTGGTGATGCCGGTGAGCGCGGGCTTGCCGCGGGTGATGGTGCCGGTCTTGTCCAGCACGACGGCGGTGACCCGGCGGGCGGTCTCCAGCGCGTCGCCGTTGCCGATCAGGATGCCCAGCTCGGCGGCGCGGCCGGTGCCCACCATGACCGCGGTCGGCGTGGCCAGTCCGAGCGCGCACGGGCAGGCGATGATCAGCACCGCGATGGTGGTGGTGATGGCCATCGTCAACCGGCCGGTGTCCGGGCCGAGCAGGGTCCAGGCGACGAACGTGGCCGCGGCCAGGCCGAGGACGATCGGCACGAACCACGCCGAGACCCGGTCGGCGAGGCGCTGCAGTGGCACCTTCGCGCCCTGCGCGTCCTCCACCAGGCGGACGATCTGCGCCAGCGCGGTGTCGGCGCCGACCGCGGTCGCCCGCAGCACCACGGTGCCGGTGCGGTTGATCGTGGCGCCGATGAGGGTGTCCCCCACCGTCTTGTCGACCGGCAGGCTCTCCCCGGTCAGCATGCTCTCGTCCACCGCGGTCGCTCCGTCGGTGACGACGCCGTCGACCGGGACCTTCTCCCCCGGCCGCACCCGGACCCGGTCGCCGACGACGACCTGCTCGACGGGCACGTCGACCTCGGCGCCGTCACGCACCACCCGGGCGGTCTTCGGGGCGAGGCCGACCAGGGCGGTGATCGCCGCGGCGGTCTGCTTCTTGGCGCGGGCCTCCATCCACCGGCCGGCCAGGACCAGGGCGAGGATCACCAGCGAGGTCTCGAAGTACACGTGCAGCGGCAGCCCCCACCGCTCGGCCGCAGCGGGCCAGAGGGTGACGAAGGCGCTGTAGCCGTAGGCGACGCCGGTGCCCAGCGCCACCAGGGTGTTCATGTTCGTGGACCGGTGCCGGGCGGCGGTCCACGCGGCGCGGTAGACGTCGCGGCCGGCCCAGACCTGCACGACGGTGGCGACGACCAGGATCGCCGGCATCAGCCAGTCCATCGTGTCCAGGTACAGCGGCACGTACATCAGCGCCATCAGCCCGAGGCCGGTGGCGAGGGTGATCTGCCACTTGCGCTTGAGGGAGGTCAGGTGCACCTCACCGTCCCGGTCCCCGTCGGGTGCGCCGGCGGCGGGGCGCTCCGCGGTGGGCTGGGCCTCGCGGCGCGGGGTCGCGGTGTAGCCGGCGCGGGCCACCGCGGCGGTCAGCTCTTCCAGGCTCACCTGGGCCGGGTCGAAGCGGACGGTGGCGACCTCGGTGGCCAGGTTGACCTCGGCGCCGGCCACGCCGTCGACCCGGCGCAGGACCTTCTCCACCCGGCCCACGCAGGAGGCACAGGTCATGCCGCCGATGTCGAGGGTGCAGCTGGCGCTGGCCTCGGTCGCCGCGGTTGCGGTGGCCGGTGCGGTGGTCGTCATCGCGGTCTCCTGGTGGACGGGCGGGTCGGGCTACGGCTCGATCGTCGGCGTCGGTGGGCGGCCTCGGACCGGGGAAATCGCCAGGTTCACCGGCCTGGCGCGGTGCCGGGGTCAGGTCAGCTGCCGGCGGCCAGGCCGGCGTAGGCGGCGGGCGGCCAGGCGGCGAGGATCTTGGGCCGCAGGGTGGCGCCGAGGCGGCGGTAGAACCGCTGCGCGGCGACGTTGTCGACCTCCATGCCCCACCGGATGAGCAGCTGCTCGGGTGCGGCCACGGTGGCGAGGGCGGCCATCAGCCGCCGGCCGACGCCGGCGTCGCGGTGCCCGGGCCGGACGTACAGGTCGTCGAGGTCGAGCACGTCGCCACCGGTCCACAGGTGCAGCTGCCGGATCGCGGAGACGTAGCCGACGGCAGCGCCGTCACGCTCGGCGAGCAGCACGACCACCTCGGGCCGCTCGAGCAGCCCGTGCCACTGCTCGTCCGTGACCCTCACGTGCGCGGCCTGGTCCTCGTGCACGGCGATCTCGCGGACCATCGTCACTACCTCGGTGGCATCGGCCGGGGTGGCCCGGCGGATCTCGACCGCGGCGTGGGGGCGGTCGTGGGGGCGTCGGTCATGGCAGCTCCTGATCGGATGGGCGGTCGGCGGCGGCCGGTCGCCGGCGGACGGGGGGTGCGGGCACTGATCCCTGGCGCGCTGGCCCGCTCGGTGGCGGGCCGGCGCGACCGGTCACTGGGTGGCGATGGCGGTGAGCACGTCGAGCCGGGCGGCGCGGCGGGCGGGCAACAGGCCGGCGACCAGCCCGGCGAGCACCGCGACGGAGACGACGGCCAGCAGCTGTCCGACGGGAACCTCGATGACCAGGGGGTTGTCCGCGGCCAGCCCGGCGAGGGTGGCCGCGGCCAGGCCCAGCCCGAGGGCGACGCCGGTGACCACGGCGACCGCCGCGATGAGCACCGCCTCGGCGCGGACCATCCAGGACAGCTGCACCCGGGTCATGCCGACCGCCCGCAGCAGCCCGATCTCCCGGGTCCGCTCGACGATGGACAGCGCCAGGGTGTTGGTGATGCCCAGCAGCGCGATCAGGACCGCGAACCCGAGCAGCACGGTGATCAGCCCGAGCACCTGGTCCACCGCGGCCGCGCGGCCGGCGGCGGCCTCGGCCTGGTCGAGCACCTCCGCGTTGGGAAAGTCCGCGACCGCCGACTTCAGCGCCGTCCGCGCCTGGCCCGGGTCGACGCCGTCGGCGAGGGCGACGTAGACGGTGGCGTCGACGTTCTCGCTGAAGTGCTGCGCGTAGGTGCCCAGCGAGAGGACGTAGCTGGTCGACAGCGCCCGGGCCGAGTCATCGGCCATCAAGCCGACCACCTGCAGCCGCTGTTCACCGTGCCGGGAGAAGGTCATCGCCAGCGTGTCGCCGACGGCCAGGCCGCGCTCGGCGGCGACGTCGGCGGCGAGCACGACGCCCCCGCCGTCGAGCGCCGCCAGACTGCCGGCGGTCATCTGCACGTCGGCGACCTTCGGCAGGGTGGCCGGGTCGACGGCGGTGAGCGCACTGGTCATGCCGCCGTCCAGCCAGTGCCCGAAGCGGACCGAGGAGGTCGCGGCGACCTCCGGGAGGTCGGCGACGCGAGCGGCGACCTCCGGGGAGAGCCCGCCGAGCATCTCGTCGCGGGAGCTCTGCACGAGCAGGTCGGCGGTGATGGCCTCGGTGGACGCGGCGCCGATCGCCTTGACCGAGCTGCCGAGCACTGCGACGAAGGAGATGAGCGCCAGGCCGAGTGCCAGGGCCATCGCGGTGGCTGCGGTGCGCCGCGGGTTGCGCACGGTGGACTCCCTGGCCAGCCGCCCGGGCACGCCGAGGCCGGTCAGCGGGCGGCCGACGGCCTGCGCCAGCCGCGGCGCGAGCACGGGACCGAGCACGACCAGCGCCGCCAGCAGCAGCACCGCGCCGAGACCGACGCCGGCGACGTTGCCCAGCAGCGCGGCCGCGACCAGTTGCACCAGGCCCAGGCCGAGCAGGATCCAGCCGGCGATCAGCCGGCCCCGCCGAGGGGCGGTGGGCGCCGGGTCGGAGGCCCGCATCGCTTCGACCGGTGGGGTGCGGGCGGCGCGGCGGGCCGGGCCGAGCGCGGCGAGCAGGGCGACCAGCGTGCCGGCGGCCAGGCCGACGGCCAGCGTGCGGGCGGTGACGGTGAGCGGGCCGTCGGGCAGCGCCAGCCCGGCGCCGGAGGCGAGTTCGCGCAGGGCGTACGCGGCGCCGATCCCGGCCGCGGTGCCGCCGGCCGCGCCGGTGATCCCGACCAGCAACGCCTCGCCGAGCACGGAGGCGGACACCTGCCGGCCGGTGGCGCCGGCGGCGCGCAGCAGCGCCAGCTCCCGGGCCCGCTGGGTGAGCACGATGCCGAAGGTGTTGGCGATCAGGAACGCCCCGACCACCAGCCCCGCGGCGGCCAGTGCCAGCAACACGATGCGCAGGTAGCTGATGCTCTCCTTCGCTGCGTCGGCGCTGGCCGCGGCGGCGTCCTGGCCGCCGGTGACGGCGTACAGCCCACCGAGAGCCGCGGCCAGGTCGGCGCGCAGGTCGGTCACGGCGACACCGTCGGCGGCGATCACGTCGACCGAGGTGACCCCGGAGCCGAGGTCGAGCAGCGTCTGCGCGGTGGGAAGGTCGACCAGCACCACGGTGCTGTTGGCCAGCCCGTCGCCATCGCCGACGCCGGTCAGGCCGACCACGCGCAGCGGCCGGCTGGCGGTCGAGGAGACGGTGACGGTGTCACCGACGGCGATGCCGTGATCGGCGGCGGTGGCGGCGTCCAGGACGACCTCGTCGCCGTGCGGGGCGCGCCCGGCGCGCAGGCTGTAGGCGGTGAACGGAGCCTCGGCCCAGGTGCCGAGGATCGTCGGCCCGGCCGGTTCCACGGCGGTGCCGCGGACCTGCAGCTGCCCGGGTCCGGACGCGACCGGGCGGACCCGGTCGACGCCGGCGATGGCGGCAATCCGGTCGGCCAGGTCGGCCGGCAGCGGATCGCGGGCCACCTCCACGCCCATCGCGGCGTC
This sequence comes from Geodermatophilus sp. SYSU D01186, assembly GCF_054050215.1. Lineage (NCBI taxonomy): Bacteria > Bacillati > Actinomycetota > Actinomycetes > Geodermatophilales > Geodermatophilaceae > Geodermatophilus > Geodermatophilus sp. SYSU D01186. Next base: position 182,669 of record NZ_JBJGYW010000004.1, on the reverse strand, counting down.
GAAGGCCGCCGCGTCCCGGACGGTGACGTCCACCCCGGCGGCGGTGGTGCGGAACTGCTCATCGAGCAGCCGGGTGCTGGTGTCGGTGAGCACCAGACTGCCGACGGCGAACGCGACGCCGAGCGCGACGGCCAGCCAGGTCAGCGTCAGCCGGGAGCGGTGCGCGAGCGCATTGGACCAGGACAGGCGCCACATCGCGATCACGCCCCCACCGGCTCGTCGGGGCGGGCGCCGTCGAGGCGGGCGAGGCGGGCCAGCACCGTCTCGGCGTTGGGGTCGGTCAGCTCGTCGACGATCCGGCCGTCGGCGAGGAAGACCACCCGGTCGGCGTAGGAGGCGGCGACCGGGTCGTGGGTGACCATGACGATCGTCTGGCCGAAGCTGCGGGTGGCGTCGCGCAGGAACGTCAGCAGGGCGGCGCCGGCGCGGGAGTCCAAGTTGCCGGTCGGCTCGTCCGCGAACACGAGCTCCGGGCGGGCGATCAGCGCCCGGCCCACGGCGACCCGCTGCTGCTGGCCGCCGGAGAGCTGAGCCGGGCGGTGGTCGAGCCGGGACTGCAGGCCGAGCATGTGCACGAGCTCGCTCATCCACCCGGGGTCCGGCCTCTTGCCGGCCAGTGTCAGCGGCAGCGCGATGTTCTCCGCGGCGGTCAGCGCCGGGATGAGGTTGAACGCCTGGAAGACGAAGCCGAGCCGCTCCCGGCGCAGCAGGGTGCGGTCGCGCTCGGACAGCGCGCTCAGGTCGGTGTCTCCGACCAGGACGAGGCCGGAGTCGATGTCGTCCAGGCCGGCGAGGGCGTGGATCAGGGTGGACTTGCCCGACCCGGACGGTCCCATGACGGCGGTGAACTCCCCCGCCGGGATGGCGACGCTGGCCGAGTCGAGGGCACGAACTGAGGCCTCGCCACGGCCGTAGGTCTTGACCACGTCGACCGCGCGGGCGGCGATCACGGGCCGGGTCGATGGTGGGGCGGACTGCGTGTCGGTGACGGTCATCGTCTCTCCTGCGGGGAGCGGGTCGCCGGGGCGGCGAGCGGGTCGAGGTGGTGAGGGCGGCCGCGGTCAGGGGCAGGGGCACGGGCGGGGGCGCCGCCAGGGCCGGGCCGGGCGCAGGCAGCGGACGAGGCGGGCGTGCTGGGCCTCGCGGATCAGCTCCTGCTGGCGGAAGTGGCTGAGGTGCTCGTGGGTGAAGGTCATGGCGATCTCCTGCGCAGCGGTGGCGGACGGTGGGGCGCCCGGTGCCGCTGCCCGGGCCGTCTGGGTGGGGTGCCGGTGGGCGACCCGGGCAGCGGGGCGCGAGGAGGGCTACGGCACGAGGGCGTAGCCGGCCTCGTCGACGGCGGCGGCGATGTCGGCGCGGTCGACCGGGCGGTCGGCGCTCACGGTGACGGTGCCGCTGGCCAGGTCGACGGTGACCGACTCGACGCCGGTGACGGCGGCGATCTCCTCGGTGACCGCGCGCCGGCAGTGCGCGCAGGTCATGCCGGTGACCGTGAACGTGGTCGAACCGATGAAGGTGCGGGGCGTACCGGACAGCATGGGAACTCCTCGGCGGTGCGGGTGGTGGTGCGGTCGGGAATGAGAGTCGGCGCGGGGGTGGGGTCGTCTCACCGGGGAAATCGCCGGGATCTGCACCCAGAGAGCCGGTCAGGGCGGCGCCCGGTGATCGGTCAGCCGGCTGCGACCGCGTGGGTCACCGGGTGATGGCTGCGGCCAGTTCCCGGGGCCGCTCGAGGCTGAGCACGTGCGGGCCGCCGTCGATGACGGTCAGCCGGCCGCCGGGGACGTGGGCGGCGATCTCGGCCATCAGCTGCGGCGGAGTGGAGGGATCGAGTTCGCCGGTGATGAGCCGGGTGGGCATCCGGAGCTCGGGGAGCCGCCGCAGCGTGTCGATCCCCGCCAGGGCCCGCCAGCTGGCGGCCCAGGTGTCGGGGTCGGCGCGGAGGACCTGGTCGCGGGCGTAGCGGACCGGCCCTCCGTTGACCGCCAGTGCCTCGGGGGTGAACCAGCGGGTCATGGTGGCCGCCAGCACGCCGGCCATGCCGCCTGCCTGCGGGGCCGCGCCGCTGGAAACGCCGGCTGCGGGGTGGCGACGGTGGCCACGAGGGTGAACTCGCTGGTCCGTTCCGGGCGGGTCAGCGCGTACACCTGCGCCATGGCCCCACCCAGGGACAGACCCACGGGGTGGGCGGTGTCTATGGCGAGCCGTTCGAGGAGGTCGTCGAGGTCCTGGGCTGAGTGCTGCAGCCTTCACCCTGCGGCGCTTCACCAGCGTTGCCGTGCCCGCGCAGGTCGTAGGCGATGACGCGGCGGTCGGTCGGGAGCGCGGCGACGGTGTCGCGCCACTTGCGCCGGTCCAACCTGAGGGCGTGCACCAGGACCATCGGCGGGCCGGCGGGCGTGCCCTGCGCCGGCCGGTCGAACACCGCGGTCCGGTGATCGGTGAGCTGCACCGGGCGCTCGGGCCAGCCGACGGGGAGCAGCCCGTCCAGCGCGCGGGTCGCCTGCAGGACGCGCGGCAGCCCGGTGTAGGGCACCGTGTGGTGCAGCAGTGCGGCCAGCTCGTCGGGGTCAGCGCCCGCCCGCCGGGCGGCCGCCGTGTGCACGCGCAGCTCCTCCGGGGAGGCGCCGAGCGCGGTCAGCGCGGCCACGGTGGCCGGCTCCCGCCGGCGTCGCCGCCGGCGCCGGGATCTCGGCCGGTCGTGCCGGTCAGGGACGCGCTGCCGTGGCCGGCACCGGCTGGATGGCGCCCGCCCGTCCCGGTGTCCTGTGCCGCCGCGGGTCGCCCCGAACCCGGTGGTCCTCCCGGTGTGAGGCGGCCGGAGCCGTCCCTAGCGTTCGGCTCACACGACCACCGATCCCCAGGGACACGCCATGCAGATCGCCATCTTCCTGTTCGAGCGCCTCACCGCCCTCGACGCCGTCGGCCCCTACGAGGTGCTCAGCCGCCTGCCGGGGGCACAGACGGTGTTCGTCGGGGAGCGGCTGGGCCCGGTGCGCACCGACGTCGGCAGCCTCGGCCTGCAGGTGGACGCCACGCTGGCCGAGGTGCCGGCGCCGGACGTCGTCCTGGTGCCCGGCGGGTTCGGCCAGACCGCGCACATGGCCGACGGCCCGGTGCACGAGTGGCTGCGCGCCGCCGACCGCACCAGCACGTGGACGACGTCGGTCTGCACCGGATCGCTCGTCCTGGCCGCCGCCGGCCTGCTGGCCGGGCGGCGGGCGACGACGCACTGGCTGGCCGCCGACCAGCTGGGCGACTGGGGTGCGCTGCGGGCCGACGAGCGGATCGTCGTCGACGGCAAGTACGTCACCGCGGCCGGCGTCTCCGCCGGGATCGACATGGGCCTGGCCCTGGTCGAGCGGATCGCCGGCGCGGCCACGGCCCAGGCCATCCAGCTGGGCATGGAGTACGACCCCCAGCCGCCGCACGACACCGGCTCCCCGCGGACCGCGCCCGCACCGATCGTCGACCTGGTGCGCGCCCTGGAGGGAACGATCCTCCGCGGTGAGTGAGGACCACGCACCGAGGTCCGGCCCGCTGCGGGGGCGGGTCGCGCTGGTGACCGGTGCCAGCCGCCGCATCGCCATCGGAGCGGCGATCGCCCGACGGCTCGTCGCCGACGGCGCCGCCGTGGTGCTGCACTCCTGGGCGCCGCACGACGCCGAGCAGCCCTGGGGCGCCGACCCCGGCGGCGCTGAGGCGCTCGTCGCCGAGCTGCGCGCCGCCGGCGGCCGGGTCCGCCACGTCGCCGCTGACCTGGCCGACCCGGACGCCCCCGCGCGGCTCATCCAGGCCGCCCGGTCGGCGTTCGGGCACGTCGACGTGCTCGTCGCCAACCACGCCCGCAGCAGCGCGCAGGACCTGGACACGCTGACCGCCGCCGAGCTGGACCTCAGCTACGCGGTGAACACCCGCGCCACCCTGCTGCTGGCCCGGTTCTTCGCCGCCCAGCACGACGGCCGCCCCGGCGGGCGACTGCTGACGTTCACCTCCGGTCAGTACCACTCCGCGATGCCCGACGAGTTGCCCTACATCGCCACAAAGGCCGCCCTGCACCAGCTCACCCCCAGCCTGGCCGTCGCCCTGATGCCCCGGGGCATCACGGTGAACTGCATCGACCCCGGCCCGAACGACACCGGCTACGCCGACGAGCGCACGCGAGCAGCGGTGGCCGCGGCCAACCCGGGCCGGCGGTGGAGCACTCCCGCCGACACCGCCCGCCTGGTGGCCTGGCTGGTCAGTGACGAGGCCGAGTGGATCACCGGGCAGGTGATCGCCTCCGATGGCGGCTGGTCGGCGCGGTGATCCGGGACGCGCCGGCAGGTCGCCGCGCACGAGCCGTGCGCCCACCCGGCCTCGACGAGCGTCGCGACAGCCGCTCTGCGTCCATCTGACGGCCCTCCCACCGCCCTGCGCCTCAGCCGGGGCTCCGTCCGGCCGAATCGGCGATCCGCCGTGCGGTCACCGACAACAGGTACCTGCCTGCGGCCGGCCGCCCGCGCGGAGTCGACCTCCGGGTTCCCGCCCTACGCCGGGAAGGGCGTGCACGTGCGGGGCCGGGACGCGCAGGACCCGGTACCGCTGCCCCCAAACGGTCCGCTGGCTCCTCAGCCCAGAGGCGGACGTGCACGATCTCCCACGTGGCCGGGTCCACCACCAGCGCGCAGCTGTGCGATCCGCCGGTGGCGTGCCCCGCGTCCAGGTCGGCGAGGGCCGCGTCGACGACGTCGGCCACCGGAATCTCCGCCGGCAGGCTGCTCGTGGTGCGGGTCGCCGCGATGGGCTGGCCCTCCCAGGCGGGGCCCCGGCCGGAAGACCACGCCGATCCAGTGCCTCACGACGGGCCTGCCGGAGTCGGCGGCCAGCCTCGCGAACGGCGGCCCGAAGAGGAACTCGTCCATGCCGGCCGGATCGGCCCAACAGGTAGGACGGCGCGTACTGGTTGACCGGTGAACCGAGCACACCCCGCTCCCGGATGGCACAGGCCTTCACACCCGGGCCGGGGAAGGCATCGGTGGCTGAGCCCCTCGTAGCCACTCGGCGGCGGATGATCGTCATGTCCTAGTCGGCGGGCAGGGTGTCTCGTACTGCATGGCGTGCATCGGGCTCCTCGGGTGCCTGGTGGTACGCGGGGCACACTCGTGCCCCGCAGCGGGCCGGTGGCGCGCTCTCGGGACAGCTCGTGCCTGGCGGAGCGCGCGGGGCCGGGTGCTGCCGGGGCGATGGGGGCGGCCGCCGTGGTGGCGGACGCCGCACTGGGCGGTGCGGCCGGTTCCGGCCCGCACCGCCCAGTGGTCCGGGGCTCAGTGGCCGTGAGCGCCGTGGCCGTGGACGCCCGCACCGGCTCCGGGCTTGCCGACGGGGACGGCGAGCGCGGTCAGCAGCAGCAGCGCGGCGAGGATCCCGGCGGTCAGCTGGAAGGCGCGGGCGTAGCCGTCGATGAGGCCGGCGGAGGTGGCCAGGGTGCCGGCGACGGCGGTGAGGGCGGCGACGCCGAGAGCGGCCCCGATCTCGTGGCCGGTCATCATCAGCCCGGACGCCAGTCCGGACTTCTCGCCCGGGACGTCGCTCATCGCGGCGACGGCGATGGCGACGAACATCGGGCCCACGCCGGCGCCGACGAGCAGGAAGCCGGGCAGCACGTCGGCGGCGTAGGAGGTGCCGCCGGCACCGGCGGCCAGCAGCAGCACGCCGGCGGCCATGACGACCAGCCCACCGAGGATCAGGGTGCGGGCCCCGAGGTGGCCGATGACCTTCGACGCGGCGGCGGCGGCGAGGGTGATCGCGGTGGCCAGCGGCAGGAACTGCAGCCCCGCGACGAGGGGTGAGGAGCCGACGATCTCCTGCAGGTACAGCGAGGTCAGGAAGATCGCGCCGACCACGACGCCGGTCACGCCGGCCATCACCGCCGAGGCCGACACCAGCGACCGCATCCGCCAGGTGGACGGCGGCACCAGGGGGTCGGCGGCGCGGCGCTCGAGTCGGGCGAACACCGCCAGCAGGATCGCGGCGGCGGCCAGCGCCAGCCAGGTGCGGGGCGCTGTCCAGCCGGCCGAGCGGATGGCCTCGATGCCGAACACCAGCGCCAGCAGCCCGCTCACCAGGGTGAGGGCGCCGGGCACGTCGAGGCGGCGCAGCGCGCGCGCCTGGGAGCCGCCGCGGGCCGCGGCGCGCAGGGTGCCGGCGACGACGGCGACGCCGATCGGGACGTTGATGAAGAACACCGCGCGCCAGCCGAGCCCGCTGGTGAGCGCTCCGCCGAAGAGCACGCCGGCGGCGATGCCGAGGCTGCCGACGGTGCCCCACACCGCGAGCGCGGTCTGCCGCTGCTTGCCGGCGTAGGCGGTCATGATGATCGACAGCGCGGCCGGGGTGAGCAGGGCGGCGCCGGCTCCCTGCGCCGCGCGGGCCAGGATGAGCGTGAGCGGGGTCTGCGCCAGGCCGCTGACCAGCGAGGCGGCGGTGAACAGGCCGACGCCGGTCAGGAACGCGCCCCGGCGGTCGAGCAGATCGGCGATCCGGCCGCCGAGCAGGAGCAACCCCCCGGACAGCAGCACGTAGGCGCTGATCGTCCACTGGTAGTCCCCGGCGGACAGGTGCAGCGCGTCGCTGATCGACGGCAGGGCGACGTTCACCACCGACACGTCCAGGATGACCATGAACTGGGCGGCGATCATCAGCGCGAACACCGTCCACGGCCGGCGCAGCTCGTCCGCGGCCGGCGACGGGCGGCCCGGCGCGTGGTGGGACGGGTGCCCGTGGGCGTGGGGCGCAGCGTGGCCGGGGGCGTGCTGGTGACCGCGGGCGGGGACCGCTGGTTCGGCGGCGGGGTGGGCCGACATGGCTCCTCCTCGGGGTGGGAACTGCGGGACTGGCTCATACGCTCGCCACCGCCGAGATGACTCACGCCGGGAAAACCACCAGGTTCACGATCACGGGCCCTGTCCGCTGCGGTCGGTACTGTTCCGCCGGTGCTGGCCGGACGGGATGCGGAACGCGCGGCGATCGCCGCCCTGCTCGACGCTGCGGGCACCGGGACCGGCGGATCGCTGGTCGTCCGTGGCGTGGCCGGGTCGGGCAAGTCGACGCTGCTGGCCGATGCTGTCAGCGCCGCCTCCGGCATGCGGGTGCTGCGCACCTCCGGGGTGGAGTCGGAGTCGCCGCTGGCCTTCGCCGCGCTGCAGCGGCTGCTGTGGCCGCTGCGCACCCGCATCGACGCGCTGCCCGCGCCGCAGGCCGCGGCGCTGCGCGCCGCACTGGGAGAGACCGAGGGCGAGGGCGATCGGTTCCTGGCGTTCCTCGGGACGTTGAGCCTGCTCGCCGACGCCGCCGAAGAGGCCCCGGTGCTGGCCGTCGTCGATGACGCGCACTGGCTCGATGACGCCTCGGCCGCGGCGCTGCTGTTCGTCGCCCGCCGGCTGCAGGCCGAGCGGGTCGCGCTGCTGTTCGCCGCCCGCGACGGCGAGCCCTACGGCTTCGACGTTCCCGACCTGCCCACCGCCGTCCTCGGCGGCGTGACCGGGGCCGACGCCCACACACTGCTGGCGGCGCGGGCCGGCGGGACGGTCGATCCGGCGGTGCGCGACCGGCTGGTGGCCGCGACCGGCGGGAACCCGCTGGCGCTCGGTGAGCTCGCCGCCGCCCTGACCGGCGAGCAGCTGGCCGGGCGGGCGCCGCTGCCCGCAGCGCTGCCGCTCACCGGCGGCGTCGAGCGGGGCTTCCTCGACCGGTTCCGGCGCCTGGACGACTCGGCGCAGCGATTCCTGCTGATCGCCGCCGCCGATGACACCGGGCGGCTGACCGTGGTGCGGGATGCCGCCGAACGACTCGACGCCGGTGACGACGCACTCGACACCGTGGAACGGTCCGGGTTGCTGCGTGTCGACGGCGACGGCCTCGCCCTCTACCACCCACTGGTGCGCTCGGCGGTGTACCGGGCGGCCACCAGCGCCCAGCGCCGCGCCGCGCACCGGGCGCTGGCCGACGTCCTCGGCGCCGACCCCGACCGGCGCGCCTGGCACCTGGCCGCCGCGGCCGACCGGCCCGACGACACGGTGGTCGCCGCCCTCGACGGCGTGGCCGACCGGGCCGCCGGGCGCGGCGGGCACGAGGCGGCGGCCGCGGCGTGGGCGCGCGCCGCCGAGCTCACCGCGGATCCGGCGGCGCGCGCTCGCCGGCTCGCCGCCGCCGCCCACTCGGCCTGGCTCGCCGCCCAGCCCGAGCGGGCTCGCTCGCTGGCCGATGCCGCGCGTCCCCTCACCACCGATCCGCTGCTGCGCGCCGATCTGGACCGGCTCCGCGCCCGGGTGGACTGGAACGTCGCATCGCCGCTGGTCGGGCACCGGATCCTGCTGCAGGCGGCCGGCGAGGTCGCCCCCTTCGACGTCGACCGCGCCCGCGCGATGACCATGCTCGCTGCTGCGGTCGTGTCCTTCGGTGACGAGGGCGCCGAGGACATGACGGCTCAGCTGGCCACCCTCGGGGACCCGGCCACGGCGACCGACGAGCGCGGCCGCTGCTACGCCCGGCTGCTGTCGGGCCACGTGCACCTCCGCCACGGGCGGTTCGCCGAGGCCGCGACACAGTTCCGCGCCGCCTTCACCGGGTGTGACCCGGGCGACGACACCGATCTCCGCTCCAACCTCGGCATCGCCGCGGCCCATCTCGGCCGGTGGGACGTCGTGCTGTCCGAGCACGCGAGGCTGCTCGCAGACGCACGGGAACGCGGTGCTCTCGTGCTGATCGTCTACGCCCTCACCCGGCGGGCCTGGGGTGAGATCGCGACCGGGGACTGGACGGCCACCGCCGCGGGGGCGGCCGAGGCCCTCGACCTGGCCGGCAGCAGCGGCCAGCCGGCGCTCACGCGATTACCGCGCGCCTGGCTGGCGCTGCTGGCCGCGCTGAGGAACGACGGGAGCGAGCTCGCCGGGCACCTGGCCGCCCTGGACGGCTCACCTGACGCCGGAGTGACCGCGCCGATCGTCGACGACCTGGTCCGCTGGGCCCGCGGACTCACCGCCGACACGCCCGCCGCGGCCCTGCACCACCTGCAGCAGGTGACCACTCGCAGCACCCAGCACATGGCCGCGCTCGACCGGCTCGACGCCGCCGTCCGCGCCGACCGCCCCGACCTGGCCCGCTCCTGGGCTGACGACCTCGAGAACTTCGGGAGCGCCACGGACGCCGGCTGGGCGCTGGCCGCGGCCGCCTACGGCCGGGCACTGGTGGCCGACGGAGCAGACGCCGAGGCCGAGTTCGAGCGGGCGGCCAAGTACGCCGACGCGGGCACCCACCGGTTCGACCGGGCCCGCATCCACCTCGGCTTCGGCGAGTACCTGCGCCGCGCGCGCCGCCGGGTCGATGCCCGCGCGCACCTGCGCGACGCCCTGGAGGTGTTCGAGGACCTCGGGGCCACCCGCTGGGCGGCCCGCGCGACGACCGAACTGCGAGCCTCCGGGGAGAGCGCCCGCCGCCGCGATGTCACCACCGCCACCGACCTGACCGCGCAGGAACGCCAGGTCGCCGCCCTGGTCCGGCAGGGACTGTCGAACCGGGACGCCGCCGCGCGGCTGTTCGTCAGTCCCCGCACGATCGACTTCCACCTGCGGAACGTGTTCAGCAAGCTCGGCGTGGCCTCCCGCGCCGAGCTCACCGCCCTTCCCCTGGACTAGGCACCGCCCACCGGCCCGTCGGTGACGGTGTCCGGCTGTGAACCTGGCGGTTTTCCCGGCGTGACGCCGCCGGCCCGCTCCTAGCGTCCGAGCCAGACCCAGCCCGGACGAAGGAGCCCACCCATGACCAGCGCCACCGCGGCAACCACGGAGTCCCCGGCCCGGCGGGCCGGCGGCCTGCGCGGCGCGCTGGCCCACCGCTGGCCGACCGCGCTCGGCGCCGTCGCCGCCGTCAACAGCTTCGTGCTCGTCGCGCGGTTCCCCGCCCAGGTGCAGGTGTGGGTCAGCGCCTGGTGCGTGCTGCTCGCCGCGGTCATCTACCTCGCCTGGGGTACCGCCCGCGGCGACCTGACGGACCGGCGGCTGCTGACCGCGCAGACCACCGCCGTGCTCGCCCTCGGCGCGATCGCGATGGCGGCGGTCACCGTCGACGTCGCCACCGCCCGGTACGTGCTCGCCGCCGGCTGGATCGCGCACGCGGCCTGGGACGTCGTCCACCACCGCATCGGCCGGGCGGTGCCGCGCTGGTACGCCGAGACCTGCCTGGTCGCCGACCCCATCCTCGCCGCCGCGCTGCTCACCGTCGGCCTCGTCTGACCGCCCGCGCGCCTGCCGTCGCACCGCACCCGTCATGCCGCGTCCCGTCCTCGCCCGTCAGGAGATCCCCATGCCCACGCCTCTGCCCGCGCCCCGGCCCGCGGGAACCGGCGAGCCGCTCGACGTCCTCGTGATCGGCGCCGGCCAGGCCGGCCTCGCCCTCGGCCACCACCTCGCCGCCCGCGGCGCGGATTTCCTGCTCGTCGACGCCGGCCCGGAGATCGGCTCCTCCTGGCGGTCCCGCTGGGACTCCCTGCGGCTGTTCAGCCCGGCCCAGTACGACGCGCTGCCCGGCCTGCCGTTCCCCGCCCCGGCCGACACACACCCGAGCAAGGACGACGTCGCCGACTACCTCGCCGCCTACGCCGCCCACTTCGCCCTGCCGGTCCGGTTGAACACCCGGGTGCTGCGGCTGCACCGCGACGCCGACGGCACCTTCGCGGCCACCACGCCCACCGGCATCCTGCGCGCGAAGCAGGTCGTCGTCGCCACCGGCCCCTTCCAGACCCCGCACATCCCCGCGATCGCCGGCCGGCTGGACCGGGGCGTGCCACAGCTGCACAGCGCCCAGTACCGCAACCCGACCCAGCTGCCCGGCGCCGGCCGGGTGCTGGTGGTCGGTGCGGCCAACTCCGGCCTGCAGATCGCCGCCGAGCTGGGCGCCACCCAGCCGGTCACCGTTGCGGTCGGCACGCGCCCGACCGAGCTCCCCCAGCGGATCGCCGGCCGCGACCTGTTCTCCTGGCTCACCAAGTCCGGGTTCTTCACCGTGCCCGCGCACACCCGCATCGCCCGGCGGCTGCACGCCCGCGGCGACCTGGTCATCGGCACTCGCAGCCGTCGGTTACGGCGCGGCGGGATCGACTTCCGGCCGCGGCTGACGGGCCTCAGCGGGCGCACCGCCACCTTCGCCGACGGCAGCACCGTCGACGTCGACGCGGTCGTGTGGGCCACCGGCTACCGCCCCGACTACTCCTGGCTGCACGCGCCCGGCGTCGTCGACGACGCCGGCACCGTCCGCCACGACGCCGGGGTCACCGGCGTGCCCGGGCTGTACTTCCTCGGCCTGCCCTGGCAGACCCGCCGCGGCTCGGCGCTGCTCGGCTTCGTCGGCGCCGACGCCGCCGCCCTCTCCGACCGCATGGCCACCGACGCCGGCCAGGACGCCGCTCGCACGACCGACCGCGACCCGGCGGTTCTGCCGGCGTGACCTCCCAGGTGCGTCTTCAGCATCCCTGGCACCCACCCGCCGAAGGAGGCACCGATGTCCCCCGCGACCCTGCGCTGTCCCGCCGTGCACGACGCGTCCGTGGCGCCCGTCTGGACGACGCGTCCGGCCCCGTCGGCGGCCCCTGCGGTCCGCGGCGACCGCACGATGGCCCGGTTCCTCATCGGTGTGAGCGTGACGCTGCTGCCGCTGCTGGCCGCCGTGGTCGCCCTCCAGCTCGGATGGTCGCGGTTCGGCGCGACCACCTGGCCGGCCGCCGCTGCCGTCGTCACCGGCTGGGCACTCGCCGGCACCGGATGGTTGTGGTGCCGCGGCTGGCCGGCCGGTGCCGTGCTCACGGTCATCGGGGCGCCGGTGGTCGTGCTGGCGGGACCGGCCGCGCTCGGCTGGCTGTCCCCGGCCGGGCTCGTGCTGTGGGGGCCGGTCACCACCGTGCTCGCCGTGGCGGTGGCGATACCCGTCCAGCCGCTGACGCCGAGCGGCCCGCCGTCCGCGACGGCCCCTGCTCACGACTGACCGACCGACCGAACCAGCACCCGAGGAGATCCCGATGACCGCTCACCACATCGCACGTCCCGGGGCCGGCCTGCTCGCCGGGCTGTTGGCCGCCGTGGCCGGAGAGATCACCGCCTCCGCCACCCGCCGCGGCCGCTCACCGTCCTCGGGCCTGGCGCGCGGGCTGGTCGATGCCGCACCGGCGATGCTGGTCGATGGCGGCGTCGCCCTCGTCGGCCGGGCCGACAAGCCGGGCCTGGCCGTGCTCGCGGCCGGCACCAGCGGCCTGGCCGCCGCCGTGGGCGGTGCCCTGGCCGGCCGGCGGCCGCTGCTCGGTGCCGCAGTAGCGGCGGTGCCGCACGCGCTCGGCGGCTACCTCGCGCTGCGCCGCGGCGACGCCTCGGTCGGGGACACCGCCGCGGCCACGGTCGCCGGCATGCTCACCGCCGCGACCGCGGTCGCCCCGCTGCCGGTCCGGATGCCCGCCGTGCTGACCGCCGGAGCAGCCGCCACGGCGGCCGTCGTGGTCACCGACCGCCGGGCCCGCCGCCGCGCTGCCTCTGCGCTGCGCGACCGGGTACGGCTGCCGGCCCCGGCCCGGCCGCTGCCGCCGGTCCCGGTGACCGCCGCCGCAGCGCAGCCGGGAGTGGCGTCGCTGCTCGCCCAGCCCGGAGAACTGGTCGTCATCGACGTCACCGTTCCGGAGCCGCGCACCGACCCCGACGCCTGGCGGCTCCAGGTGGACGGCGAAGTAGGGGAGCCGCTGTCGCTCTCCCTGCCCGAACTGCTCGCCCTGCCGCTGGCCGAGCGGGACCTGCTGATGGTCTGCGTGCACAACCCGGTCGGCGGCGATCGCATGGGCTGCGCCCGCTGGACCGGCATCGGCCTGGCCGACCTGCTCGATCTGGCCGACGTTGCCGACGGGAACGACTGGCTGGTCGCCGAGGCCGTCGACGGATACACCAACGTGCTGCCCCTCGACGTCGCGCGCGCCCACGGGTTCCTCGCCGTCGGCATGGCCGGGCAGCCGCTGCCCCGCGAGCACGGCAGTCCCGCCCGGCTGCTCGTCTCCGGCCGGCACGGGCAGGACGGCAACCTCAAGTGGCTGCGGCGATTGACCGTCACCACCACCCCGCCGCTGTCCTACTGGGGCTCCCGTGGCTGGGTCGACGGGACCTACCCGGTCCACCCGGGCTCCCGCATCGACACCCCGCGCACCCACGCCCACCTCGAGCCTGGCGAAGTCACCGTCCGCGGCTACGCATGGGCGCCACGGGTCGGGGTCGATCGCGTGCAGCTGGAGATCGACGGCGGCCCGTGGACCGACGCCGACCTCGGAATCGACCTCGGCCCGGACGCCTGGCGGCCCTGGACCGCCAGCTGGACGGCCACACCCGGCCGGCACCAGCTACGGGTGCGCTGCCGCACCACCACCGGGCAGTGGCAGGAGGAGGCCACCAGCACGCCGTTCCCGCACGGCGTGCGCGGCATCCACGCCATTTCTGTCCACGTCGATGGGGGTCCGGCCGGCCCGGCGCTGCGCCGGCTGGCCGGCGAAGGCGTCACCCGGGTGACCTGGGCCGCACGCAGCGTCGCCGCCTGGCGTCACCGGCAGCCCAGCAGCCCGACCGCGGCGCGGATCGCCGGTCCAACCCCGGCATGGCCATGAGCACTCCGGCACTTCTGTGCCTCGGGTCCGATCGCCGCCGGCTGCGACGTGGTCACCGTGCAGGGCACCCTCGGGTACGCGTCGGTGACGAGCACGCTCCTGCAGGTCCGTGCTCGTCTACACGTTGAAGCGGAACTCCACGACGTCGCCGTCGGCCATGACGTAGTCCTTGCCCTCCATTCGGACCCAGCCGCGGGCCTTGGCCTCCTGCATCGACCCGGCCTCGACGAGCTGGTCGAAGGAGACGATCTCGGCCTTGATGAAGCCGCGCTGGAAGTCGGTGTGGATGACGCCGGCCGCCTGCGGGGCGGTCGCGCCGACCGGGATCGTCCAGGCGCGGGCCTCCTTGGGCCCGGCGGTCAGGTAGGTCTGCAGGCCGAGCGTGGCGAAGCCGACGCGGGCCAGCTGGTGCAGGCCGGGCTCCTCCTGGCCGATGCCGGCGAGCAGCTCGGCGGCCTCCTCCTCGGGCAGCTCGGCGAGCTCGGCCTCGATCTTGGCGTCCATGAGGATCGCCTCGGCCGGCGCGACGAGGGCCCGCAGCTCGGCGACGAGCGACTCGTTGGCCAGCTCCTCCTCGTCCACGTTGAACACGTAGAGGAACGGCTTCGTGGTCAGCAGGGTCAGCTCGCGCAGCGGCTCGGGGTCGACGCCGGCGGCGAACAGGGTCCGGCCCTCGTCCAGCACCTTCTGCGCGTCGAGGGCGGCGGAGAGCAGCGCGGCGCGCTCCTTGTCCTTCCTCGCCTCCTTCTCCAGCCGCGGGATCGCCTTCTCCAGCGTCTGCATGTCGGCGAGGACGAGCTCGGTGTTGATCGTCTCGATGTCGTCGGCCGGGTCGACCTTGCCCTCGACGTGCACCACGTCGGGGTCGGTGAACACCCGGATCACCTGGCAGATCGCGTCGCTCTCGCGGATGTTGGCCAGGAACTTGTTGCCCAGCCCGGCCCCCTCGGAGGCGCCGCGCACGATGCCGGCGATGTCCACGAACGACACCGTGGCCGGGATGGTCTTCTGCGAGCCGAACAGCTCGGTCAGCTTCGCCAGCCGCGGGTCCGGCACGCCTACCACACCGATGTTGGGCTCGATGGTGGCGAACGGGTAGTTCGCGGCCAGGACGTCGTTCTTGGTCAACGCGTTGAACAGCGTCGACTTGCCGACGTTGGGCAGCCCGACGATGCCGATGGTGAGACTCACGGGGGTCCAGCCTACGTGGCTCGCCCGCAGGCAGACTGTGCCGATGCGCACGCGCACCGTGGCCCTCGCCGGCCTGACCGTCGCCGCCGCAGCGGCCGCCCGCCGCCGCGCTGCCCGGCCCGCCGCCCCGTCACGGCCGGTCCCGGTGCCGCGCGGTCAGGAGCGCACCGTGACCACCGAGGACGGCGTCCCGCTGCACGTCGAGGTCTTCGGCGCCGACCAGCCCAGCGCCACCGTCGTCCTGGCGCACGGCTACGTGCAGTCCTCCCGCCTGTGGGCCGGCCAGGTCCGGGACCTCCTCGACGCCCGCCCCGACCTCCGCGTCGTCACCTACGACCACCGCGGGCACGGCGCCTCCGGCCGCTCGGCCCGCGACCGCGCCACCATCGAGCAGCTCGGCCGCGACCTGGCGCGCGTCGTCGAGGCCGTCGCCCCGGCCGGGCCCGTCGTCCTCGGCGGTCACTCCATGGGCGGGATGACGCTCATGGCCCTGGTCGAGCAGCGGCCGGAGCTGTTCGGTAACCGCGTCGTCGCCGCCGCGTTCGTCGCGACCAGCTCCGGGCAGATGGACGCCGTCACGTACGGCCTCCCGGCGCCCGTCGCCCGGGTGGTCAAGAAGGTGCTGCCGGTGCTCAACGAGCGCAACGCCCGTGCCGAGCTCGCCGGGAGGGCGCGCACGGTCGGCGGGTCGGCCATGCGGCTGGTGTTCGGTCCGGACGCCGACCCCGCGGACGTCGCCATGACGCGGGAGGTGCACCGCGCCTGCTCCGCCGAGACCGTGGCCGCCTTCCTGCCGACCTTCTCCGACCACGACCGGGTCCGGGCGCTGGCGGCGCTCGCCGAGGTGCCCGCGCTGGTCGTCGTCGGGGACGCCGACCGGCTCTGCCCGGTCCAGCACAGCCGGGTCATCGCCGACGCGCTGCCGATGGCCGAGCTCGCCGTGTACCCGGGGGTCGGGCACATGGTCCAGCTGGAGCGCCGCGCGGAGGTCAGCCGGCTGCTGGTCGAGCTGCTCGCCCGCGCCTTGCCGCCCGCGGCCGACGCGTCGCCGGCGGGAGAGCCGGTCAGTCCAGCGGCCTGACCATCCGGGCCCGGGTCAGGGTCTCGCCGTCCAGCGTCACGCTCTCGACCGCGACCTGCCGGAAGCCCATGCGCTCGAACACCGGCGCCGCCCGCCACGACGCGTGCGTGACCAGCGACGCCAGCCCGGCGGTCCGCGCCACGGACTCCACCGCCGTCAGCAGCGCCCGCGCCACCCCGCGCCCGCCCGCGGACGGCGCCACGTACAGCTGGTCGACCTCCCCCGCCACCAGCGCGTCGACGGGCGACAGCGCCACCGAGGCGAACCCGGCCACGACGCCGTCCACCTCGGCCACCAGCACGGTCGTCGTCTCGACGAACCGCGCGTGCGCGGCGTCGGACCGCCGCGCGGCCCACGCCGCGAGCTGCGCCGGCGTGTAGTGCCCGGCGGCGGAGCCCTCGATGGCCGCCCGGCTCACCGCGGCCAGCTCCGCCGCGTCGGCCGGGCGCGCCCGGCGGACGACGACGTCCGGCTCCGGCTGTGTCATCGGCCCATCCTCGCCCCGGTGTCACGCACACACGGATGGTGACCGCCACCACCCCTCAGGAGGAGAACACCTGGTCAGCGCCACGGGCAGCCACTACCGTCCGTGACCTCACCGCGTATCGGGGGATCCGCGGGTCGACGGGGGGAACGACCGTGGAACGAGGACTGTGGACCGGCCCGGCGGCGGGCGTGCTCGTCGTCGGCGGCACCGCCGCGCTGCTGCTCGCCGTGCTGCTGCCCGAGACGCGCCCGGCCAACCTGTTCGGCGGCCTGGGGCTGGTGCTCCTCGCGGCCGCGCTGGACTCCTGGGCCCGCTGGATCCGGCGCCGCAGCGCTCCCGCTCCGCGCGCCCGGGTCGCCCTCCCCCGCTGACCCGGCGACCCGCCGGTCCGGCGATCCGGGCTGACCGGCGGCGCGTCCGCGCATAGCCTGCCGGGGTGGCCGACAACGAGCTGCAGCAGCTGGTGCAGCGGCGCCTGATCGAGCTGGGCGCGACCGCCGAGGACGCCTCCCGGCGGGCGCACTGGGCGGTCGCCCCGGAGACGATCGCCCGGATCGCGCACGGCCGGCACTCGGGCATGGTCAGCGAGCGGCTGGCGGCGGCGCTGGCCACGGCGATCGACGTCCCCGAGAACCGCGTGCGGCGGGCGGCCGGGCTGCCGCAGGTGCACGACGTCCGCGGCGACGTCGGCACCGGGCCGCACCTGCGCGTCGTCCGGGACGACGGGCGCCTGCACTAGGACGACGGCCCCGTCCGAAAACCGCCAGTCCTCCGCCCCTCCGGCTGCCATGCTCGGTGCATGACGAGCTCCCTCGACGCCGAGCGGTGCTACCGGGCGGTGACCAGCCGCGACGCCCGCTTCGACGGGTGGTTCTTCACCGCCGTCGCCACGACCGGCATCTACTGCCGGCCCTCCTGCCCGGCCCGCACCCCGCTGGCCCGCAACGTCAGCTTCTTCTCCACCGCGGCCGCCGCCCAGGCCGCCGGGTACCGGGCCTGCCGGCGGTGCCGCCCCGACGCCGTCCCCGGCTCCCCGGAGTGGGACGTCCGCGCCGACGTCGTCGCCCGCGCCATGCGGCTGATCGCCGACGGCGAGGTGGAGCGCTCCGGCGTCCCCGGCCTGGCCGCCCGGCTGGGCTACTCCGAGCGCCAGCTGCACCGGCTGCTCGTGGCCGAGCTGGGCGTCGGACCGCTGGCCCTCGCCCGCGCCCAGCGCGCGCAGACCGCCCGCGTGCTCGTCGAGACCACCACCCTGCCCATGGCCGACGTCGCCTTCGCCGCGGGGTTCGCCAGCATCCGGCAGTTCAACGACACCGTCCGCGAGCTCTTCGCGACCACCCCGACCGGACTGCGCCGGACCGCCCCCGCCGCCCCCTCCGGCGCCCCGGGGGAACTCACCCTCCGGCTGGCCGCCCGCGACCCCTACCCGGCGGAGGAGGTCCTGCTCTTCCTGGGCGCGCACGCCGTCCCCGGCCTCGAGGAGTGGGACGGGACGACGTACGCCCGCGTGCTCGACCTGCCGCACGGCCCGGCCGTCGTCCGGCTCTCCCCCACCGCCGGCGCCCCCGGGGTGACCGCACGACTGCGGCTGACGCAGCTGCGGGACCTCGGGGTGGCGGTGGCCCGCTGCCGCCGGATGCTCGACCTGGACGCCGACCCCGCCGCGGTGGACGACGTCCTGGGGGCCGACCCGGCCCTGGCCGCGCTCGTCGCCACCGCCCCCGGCCGCCGGGTGCCCGCCGCCCCCGACGCCGGCGAGCTGGCCGTGCGCGCGGTGCTCGGCCAGCAGGTCTCGGTGGCCGGTTCCCGCACCCTCGGCGCCCGGCTGCTGGCGGCGGCCGGCACGCCGCTGCCCGAGCCGGTCGGCACGCTCACGCACGTGTTCCCGCGGGGCGCCGCGCTGGCCGAGGCCGACCTGACCACCGTCGGCCTCACCGGGGCGCGCCGGGCCACGGTGCACGCGCTGGCCGCGGCCCTCGCCGACGGCGCGGTGCCCCTCGACCCGGGTGCCGACCGCGACGACGCCGTCCGGGCGCTGCGCGCCGTGCCCGGGATCGGCCCCTGGACCGCCGCCCTGGTCGCCCTCCGCGGGTTGGCCGACCCCGACGTGTGGTTGCCCGGTGACCTCGCGTTGCGGCGCTCGCTGGTGGCACTCGGCAGCTCCGACACCGAGGCCGTCAGCCGCTGGCGCCCGTGGCGTTCGTACGCGGTCATGCACCTGTGGGCGATGGCCGTCCCCGACCTGTTCACCCGCCGCCCGCCGTCCCACTCCGAACGGAGCGCATCATGACCGCCCAGCCCGCCCGGTTCGCCACCGTGGACACCCCGCCCGGACCGTTCACCGTCGTCGTCACCGCCGCCCCGGACGGTTCCGACGTCGTCCTCGCCAGCGGCTGGACCGACGACGTCGCCGAGCTGCTCCCGGTGGTCCACCGCTCGCTGCGCCCCACGTGGGTGGAGCGGGCCGACCACCTGCCCGTCCTCGACACGGTGACCGCCTTCGTCGACGGCGACGTCACCGCGATCGACGGCGTCCCCGTCCGGCAGCGCTCCGGTCCGTTCCTCGAGGACGCCTGGGAGGTGCTGCGCACCGTGCCGGCCGGCGAGCCGGACACCTACGCCGCCTTCGCGGCGCGGTGCGGCCGGCCCTCGGCCGTGCGGGCGGCGGCCAACGCCTGCGCCCGCAACGCCGCCGCGCTGTTCGTGCCCTGCCACCGGGTGCTCGGTTCCGACGGCGGCCTCGGCGGTTTCCGCTGGGGGACGCCGGTGAAGCGGTGGCTGCTCGACCACGAGGCGGCGGCCGCGACACCCCGGCGCCACCTCACCCTCGTCTGACCCGCCTCCCCCGAACTGTCGGACCCGTCCGGCAGGCTCGCCGATCATGGACGCCGCCTCCCTGCTCACCGGTCTCCTCCTCGGCGCGCTGCTGGCCACCGCGGCCACCCTCGGCGTCGTCGCACTGCTCTCCCGGCGCCGGCCGGCCGACGACGGGCTCGACCCGCTGCACGAGTCGCTGGACCACCTGCACCGGCTGCTGGCCGGCATGGAGCGGGCCCGGGCCACCGCGCACGGGGAGCTGCGCGAGCAGATGGGCACCGTCGGGCAGGCCTCGTCGCTGCTGCGGCAGGAGACGGCGGCGCTGGTGACGGCGCTGCGCACGCCGCACGTGCGCGGCCGCTGGGGCGAGGTGCAGCTGCGCCGGGTGGTCGAGGTGGCCGGCCTCCTGGAGCACTGCGACTTCGTCGAGCAGCCCAGCGGCACCAACGACGCCGGCGCCGGCGTCCGGCCCGACCTGGTGGTCACGCTCTCCGACGGCCGGCAGGTGATCGTCGACGCGAAGGTGCCGTTCACCGGCTACATCGAGGCGGTGCAGGCCGAGGACGTCACGGTCCGCGCCGAGCGGATCGCCGCGCACGCCCGCCAGCTGCGCGCCCACGTCGACGCCCTGTCCGCCCGGCGCTACCCGACGGCGTTCTGCCCGGCCGCGCCCTTCACCGTGCTGTTCGTCCCCTCCGACGGGTTCCTCACCACCGCCCTGGAGGCCGAGCCCGGGCTGCTGGAGTACGGCTTCGCCCGCGACGTCGTCCTCGCCACCCCCAGCACGCTGCTGGCCCTGCTGCGCACGGTGGCCTACTCGTGGCGGCAGGAGCGGCTGGCCCGCGACGCCGACCAGGTGCTCGAGGTGGGCCGCCGGCTGCACGCGCGGCTGAGCACGCTGTCGGGGCACCTCGCCCGGCTGGGTTCGGCGCTGAGCTCGACGATGACCCGCTACAACGAGACGGTCGGCTCCTACGAGTCGTCGGTGCTGGTCGCCGCCCGCCGCTTCGACGACCTGGGCGTCTCCGAGACGCCGGTGCCGACCCCGCCGCCGGTGGAGGCGACGATCCGCACGCTGCGGCCGGCCGAGCTGCCGCCGCTCGGTGAGCGCCCGGCCGGGGTCGACGTCGACCGGGACGGCACCACGGGCTGACCGGCCGGCGACGTCCCAGCCGTCGCGTCTGTACCGGTTCGTCACAGCTGTCCCTGCTCCACCGCCAGGTGTGCGCCGGGAGCCGTCGTTTTGGCAGGTCTGCACAGCGCTCCCCCGGTCGGTCCTCCCGGCACCGGCCCCCTCCCGTGGCTACCGTTGCCCGTGAGCGGAACCCCACGACGGGGGTCCCCCGACGAGCAAGGGGAGGTGCGCCATGGCCTCGGCGAGCACGGCTGACACCTGGCGGGAGTCCGGGATGCGCTCCGGCCCCCGGGCGCCCCGCCCCGAGGCGGCCGAGTACGTGTCGCGCATCCCCCGCCCGCCGGTGCCCCCGCGGGCGCGACCGGCCGGGCCGATGCGCTCGACCGACATCCCCCCGCTGCCCGAGCACCTGGCCCGCCTCGAGCGCCGGCGCCCCGAGGACGACCGTGCCCGTTCCACCCGGCCGCCGGTGCCGCACCGCTCGGCCGCCGTCCCGCCGGTCGAGCGCAGCCGCCAGGAGCGCCCGCGGTCCTCGGAGCGGGCCGACCAGGACCAGCCCGCCTCCGGCCGCCGCGCCCCGCGTCCGGCCGAGTCCCGCTCCGCCGGCCGGCCGGCCGCCGACCAGCCGGAGCGCGGCAGCCGGCTGCGCGGCTGGGCGGCCGTCCTCGCCGTGCTCGTCGTCACGCTGGTCGGCGCCGCCGCGGACTCCTACCTGAGCGCCGGCCTGGGGGTCCTCACGCTGGGCACGCTCGCCATCGCCGCCGCGCTGGGCACCCTGCTGGTCCGCCGCCGCGACCTCACCACCATGGTGATCGCCCCGCCGCTGGTGTACATCGTCGCCGCCGTCGCCGTCACCGCCGTGTTCGGGACGGTCAACCTGGCGGGCCTGGCCACCCTGCTGATCCGCGGCTTCCCGTCCATGGCGGTCGCGACCGGCGTCGCGCTCGTGGTCGCCCTCATCCGGTGGGCCGCCCGCCGCTGAGCGGCCGCGCGGCCCCGACACGACGGTGGCCCCCTCCCGCACGGGAGGGGGCCACCGTCGTCTGCGGTGCGTAGGGCGACCCTCAGGCCGGGTCGGCCGCCGGCTCGGCGCGGCGCACCCGCAGCTCGTGCGGCAGCGCGAACACCAGCTTCTCCTCGGCCGCCTTGACCGTCTCGACGTCGGGGTAGCCGCGCTCGGCCAGCCAGTCGAGCACCTCCCCGACGAGCACCTCCGGCACCGAGGCGCCGCTGGTCACCCCCACGGTGGTGACCCCCTCGAGCCAGGCGGGGTCGATCTCGGCGGCGAAGTCCACCAGGTGCGCGGCGCGGGCGCCGGCCTCCAGTGCCACCTCGACCAGCCGCACCGAGTTCGACGAGTTCGTCGAGCCCACGACGACCACCAGGTCGCACTCTCCGGCCATCTGCTTGACCGCCTGCTGGCGGTTCTGCGTGGCGTAGCAGATGTCGTCGCTCGGCGGGGACTGCAGACCGGGGAACCGGCTCTTCAGCCGGTCGACGGTGGCGAGGGTCTCGTCGACCGAGAGCGTCGTCTGCGACAGCCACACGACCTTCTCCGGGTCGCGCACCTGCACGTTGGCGACGTCCTCGGCGCCGTCCACGAGCTGGATGTGCGCCGGGGCCTCGCCGGCGGTGCCCTCGACCTCCTCGTGGCCGCGGTGGCCGATCAGGAGGATGTCGTAGTCCTCCTTGGCGAACCGCTTGGCCTCCTGGTGCACCTTGCTCACCAGCGGGCAGGTGGCGTCGATCGTCTTCAGCTGCCGGTCGGCGGCCTCCTGGTGCACCGCCGGGGAGACGCCGTGGGCGCTGAAGACGACCACCGAGCCCTCGGGCACCTCGGCGGTCTCGTCGACGAACACCGCCCCGCGCCGCTCCAGGGTGGCCACCACGTGCTTGTTGTGGACGATCTGCTTGCGGACGTAGACCGGGGCGCCGTGGATCTCCAGGGCCCGCTCGACCGCGACCACCGCCCGGTCCACCCCGGCGCAGTAACCCCGGGGATCGGCCAGCAGGACGCGTCCGCGCTGATCAGCCATGGCTCCATGGTAGGTGGGCGGCGCCCTCCGGCCCGGCCGCGCGAGGAGACGCCCGCCACTCCCCGCGCCCGTCCGGGTGGCGTCGGCCGGCACGAGGCTGCCAACCGGCAGCGGCTGCGGCAGGCTGGGGGCATGTCGCGTGAGATCCCCCAGGCCGTCCGCGCCGTCGCCGGCCTGGCCGCCACCGTCCTCGACGAGGCCCGCCGGCTCCCGCAGACGCTGCCGGGGCTGCCGGTCCGCGTGCTCGGCCTGGCCATGCAGGCCACGATGAAGCTGCAACAGCACTACGCGGGCCTGGTCGCCCGCGGCGACGAGCTGCTGACCGGGATCCGGGGCGAGGACGAGCCCGGGCTGGCCACCTTCGACGACGACCTGCCCGAGGCGACGTCCGACACCCGGGTCCACACGTCGGCGTTCGACCGGGCCGGCGACGCGGAGGTCGCCGACCAGGCCGCCGGTCTCGTCGACGACGAGGTCTCCGGGCTGCCCCCGGAGCCCTCGCCGGAGGAGGTCGTCGAGGCGCTCCAGGACATCACCGACGAGGTGCAGGCGGCCGAGCTGCAGCTGCCCGAGCCCGGGCTCACCGCCGAGGACGCGCTCGAGACCGCGCTCCTGGAGGCCGACGGGGCCCCCGACACCGCCCTGGTCGACGGCGGCGGCACCGACGGCGGCCTGGTCGACACCGACCTGATCGCGGAGAGCCCGACCACGCCGCCGGCCCCGGTCACCGGGAACGGCGCCGCGGCCGACACCGCCGCCGAGGACACGGCCGGTCCGGCGATCGACGCCGCACAGCCGGGAGAGACGCCGGACGTCGCCACCGACGTCGACGTCCTGACCCCGGACGGCCAGGTCGAGACCGTCGAGGGCACGGTGACCGACGAGGGCGTCGCCGCCCCGGAGGCGCCGGGTCCCGAGGCCGTCCCCGGCGAGCCGACGCCGGCCGAGGGCACCGCGGTCGACCGCGTCGTCACCGAGCAGGAGGCGCGGGTCGACGAGGCGCTCGGCAGTGAGTCCAGCGCCGGGGAGGGCCGCGCCACGACGGCGGCGGACACCGCGACCCCGGCGGCCGACGCCGACGCGACCGGCCGCGGCGAGGAGGTCGTCACCGCCGCGGGCGCCCGCGTGGACGACGCCCTCGGCGGCGCCGGGAGCGAGGCCGCCGAGGGGCGGACCGAGCCGGTGGTGGCCACCGACGAGGGCGGCACCCCGGTGGCCGCGGCCACCGGCGGCGAGCAGGCGAGCGGCGGCGACCAGGCCGCGGCGCCGGTCGACGGCTACGAGACCTTCACCGTCGCGCAACTGCGCGGCCGGCTGCGCGGCTACCAGGCCGTGACCGTGCAGGAGCTCCTGGACTACGAGGAGTCCCACGGCGCCCGGGAGCCCTACCTCCGCATGCTGCGCAACCGGCTGGAGAAGCTGGACCGGCAGGCCGTGGAGAACAGCCCGCTCGCACCGCGCGGCGCCTGACCCCTCGTGGGACGGTCGTCGCCTGCTGGCACCCTCGGGGGCATGACCGCCCCGTCCTCCCCGGAAGCCCCCTGGCCGGTCCGCACGGTGGCCCGCAAGGTCGCCGAGTGGATCGGCCGGCTGGGTGAGGTGTGGGTCGAGGGGCAGATCGCCCAGCTGTCGCGGCGCGGGTCGGCCACCGTCTTCCTCACGCTGCGCGACCCGGCGGCCGACCTCTCGGTGCCGGTCACCTGCGCCCGGGACGTCGCCGACCGGCCGGGCCTGGAGCTGACCGAGGGCGCCCGGGTCATCGTGCGGGCCCGGCCCGACTACTACATCGCCCGCGGCTCCTTCTCGCTGCGGGCCACCGAGATCCGCGCGGTGGGGCTGGGTGAGCTGCTGGCCCGCATCGAGCGGATCCGCCGGCTGCTGGCCGCCGAGGGTCTGTTCGACGCCGCCCGCAAGCGCCCGCTGCCGTTCGCGCCGGCCGTCGTCGGGGTCGTCACCGGCCGGGACAGCGCCGCCGAGCGCGACGTCCTGGTCACCGCCCGGCGTCGCTGGCCGGCCGTGCGCTTCGCCGTCCACCACAGCCTGGTGCAGGGGCCCAGCGCCGCCGCCTCGGTGATCGACGGGCTGCGCCGGCTGGACGCCGACCCGGCCGTGGAGGTCATCGTCGTCGCCCGCGGCGGCGGCTCGGTGGAGGACCTGCTGCCGTTCTCCGACGAGGGGCTGGTCCGGGCGATCGCCGCCTGCCGCACCCCCGTGGTCACCGCCGTCGGCCACGAGACCGACACCACGCTGGTCGACCACGCCGCCGACGTCCGGGCGGCCACCCCCACCGACGCCGCCCACCGGGTGGTCCCCGAGATCGGCGAGCAGCGCCGGCTGGTCGACGGCCTGCGGGCCCGCGCCCGGCACCTGCTGGCCGCCCGGCTGGACCAGCAGCAACGCTGGCTGGACAGCGTGCGCAGCCGGCCGGCGCTGGCCGCCCCCGAGCGGCTGCTGGACGGCCGCGCCGAGGACGTGCTGGCGCTGCGCACCCGGGCCCGCCGCACGCTCACCCACCGGGTGGAGGGGGCCGAGCGCGACCTGGAGCACGCCCGCGCGCGGGTCGCGGCACTGTCCCCCGCGGCGACGCTGCAGCGCGGTTACGCGGTGCTGCAGCGGGCCGACGGCGCCCTGGTCCGCGACCCCGCCGAGGTGGCCGACGACGAGCGGCTCACGGTGCGGGTCGCGGGCGGCCGGCTGCCGGTGCGCGTCGACAGGGAGGATGTGCAGCCGTGAGCGAGCCGACGAACGAGCCGACGACGACCTACGAGCAGGCCCGAGAGGAGCTCGCGGACGTCGTCCGGAAGCTGGAGGCCGGCGGGCTCACCCTCGAGGAGTCGCTGGCCCTGTGGGAGCGCGGCGAGGCCCTGGCCGAGCTGTGCCAGCACTGGCTGGACCGCGCCCGAGAGCGCCTGGCCTCGGCCGCGCCGGGTGATCAGCCCGAGTAGGGCCGCACCGCGCCGGCCACCTCGGTCAGCTCGTCGTCGGTCGCGGAGCCGGTGACGAGCACCGTCACCCCGGCGTCCTCGCGCCACAGCGCCGTCTCCCCGCGCGCGGTGGTCGACCGGGTCCAGGGCTGCCCGTCGACGTCGACGGTGTCCTCCTCCTCGGCGCCGGCCAGGACGCCGGTGACCGCGTCGGCCCGGGCGTCGTCGCTGACCACGTAGCCGGCGAACTCCTCCGACGGGGTGACGTAGCCCAGCTCGAGGGTCACCGGGTCCCCGGCGTCGGCGCCGCCGGCGTCGGTGCGGGCGCTGGTGACCCGGTACCCGTCGGGCAGGCCGGCCGGGGCGACCAGCGGGTAGCCGGCGCGGGCCGCCGCCAGCTGGAGGGTGCTGCTGGGGTCGACCTCGCGGACCGGGTCCACGTCCGGCTGCCGGAACGTCACCCAGGCGACGATCAGCAGGCAGATGACCACGAGCGGGACCAGCGACCGGATCATGTTGGCCGCACTCATGCGGTTGGCCCGCTCGATCGCGGGCGAGGGGGTGGGCGGGGCCCCGGCGGGGGGCTGGCTCGTCGGGCCGACTCCGGTCATTCCCCTAGGATCGCAGCACTGCTCCCCCGCTCCGCCGCCACGCGTACGTGCCCCGTCCCGGGCCCCACCCTGAGCTTGCCGAGGGCGGGGAGGACGGGGTCCTTTCCCAGGAGGTCCCGTGTCCTTGCCGCTCCCCGAAGGCCCCCTGAACCCCCACGGCGGCACCTTCCGCGCCGACCGTCCGGCTCCCGACCGCAACCTGGCCATGGAGCTGGTCCGCGTCACGGAGGCGGCGGCCATGGCCGCGGGCCGGTGGGTCGGGCGCGGGGACAAGAACGGCGGGGACGGCGCCGCGGTCGACGCGATGCGCGCGCTCATCGGCACGGTCAGCATGAAGGGCGTCGTCGTGATCGGCGAGGGCGAGAAGGACGAGGCGCCCATGCTGTACAACGGCGAGCAGGTCGGTGACGGCAACGGTCCGGAGTGCGACGTCGCGGTCGACCCGATCGACGGCACGACGCTCATGGCCAAGGGCATGCCCAACGCCATCGCGGTCATGGCGGTCGCCGACCGCGGGGCCATGTACGACCCGTCGGCCGTCTTCTACATGGAGAAGCTGGCCACCGGGCCGGCCGCCGCCGACGTCGTCGACATCACCGTCCCGGTCGCGGAGAACATCCGCCGGGTGGCCGAGGCCAAGCGCATCTCGACCGAGGACGTCACCGTCTGCATCCTCGACCGCCCGCGGCACGAGCAGCTGGTGCACGAGGTGCGCGAGGCCGGCGCCCGGATCAAGTTCATCACCGACGGCGACGTCGCCGGTGCGATCGCCGCCGCCCGGGAGGGCACCGGCGTCGACCTGCTGCTGGGCATCGGCGGCACCCCGGAGGGGATCATCGCCGCCTGCGCGCTCAAGTGCATGGGTGGTGCGCTGCAGGGCCGGCTGTGGCCCAAGGACGACGAGGAGCGGGACAAGGCCGTCGCGGCCGGTCACGACCTCGACCGGGTGCTGCACATCGACGACCTGGTCCGCGGTGACGTCTTCTTCGTCGCGACCGGCATCACCGACGGCGAGCTGCTGCGCGGCGTGCAGTACCGGGCCGGTGGCTGCACCACGCAGTCGCTGGTCATGCGCTCCCGCTCGGGCACCATCCGCTCCATCGACAGCCTGCACTCGCTGGCCAAGCTGCGCGCGTACTCCGCGGTGCCGTTCGACCGGGAGAACTGACGAAGGACCCCGTCCCCCTCACCGCTCGCGAGCTCGCGGCGGGCCTCTGGCCCCGGCCGGGCCCGGGTCCGGCCGGGGTCAGACCGGCGGGCGGGGCGGGAGCGGAGGCGGCGGGGGCAGGTGCCGCTGGGCGAGGCGGTCCATGACCGCCCGCCAGCGGCTCGGCGACTCCCCCGGCGCCAGGCTGCGCAGCTTGAGATCGCCGAACACCGTCCGCGCCCGGACGACGACGCGCGGGGTGCCGGCCAGCCGGGGCACCGGCGCGAGCTGGGTCCTCTTGTCGCCGAACACCGTCCAGCCGGAGATCTCGGCGTCGACGCCCTCGGCGACGATCACGTCGACGTCCCCGAACACGGTGCCGAGCACCAGCTCGACCCGGTCGGCGTCGGTGCGCAGGTTCCGCAGGTCCAGGCGGATGTCGCCGAAGACCGTCGAGACGTCCCGCGGCACGTCGGCGGTGCCCTCCAGCTTGATGTCGCCGAACACCGCCGTCATCGACTCGGGGACGCGGGTGCCCACGATCTCCACCGGCGGCGGCGCGTCCGGCGGCAGGTCGGCGACGAACCTCCCCAGGTCCGCGGTCGTGACGGCGGCGTAGACGCCCTCCACCCGCTCGCCGAACTCGTGCAGGTCGATCCGGCCCTCGGCCAGGGCCTTCTGCAGCCGGGTGACGAGGACCTCGCGGTCGGCGTCGGAGGCGCGCACGGCGGGGGCGGGGTCGGGGACGGCGTCCGGGCTCGTGCTCACGGGCCCCGACGCTAGTGGACCGCCCGGCTCGCGGGGACCGTCGTCAGGCCGGGTACAGGTCTGTGCACGCGGTGTCGCTCGGCTCGTTGCGGCCGCCACAGGTGAGCCCGTACTCGCCGTAGGGCCGCAGCGCCGGATCGGTCTCGTCGAGCGTGGCCAGCCGGAGGATGTCGCAGTAGGCCATGATCCCGGCCTCGCAGCCGTCGGCCACCTGCTGGACGTCCTCGTCGCCGATCCCGGTCGGGGCCGGCTGGGCCGGCGGCAGGCCGGCCGGGATGCCACCGGCCGCCCCCTCGGCGTAGCGGCCCACGCAGCCGCCCGGGTCGGGTTCGTTGCGGCCACCGCAGGTCTCGGCGTAGGCCTCGTACGCCGAGTCGATCCCGCTCTCCAGGTAGAGGGTGTCGCAGGCGGTCCAGTCGCCCTCGGAGCACTGCTGGGCCAGGGCGTCGAGCGCCGGGTCGTCGCCGAGGGTGCCCGGCGGCCGACCGGCCGGCACGTCCGGTCCACCGGAGGGCTCCGGTGCGGGCGCCGGCGCCGGGACCGGCCGGCTGGGGGTCGCGGTCCGGCGCGGGGGCCCGGTCGGCGCGGACTCCGACGGCGAGGCGGAGGGCTCCGTCGTCCGCGACGAGGGGCCGGAGCCGTCGTCGCGCAGGAGGAAGAACAGCCCCACGGCGACGGCGGCGAGGACCACGACGCCGGCGACGACCGCGGCGAGGACCGCGGTCCGCCGGCTGCGGCTGGGAGGGGGCGGCCCGTACGGCGGCTGGCCGTAGGGCACCTGCCCGTAGGGCGGCCCCCCGTACGGCGGCTGCCGGCCGTAGCCCGGCGGCGGTCCGTAGGGCGGTTGGCCGTACCCGGGCGGCGGTCCGTATCCCGGGCCGTACCCCTGGGGCGCTCCGTACCCCGGGTGCGCGCCGTACCCCGGGGGCGCGCCGTAGCCCGGTGGCGGGCCGTACCCCGGTGGCTGCTGACCGGCCTGCGGCGGGCCGAACCGCCGGGTGTCCTGCCGTTCCGCAACCGGGGGCGGCGGCACGTCCCCGGGCCTGATCTGCTGCGTCGTCCCGCCGTCCCCGCCGAGCCGCTGCGTCGTCGTGTCGTCCGGACCGGACGGAACGAGCTGCTGGGTCTCCTCGTCGTCCGGGCCCCGGCGGCCGGGCTGTCCGCCCGGCGGCTCGGGGGCGCCGGGCGGCGGGTTCGACGGCGGCTGGGACATGGCGGTCCTCGGGTCCAGAGGGAGGCCGGACGGCCGGTCGGCATGCTAGGGGCCACCCGCCGCCGCGACCAGGACCGTCGTCCCCGTGCCGGCGGCAGGGACGGCGTCCGTCCCGAGCGGCCCGCGCGAGCCCTCTAGGGTCGCGGGCGGAGCACTGATCCGACACACCACGAACCGGGAGCGCAGCGTGGCCCCACAGCAGGACGGCGCAGGGCAGGACGAGTACCGCATCGAGCACGACTCCATGGGCGAGGTGCGGGTCCCCGCCTGGGCGAAGTGGCGGGCGCAGACCCAGCGCGCCGTCGAGAACTTCCCGATCTCCGGCACGCCCATCGAGCGCGAGCTGATCGGTGCCCTCGCCGCCATCAAGGGCGCGGCCGCCGCGGTCAACGCCTCGCTGGGCGTGCTCCCGCAGGAGGTCGCCGACGCGATCGGCACCGCCGCCGGCGCGGTGGCCCAGGGCGACTGGGACCAGCACTTCCCCATCGACGTCTTCCAGACCGGCTCCGGGACGTCGAGCAACATGAACACCAACGAGGTCATCGCCACCCTCGCCACCGAGGCGCTGGGCTCGTCGGTGCACCCGAACGACCACGTCAACGCCTCGCAGTCGTCCAACGACGTCTTCCCGTCGGCGATCCACGTGGCCGCGACGAAGGCGATCGTCCGCGACCTCATCCCGGCGCTGCGGCACCTGGAGGCCTCCCTCGCCCGCAAGGAGGCGGAGTTCGCCGAGGTCGTCAAGAGCGGCCGCACCCACCTGATGGACGCCACCCCGGTCACCCTCGGCCAGGAGTTCGGCGGGTACGCCGCGGCGGTCCGCTACGGGGTCGAGCGGCTGGAGGCCTCCCTCCCCCGCGTCGGCGAGCTGCCGCTGGGCGGCACCGCGGTCGGCACCGGCATCAACACCCCGCCCGGCTTCGCCGCGGCGATCATCGACCGGCTCGCCGCCGACCTGGACCTGCCGCTCTCCGAGGCCCGCAACCACTTCGAGGCGCAGAGCTCGCGCGACGCGCTGGTGGAGGCCTCGGGTCAGTTCAAGACCATCGCCGTCGGCCTGGTGAAGATCGCCAACGACCTGCGGTGGATGGGCTCGGGGCCGCGTACCGGGCTCGGCGAGATCTTCCTGCCCGACCTGCAGCCGGGCAGCTCCATCATGCCGGGCAAGGTCAACCCGGTGATCCCCGAGGCGGTCATCCAGGTCGGCGCCCAGGTGATCGGCAACGACGCCGCGGTGACCTACGCCGGCACCACCGGTGTCTTCGAGCTCAACGTGACCCTGCCGCTCATGGCGCGCAACGTGCTCGAGTCGATCCGCCTGCTGGCCAACGTCAGCCGGCTGCTCGCCGACCGCTGCGTCGACGGGATCGTCGCCAACGTCGAGCAGTGCCGGGCCTACGCCGAGTCCTCGCCGTCGATCGTGACGCCGCTGAACAAGTACATCGGCTACGAGGAGGCCGCCAAGGTCGCCAAGCAGTCGCTGGCCGAGCAGAAGACGATCCGCCAGGTGGTCGTGGAGCGCGGCTACGTGGAGCAGGGCAAGCTCACCGAGGCCCAGCTCGACGAGGCGCTCGACGTCCTGTCGATGACCCACCCCTGAGCCGCACCGGCCGGTCGCGGGCCCCGCGACCGGCCGGGCGGGGGCGGTCCGCGTCGGGGTGCCGGGGCTGTTCGACGACACCATGCGGGCGTACCTGCTCGCCGCCGTCCTCCGGCGCCTCGACGCCCCGTTCCGGGTCCCCGAGACGGGCCGCCGGCCGGTGTTCGCCGACGGCGTCCTCGACCGGCTGGAACGGCTGGTCGCCTCGCCACTGTGGTCGGCCCCGGACGCCGCGGGCACGGGACAGGGGCACGGCGCGACGCCGGCCGTCCCCTCCTCCGCCTGACCGCCCCGAGACCGGCAGGTGCCCTACGGACCGGTATTGAGTAGCGTGCGCATCTGATGAGCGAGACAGCGAGCGCACCCGCCGGCACCGCCGACGTATCCCTGCGCTATCCCGGTGGAGACCTGCCCCTTCCCGTCGTCCCCGCGACGGAGGGCGCGGACGGCATCGACACGAGCAAGCTCCTGGCCACGACCGGCCAGGTCGCTCTCGACATCGGCTTCGTCAACACGGCGTCGTGCACCTCGGCGATCACCTACATCGACGGTGACGCCGGGATCCTGCGCTACCGCGGTTACCCGATCGACCAGCTGGCCGGCAAGGCCAGCTTCCTGGAGACCAGCTACCTGCTGATCTACGGGGAGCTGCCCAACGCCCAGCAACTGGCCGACTTCGACTGCCGGCTGCGGCGGCACACCCTCCTGCACGAGGACCTCAAGCAGTTCTTCAAGGGCTTCCCCCGCGACGCGCACCCCATGCCGGTGCTGTCCTCGGCGGTCAGCGCCCTGTCGACCTTCTACCAGGACTCCCTGGACCCGTTCGACGACGAGCAGGTCGAGATCTCCACGCTGCGGCTGCTGGCCAAGCTGCCCACGATCGCCGCCTACGCGTACAAGAAGTCCGTCGGGCAGCCGTTCCTGTACCCCGACAACTCGCTGGGGCTGACGGAGAACTTCCTCCGGATGACCTTCGGGTTCCCCGCCGAGCCCTACGAGGTCGACCCCGAGCTCGCCGCGGCACTGGACATGCTCTTCGTGCTGCACGCCGACCACGAGCAGAACTGCTCGACGTCGACGGTGCGCCTGGTCGGCTCCTCGAACGCCAACCTCTTCGCCTCGGTGTCGGCCGGCATCAACGCCCTGTTCGGTCCGCTGCACGGCGGGGCAAACCAGTCGGTGCTGGAGATGCTCGAGTCCATCCAGCGCGAGGGCGGCGACATCAACCGCTTCGTGCAGCGGGTGAAGGACAAGGAGCCCGGCGTCAAGCTGATGGGCTTCGGGCACCGGGTCTACAAGAACTACGACCCGCGCGCGGCGATCGTGAAGAAGACCGCCGATGCTGTGCTGGACAAGCTCGGTGGGGACAACCAGCTGCTCGACCTGGCCCGCCAGCTGGAGGAGATCGCGCTCAGCGACGACTACTTCATCCAGCGCAAGCTCTACCCGAACGTCGACTTCTACACCGGGCTGATCTACCGGGCGATGGGCTTCCCGACGCGGATGTTCACCGTGCTGTTCGCCCTCGGCCGGCTGCCCGGCTGGATCGCCCAGTGGCGCGAGATGATCGCCGACCCGTCCACCAAGATCGGTCGCCCGCGCCAGGTCTACACCGGCGAGACCGAGCGGGCGTTCGTGGACATCGCCGACCGCTGAGAACCGGCCTCCGAGGTCCCGTCGTCCACCCGGGCGACGGGACCTCGGCGTCTCGGGCAGCATGACACCGTCCAGCCGCGCCTCCCGGGGAGGAGTCCCATGGCCGAGTCCTCGCCCGAGGACGACCTGACCCTCCCTCCTGTCCCCCTGGCCACCGGTGAGGTGGTCCGCCTCGACGGCGCCGACCGCCGCGTCGCGCAGGTCGAGCTGGTCGTCTCCACCGAGGACGGCGGCGAGCTGCGCATCCCCCTCGAGCACCACCACGGCGGCTGGTGGCCCCCCGCCGAGCGCACCCCCGCCGGTCGCTGACCGCTACGCCGATCGGGTGCCACCCGTGATCCACCCTCCCCCGGAGGGGTGACGCCGGCGCCCGGAGCCCTCCGGGCACCCGCCGCGTCCGTCGATACGACGGCCGAGAGCTCCGCTGCACATCGCGGAGCCGGCCACGTACGACGAGGACGCCGGGGGATCCGCAGTGCCCGCACCACGCACGAGGGGTTCCCGTCCCGGCGGCACGCCGGCCGAACGCCAGGCGGCGCTGGTCGCCGCCGCTCGCCAGGCCGCCCTCCGCCAGGCCACCGCCCGCCAGGCCGCCCTCCGCCAGGCCGCCCGGACCAGCGGCCCGCGCGCCACCGCCGGCACGACCCCCGCCACCACGACGACTCCCGCCGGCCGGGCCCCCGCCACTCGTCCTCGCCCCGCAGCGGCCTCGGCGCGTCCCGCGCTCACCCCCGAGCAGGTCAGGGCGTTGCGGGCGACGCTCGCCGCCCGGGCCGACGGCTCCACTCCCCCAGCCGGCCGGTCGGGTGCCGCCCGGCGGCGTCCCCCGGCCCGGAAGGCCCGCTCCCGCGCGAGGTCGCGGTCGCGGCGGGGCACCGGCCGCGCGCGGCCCGACGGCGCCCCCGCCGGTCGTCGCCACTGGCAGGTGCGGGTGTCGCTGGCCGCCCTCGGTCTCGTGCTGCCGGTCCTCGCCGGCCTGCTGGCCCCGGGGACGCAGGCTCCCGGCAGCGCGGCCGAACCCACCGACAGCACCAGCCTGGCGCTGGCCGCGCAGGGCACGATGCTCGACGGCGCGAACCACTACCGGGCGCTGCAGCAGGACCTCGCCGCCCGCCGGGCCGAGCTGCAGCAGGCGCAGGACGCCGAGCGCGCCGCCCGCGACGCCGTGGCCACCGCCCGCACCGACGTCGGGGCCCGCGCCGCGGCGCTCTACCGGACCTCTCCCGAGGCGCGGCACCCCCTCCTCACGTTGAGCGTGCGGCAGCCGGCCGCCACCGCCGACGTGCTGCGCGAGGCGGCGCTGACCGAGCTCTCCGGACGGGACCTGGAGCGGGTCGTCGTCCGGGCCGACCGTGCCGCGGCGGCCCTGGCGATCGCGGTCGAGCGGGTGGCGACCGCGCAGGCCGCCGTCGCCACCGTGGAGCGGCAGGCCGCGGCCGTCCTCGCGGACGTGCGGGCGCACAGCGGCGGGCTGCGCACCGACGTCGCCGCCCAGCTGGCCGCACTCGGCACCGTGCCGTCGGCGGGCGCGCAGCAGGAGACCAACGAGCAGGCGCTGCGCCGCTGGCAGGACCACCTGGGGGCGCTGGCCGCGGCCGGCATCACGCCGCCGCCGGCGGCCGCCCTGGCCGACCCGGCTGCGCTGCCGCCCGGCTTCTCCCCCGCCCTCGACGGCGCCGGCCAGCCGGTCCCCGGTGTGGCGTGGGCCGTCGTCGGCAGCCGGCCGGTGACCGTGCTGCCGGCCGAGACCGTGGCGGCCGTCAGCAGCGCGCTGGCCCAGCTCGGCAAGCCGTACGTGCCCGGCGGCGCCGGTCCGGACGGCTACGACTGCGGCGGGCTGGCCGCCGGCGCGTGGCTGCTGGCGGGGTACGCGCTGCCCACCGGCTCTCCCGAGCAGTGGACCCGGGGGGCGGCCGTCCCGCTGTCCCAGCTCCAGGTCGGCGACCTCGTCTTCGCAGACGGCGGGACGGACGTCGGGGTCTACCTCGGCGAGGGGCAGGTCGTCGCCGCCTCGGCCGCGACCTACCAGGTCGGCGTGCGGACGCTGTCCGACGCCACCGGCGCGGTGCGGGCCACCCTGCCCGGCCCGGCCGAGCCGAACCCGGCCCTGCCGGCCGGTACCGCGGGCCGGGGCGCGTGCGGCGCGCCCCCGACGCCCGTGGGCCCGGTCAGCCCCGCGTGGGGGGGCTGGTCGAACGGGAGGATCCCGGCGGGCACGCTCTGCACGATCGCCCGCGGGCACTCCCTGCGGTGCGACGCCGCCGCCGGTTACACGGCGATGGCCACCGCCTTCGAGGCGGCCTTCGGCCGCGCGCTGTGCATCACCGACTCCTACCGGTCCCACGCCGCCCAGGTGACGGCGTTCCGCGCCAAGCCGGCCCTGGCCGCCGTGCCCGGGACGTCGAACCACGGGTGGGCGCTGGCGGTCGACCTGTGCGGCGGGATCAACGTCGCCGGGACGGCGCAGAACACGTGGATGGCGGAGAACGCGGGGCGCTTCGGGTTCGTCCAGCCGGAGTGGGCCCGGCCCGGTGGCGAGAAGCCCGAGCCCTGGCACTGGGAGTTCGGCCTGCTCAGCTGAACGGGAGCCGGCCGACGACCCGACCCGGTCGGCCGCGTCCAGAGGTTCGCCGCGAGCCCGCGAGCGGTGAGGGGACGAGGTCCTTCTACAGCCAGCGGAGCCGGGCGAGCTGCTGCCACGGCAGGCGCACGCACGCCTCGCCGGTCTCCCCGGCGAGGCGGGCGGCGACACCCGCGCCGGCACACGCCACTGCGGAGCTCGGGGTGACGACCACGTGGGGGTCGGCCACCTCCAGGCCCGCCGCGGCGATCCGGTCGAGCAGGCGCTCGGGGCGCACCAGCACCGCGGAGGCCAGCAGCGGCACCTCCGGGTGGGACCACAGCGCCACCGGTCCCTCGACCCGCAGCTCGCCGGCGACCGCCGCGGACCGGTCGGCGGCGTCCGCCCGCACCCGGTGCACCTCGCGCGGGCCGAGTCCGGCCGACGGCGTCCAGGGCAGGGCGGTCCGCCCCCGGCGGACGACGACCCGCCAGCCGATCGCGGTCTGCCTCCGGTCGGTCCAGTCCAGGACGGCGATCCCGGCCTCGGCCGCGGCGGTGTCCGGCACGGGCCGCGACTCGACCCAGGCGGCGAGCGCCGCGGCCAGGGAGTCCGGCCCGGGGGCGACACGGGCGTCGGTCATGTCCTCGGCGAGGTCGCGCAGCGGCACCCGCTCGCGCCGCTCGCCCTCCACGACCACGAGCACCGGGCCGTCGACCCGGTCCTCGACGAGGGTGATCCGCAGCCGCGGCGTCCGGAGCCGCGGCACGGCGTCGGCCACCGCCCGTCGCAGGTCGGCCACGGTCACCGGCACGGGGCGCAGCCGCTGCAGCAGGCCGGAGCCCCCGCCCGGACCGGTGGTCACACGCGGCCCCGGCCGAGCGCGGTCCGCACGGGCGGCGGGAGGGCGGGCAGGTCCAGGACGCTGGCGAGCTCGCGCGCGGACAGCCGCACCGGGAGGACGTCGGCGCCCCAGCCGGTCACCCGCCGCACGCGGGCGGCCGACGCCGGCCAGACGGCGTCGCGCGCGGCCGCCACGTGCAGCTCGGTCAGGACGTCGGCGAGGTGCACCGCCGCGACCGGGTGCACGCTGGAGTCCTCCAGCGCCCGGCGCACGACGGCGGCCAGCTGCTCGCGGTCGGTGGCGGCCAGCCAGTGCGGCAGG
Source organism: Geodermatophilus sp. SYSU D01186 (assembly GCF_054050215.1). NCBI lineage: Bacteria > Bacillati > Actinomycetota > Actinomycetes > Geodermatophilales > Geodermatophilaceae > Geodermatophilus > Geodermatophilus sp. SYSU D01186. Next base: position 146,615 of record NZ_JBJGYW010000004.1, on the reverse strand, counting down.
AGCACGTCAGGGGTGGGCTCTCCCGCGGCGAGGGCGCTCATCGGGCGCCGTCCCGCCCCGGCACGGTCCCACCGTCGCGGCGGGGACCCGTGCGTTCCATCACGAAGGAGATATCGGCAGGCCGGCGGCGCATTCGACCCGTCCCCCGCCCCTTTTCTCCCGACGGAACGGATCAGTCCGCGAGCTCGGCGAGCCGCTGCTTGAGGCTGCGCTCGACGCGGTCGGCGTGGACGTTCATGTTCCGCACCGACGTGCCCAGGTCGGCCGACAGCTGCGTCTTGGTCCTGCCACCCCAGGTGGTCAGGTACCAGGTGGCCCAGCCGAGCACGTTGGGCTGGCCGGCCCGCTGGTCCGGCCGCGCGGTCGGGTCCGGGGCGCAGGCGGCGGTCAGCGCGTGCGACAGCAGCGTCTGCTCCGCCTCGCCCATGATCTCGTCGGGCGCCTCGCTGGTGTCGGGCAGCATGATCTCGGTGCCCTCGGGCCCGCCGTCCAGCGACTGCAGGTTGCGCAGCCCGTTCAGGGTCGCCACCGTCTGCGAGTTGCGCCGCAGCGTCGCGACGCTCTGCCCCATGTAGGCGGCCAGCTCCTTCTCGCTCGGCTTGCGCTGGTGCTCGGCGGTGAAGGCCGCGATCGCCTTCTGCTGCTTGTTCTCCGTGTCGGCGGCGGTGCGGCCGTGGGCGTTGCGGCCCAGGTCGTGCACCCACTTCGACAGCTGCGTGGCGAGGAACGCCCCGAACGGCACGCCCTTGGTCTCGTCGTACTGCCCGACCGCCTTGAGGATCCACTCGCTCACCTGCTGGGTGAGGTCGTCGGGGTCGGGCAGGTGCAGCCGCAGGGTGCTCATGTTCCGCTGCAGCCGCTTGAGGCTCACCGGCAGGTAGTGGCGGCACAGCTCGTCGAGGTAGGCCGGCGGCAGGTCGCGGGCGGCCCGTCGCCGCACGTCGGTCTCCGCCCGCAGGCCCACCGTCGTGCAGCCGCGCCCGGCGCACCAGGCCCGCACCCAGTCGGCCAGCACCTGCGCCGAGCCGCAGGCGCCGTCCACCCGGTAGAGGCCGTCGCCCTGGTCGTAGCTGACGGTGACGCCGTCCGGCAGCTCGCGCCGGAACTCCTCCAGGGGCAGCTCGCGGTCGACCCGGAAGTGCACCCGGTCGCGCGGGGTGATCGGGGCGAGGGCCCAGCCCTCGGCCTCGGGGAGGCCGCCGAAGACGAGGGGTGCGCGGCCGCGCGCCGCGGCGGGGACGTCGGACGAGGTGGGGATGCGGTCGGACACCGGGACTCCTGGGCGACTGTGTGGGGAAGACGTGGCCGCGCCGGGCACCACGCAGGGCGCCCGGGGAGGGTTCAGGCCGGGATCTGCTCGGCCGGCAGGGGCTGGCGCGGGGCGGGGACGGCGGCGGGCGTGGCCGACCCCGACTCCAGGCGGCTCATCAGGTCGGCCGCGGCGGCCCGCTCGGCCCCGCTCGGCTCGACGGTGTAGACGGGCATGTGGTCGTACAGCGTCGTGAAGATGGCGCTCACGAAGGCGTACGCCGCCTGCGCCTCGGGTGAGAACCGGGCGACCGCGGCGCGCGGGCCGAGCTCCACGCCGACGGTGACGCGGACGACGCGGTCGTCCTTGCTCAGCCCCGTGAGGTCGAAGGAGACGTCGGGGTGGACCCCGGCCAGCTCGGCCAGCGCCGCCAGGCAGCGCCGGGTCGACCCGCGACGCGGCCGCAGCTGGACGTGCACGACCACGGTGTCGGACTCGGTGCCGAGGTCGCCGGCGTCGATGCCGGTCGCGGTGACTGCGCTCTGTTGCATGGTGATCGCCCCCTGTGACGTGCTTGGGGCAACTCTCGCGCATGCAACGCCAAGAGGCAGCACAACACTCGCTGTGCCGAACGCAGTTGTCGGGCCTTCTCTTCGGCAGGTCTTGCCCGTGTCGGTGGCGGATCGGAACCGGCCGATGCGGTGCTCGGCAGGTCTCGCCAGCTGCGGGGGGTCATCCCCCGGTCAGATCTGTCAGCCGGCGGCGTCCTCCGCGGCCCTCCCGCGACCCGCGGGCGTGCCCGCCGGGGCCTCGGGTGCCTCCGTCGCGGCGCCGTCGGGAGCCGACTCGGGCGCGCCGACCGCCGCGGGGGCGAACGCGGCGAGCGCGCCGAGCGTGTCGGCGGTGACCTGGGCCGCGAGCAGGTTGGCCTCGGCGATCTGCCGGTAGACCTCCTCGCGGTGGATGGTCACCTCCCGCGGGGCCTTGAACCCCAGGCGCACCGTGCCGCCACGGACCTCGACGACGTGCACCTCGATGTCGTCGCCGATGCGGATGGTCTCGCCGACGCTGCGGGTGAGAGTGAGCATGGGTACCCCTCCATGGGTGTGTGTGGGAGCCGTCCTTGGCGGTGGTGCCGGGCGGGACCGCCGGGCGCCGTCCGGGCCCCGGGCGGTGCGCCGCCCTCCTCAGTTATCGGCGCAGGGGACGCCGGATCGGATGGGTGGAGTCCGGCAGGACCACCTGGGTGGCCCGCCAGTTCGCCGGGTTGACCACGATCGGGGCCCGCAGGTTCGCCGTGGCCGCCGCCGGCCCCTCGGCCGGGACCGTCACGAGGCAGTACACGCGGGCCTCCGTCGGATCGGCGAGCTCCAGGTCGGCGCGCACCGACCGGGGCAGCACCGGCGCGTACCCCGGGAAGTACATGCCCGGGTCGATGGCGAGGAACCGCGGCCCCTCGGGCGCCATCGACTGCAGCCAGAACAGCCGGCCGTCGCCGTCCGCCGTGACGAGCACGTAGTCACGGTGCCCCGGGAAGCCGGGCAGCGCCTCGGTGAGCGACAGCAGGGGGAGCGTCGCCACCGCGGACAGCGTCATCGCAGGAAGTCCAGCAGGGTGGGCTGGATGACCTTGGCCGTGGCCTGCAGCGCCGCCTCGTAGCCGACCTGCTGCTGGTTGAGCTCCATGATCGTCTTGGGCATGTCGATGTCCTCGACCGATGCCAGCTGGGTCTTCAGCGTCAGCTGCAGGTCGGAGTTCACCTGACCGGCGGCCTCCAGGCGGGCCGACCGGGCGCCGATCGTCGAGGTCGCGCTGAGCAGCCGGTCGATCGCGACGTCCAGGGCGGTCAGGTCGGCCCCCAGCGCGGACGGGTCGCTGGTCACGTGGTCCGCGACGTTCCCGACCAGACCGAACAGGTCACCGCCGGGGGGGCCGAACACCTCGGGGCCGGTCACGTCGATCCTCACCTCCTCGGTGCTCGAGATGCGGCGGCGCACGACCACCTCGGGTACCAGCGCGGCACCGTCGACGCCGACGTAGCCGCCGGTCGCCGTGTCGTAGGCCCGGCTCCCGGTCGTCACGCCACCGAAGATCGGCCGGCCGGCGATGGTCTGGTTGGCGATGCCGAGCAGGCTCTCGCGCAGCGCGACGATCTCGGCGCTGATGGCCTCGCGCGAGGTCTCCGACATGCTGCCGGTGTTCATGGCCTGCACGGTCAGGTTCCGGACCCGCTGCACCTGGCTCATGACCGAGCTCAGGGCACTGTCGGTGGCGTCGAGCCAGGTCTTGCCGTCGGAGATGTTGCGCGCGTACTGCGTGGTCGCGCTCTGCTCCTGGCGGACCTGCATGGCCTTGTTGGTGCCGGTCGGCGAGTCCGACGGCATGCTGATCTGCCTGCCCGACGTCAGCTGCTGCTGCAGCTTGTTCACCGCCGACAGGTTGCTGTTGAGGCCGTTGAGGGCGGTCTGGGTGACGGCCCGGTGGGTGATGCGCATCAGGATCAGCGCCCCACGACGCCGGTGCCGTTGATGAGCTTGTCCAGGGCCTCGTCGATCGCGGTGACCATGCGGGCCGCGGCGTTGTAGGCGTGCTGGAACGACAGCATGGAGGTCATCTCCTCGTCGAGGTTGACGCCCGACACCGACTCCCGCGCCGCGTCCACCTGCGTGGAGATCACCGTCTGCACCTTCAGGTCGCGGGCGGCCACGGAGGCCTCCACGCCCAGGGCGACGACGAGGGCCCGGTAGTTGACGTCGACGCCGTTGGCGGCCAGGCCGAGCTGGGCGAACCGGTCGGCGTTGATGCCGTCGCCGGAGACCGCGCCACCCAGGTCAGCGGGCCGCACCGAGGCCGCGGCGAGCTTCGCCGGGTCGGTGAGCCGGAGCGAGATGTTGCCGGCGGTCACCGTGGCACCCGTGCCCCCGGCACCGTCGTCCATGAGCGGCTCGCCCGGCGCGCCCGCCGCGTCGTAGCCGGTGGTCTGCACGCCGTTGAGCGCGGTGACCAGCTGGCGGGCGACGGCGTCGAGCTCCCGGCTGTACTTCGGGATCGTCGTCGTCAGCGCCTGGAGCTGACCGCCGCCGGTGCCCCCGAGGGCCACCGTCGTGCCGCCCGGGACGGTGACGACGCGCGGGTCGTCCCCGGAGCCCACTCCGGCCAGACCGGCCGCCCCGACGGCCTGCAGCGTGATGGCCCGGCCACCCGACACCACGGTGGTGCCGCCCACGAGGACCTTCACCATGCCGTCGTCGTCGGGGACGGCCGTGCCGCCGACCTGCTTGGCCAGCGAGAGGACCAGCCCGTCACGGCGGTCGCTCAGCTCGTTGACCGGCAGACCGAGGTTGCCGGCCGCCTGGATCGACGCGTTCAGCTCGGCGATCGACGCCGCGGTGGAGTTCACCTCCGCGACCAGCGCCTGCAGGTTGTCGCGGGTCTGGGTCCACTGCTGGTCCAGCGACGCGCTGGTGGTGCGCAGGCCGCCGGCCAGGATGTCCAGCCGCTCCAGCACCTGGCTGCGCGCGGCCGGCTCGGTCGGGTTGTTCACCAGGTCGCTGAACCCGGCCCACACGTCGGCCAGCATGCTCTGGACGCCGCTCTCGCCCGGCTCACGGAACGCCGTCTGCACCTGGGTGAGGACGTCGTCGGAGACCGTGAGGCTCGCCGTGCGCGCCGACTCGACCTGCCCGCGCCCCTCGAGGAACGCGTCCCGGATGCGGATGATCGTGTCGGAGTCGACGCCCGAGCCGACGGCGTCGCTCACCGAGTAGATGGCGGGGACGGCGGTGCCGCCCATCGCCTGCAGCGACACCCGCTGGCGGGAGTAGCCCTCGGTGTTGACGTTGGCGACGTTCTGCCCGACGACGTCGAGACCGCGCTGCGCGGCCCACAGCGCCGTCGTCGCAGCGTTCAGACCCGAGAACGAACTCACAGTGCTCCGTCCAGGGTGACCGCGCGGTGCGCCCGCTCGTCGCTGCGGCCGGTGGAGCCGTAGGTGCCGGCCGAGGGAGCCTTGACCGACAGCAGGGCGTCCCCGATGGCGGCCAGGCCGCCCGCGATCAGCTCGCGGTTGGCGTCGGACAGGCTGCGCAGCTCGGTGACCAGCACCAGGAGCGCCTCGTGGTGCTTGCCGAACAGGTCGTTCCACGGCGCGGGGGCGGCCTCGGCGAGCTTGCGCAGTGACGGATTGGCACCCACACCCAGGCGCGCGGCGATGACCTCGGTGGCGGCAGCGCGCTCCACCTCGAGGGTGCGCAGCTGGTCGAGGACGACCTCGATCTCGTGGGCGATGCGCGACAGCCAGCGCGTCTTGCCCGTGACGATCAGGTACTGCTTCTCCTCCGCCTTGAACAGGAGCAGGTCCAGCAGCTCCTGTTCCCGCCAGAGCAACGTCGACAGGTGCTGGTAGTCCACGTCCCTCACCGTCCTTCCGCTCTCCCCGGCTGCCAGACCTCGGTGCTGCCAGCGGGTTCTCAGCAACTGCCATCGGCACCGGGGCGTGCCCCCTCAAGCCGAGGTCCTCAAGTCGACACGGATTCCTCGGGCACCAGGTCCCGTTCGCCTCCCGGCCTGCCGAGGAAGGGGACGTGAGACCACCGCGTGCCCTGGCGTCCGAGCGGATCCCTGCCCCGCGGCCCCCCGCCGCCGGGGACCTCCCCGCCCGGGACGTCGACACCCTCGTGACCGAGCACCTGCCGCTGGCCGCGTTCGCCGTCAACGCCGTGGCCTCACGCATCTCGCTGCCCAGCCACGTCAGCCGCGAGGACCTGCTCTCCTGCGCCCGGGTGGCGCTGGTCGAGGTGGCGCGCCGGTTCGACCCGTCGGCGGGCGCCTCCTTCGCCACGTACGCCCTGGCCCGCCTGCAGGGCGCGGTCCTGGACGAGCTGCGCTCCGGGGACTGGGCCAGCCGCAGCGTGCGGGCCGCCGCCCGGCGCACCGACGCCGCCGCGGACGCCCTGGCCATGTCGCTGGGCCGGCCACCGACCCGCGAGGAGCTCGCCGCCAGCCTCGGCATGGCCACCAGGGAGCTGGACTCGCTGCAGGTCGACGTCCACCGCGCGGTGATGGTGAGCATCGACGCCGACAGCGGGCCCGACGGCGGCTCCCTCGACCTGCCCGACACCGGCGAGTCCCCCGAGCGGGCGCTGCTGCGCAGCGAGCGCAGCCGCTACCTGCACGAGGCGATCCGGGCGCTGCCCGACCGGCTCGACGAGGTCGTGGAGCGCAACTTCTTCGGTGGGGAGTCGCTCACCGACATCGCCGCCGACCTCGGCGTCACCCTGTCGCGCGTCTCCCAGATGCGCGCCCGCGCACTCACCCTGCTGCACGCGGCCATGAGCGAACTGTGGGAGGGCCGGGCCGTGCCGGCCGACGGGGGCGTCCGCGCCCGCAACCAGCAGCGCTCCTACGTCGACCGCGTCGCCGGGCGCAACGCCCCGCCGCTCCCCTCCCCCCGGCCTGCGGCGGCGGTGCCCGCCCACCGCACCGGGGCGTCCCTGCCCGCCCACCGCCGTGCGGCACCCCCGCCCGCCCACCGCAACCCGTGGGTGGGAGTGGCCGACCCCGCCTCTCGTCCGGCCTGAACCGACCGGCGAGGAGGCGTTCGGGACTCGCCTTCAGCTCCGACCACCAGCTGCCGTTACCGGTAGTGCAGTGCCCCGCAGCACGGATGCAGCGGGGATCACCACAGGGACCCCATTCCAAGGAGGAACACCATGGGTCTGAGCGTCAACACCAACATCGCGGCGATGAACGCGTACCGCAACCTGTCGGTCACCGACGGGCAGATGAGCAAGTCGCTGGAGAAGCTCTCCTCCGGCTTCCGCATCAACCGCGCCGCCGACGACGCCGCCGGCCTGGCCATCTCCGAGGGCCTGCGCTCGCAGATCGGTGGCCTCAAGGTCGCCGCCCGCAACGCCCAGGACGGCATCTCCGTGGTCCAGACCGCGGAAGGCGCCCTCACCGAGGTCACCTCGATGCTGCAGCGGATGAACGACCTGACCGTGCAGTACAACAACGGCACCCAGAACACCGACTCCAAGGCCGCCATCAAGAGCGAGTTCGACCAGCTCAAGGTCGAGATCGGCCGCATCCAGGACAACACCAAGTTCAACGGCGTCGCACTGTTCGGGAACACCACGGCCGCCAACGCCACCTACGGCACGGCGGCGGGCGAGGTGTCCTTCCAGGTGGGCTACGCCAGCGGCGACCGCATCAACGTGGACCTGAGCAAGAAGGTCGTGCTCGACGGGACCATGAACGACGCCAACGGCGACCCTCTGGCGAACCTCGCCGACATCGCCACCGTCACCAGCACCCAGATCCAGGGGTACATCACCGCGACGTCGAGCCTCCGGGCGAACCTCGGTGCGCTGCAGAACCGGTTCGAGCACACGATCAACAACCTGAACACCTCGGTGGAGAACCTCTCCGCCGCCGAGTCGCGCATCCGCGACACCGACATGGCCCAGGAGATGACCAACTTCTCCCGGACCCAGATCCTCAGCCAGGCCGGCACCGCCATGCTGGCCCAGGCCAACCAGGCCTCGCAGGGCATCCTCAAGCTGCTCGGCTGAGCACTCCGCACCACCTGAACACCCGATGAGGGGGAGGCCCGACGGCCTCCCCCTCATCGCGTTCCCGGCACCAGCACTCGCCGTCCACCAGGATGGCGCACTCCTCCGCCGCCGGGTCGGTCGAGAAAGTCCCGTCCGCGGCTCAAGGAAACCTCGGTGGCTGCCGAGATGAACAAGGCACGACCCGCCGCACGGATGCAGCGGGGATCACCACCGGGACCCCATTCCAAGGAGGAACACCATGGGTCTGAGCGTCAACACCAACATCGCGGCGATGAACGCGTACCGCAACCTGTCGGTCACCGACGGGCAGATGAGCAAGTCGCTGGAGAAGCTCTCCTCCGGCTTCCGCATCAACCGCGCCGCCGACGACGCCGCCGGCCTGGCCATCTCCGAGGGCCTGCGCTCGCAGATCGGTGGCCTCAAGGTCGCCGCCCGCAACGCCCAGGACGGCATCTCCGTGGTCCAGACCGCGGAAGGCGCCCTCACCGAGGTCACCTCGATGCTGCAGCGGATGAACGACCTGACCGTGCAGTACAACAACGGCACCCAGAACACCGACTCCAAGGCCGCCATCAAGAGCGAGTACGACCAGCTCAAGACCGAGATCAGCCGGATCCAGGACAACACCAAGTTCAACGGCGTCGCACTGTTCGGGAACACGACCGACGGCGCGTCCGGCGTCGTCTCCTTCCAGGTGGGCTACGCCTCCACCGACAAGATCACGGTGGACCTGTCCAAGGAGATCGACGCCTCGGCGCTGGACATCGCGACCTCGACCAGCAACGCCGTCCAGGCGAAGATCACGGAGACCTCGGGGCTGCGGGCCACCCTGGGTGCGCTGCAGAACCGGTTCGAGCACACGATCAACAACCTGAACACCTCGGTGGAGAACCTCTCCGCCGCCGAGTCGCGCATCCGCGACACCGACATGGCCCAGGAGATGACCAACTTCTCCCGGACCCAGATCCTCAGCCAGGCCGGCACCGCCATGCTGGCCCAGGCCAACCAGGCCTCGCAGGGCATCCTCAAGCTGCTCGGCTGAGCACTCCGCACCACCTGAACACCCGATGAGGGGGAGGCCCGACGGCCTCCCCCTCATCGCGTTCCCGAGTCCCGATCCAGCCGGCACGTGGCCGACAGGCGCAAGCACCCGGGTCCAGCGGCCCGGTCCTGGCCGACGGCGTCTCGCAGGTGGTGGTCCGGGACAAGTTCGGCGCTTGGGGTCAAGGTCTCCTTGATCCCGGCCGACAACAGGAAGGCACGACCCGCCGCACGGATGCAGCGGGGATCACCACCGGGACCCCATTCCAAGGAGGAACACCATGGGTCTGAGCGTCAACACCAACATCGCGGCGATGAACGCGTACCGCAACCTGTCGGTCACCGACGGGCAGATGAGCAAGTCGCTGGAGAAGCTCTCCTCCGGCTTCCGCATCAACCGCGCCGCCGACGACGCCGCCGGCCTGGCCATCTCCGAGGGCCTGCGCTCGCAGATCGGTGGCCTCAAGGTCGCCGCCCGCAACGCCCAGGACGGCATCTCCGTGGTCCAGACCGCGGAAGGCGCCCTCACCGAGGTCACCTCGATGCTGCAGCGGATGAACGACCTGACCGTGCAGTACAACAACGGCACCCAGAACACCGACTCCAAGGCCGCCATCAAGAGCGAGTACGAGCAGCTCAAGACCGAGATCGGCCGCATCCAGACGAACACCAAGTTCAACGGGGTGAGCCTGTTCGGTGCCACTGCGGCAACGGCGGCCAACGTGAACACCGCCGCGGCCGCCGGCAGCGCCGGCGTGCTCTCCTTCCAGGTGGGCTACGCCAGCACCGACAAGATCGACGTCGACCTGAGCAAGTTCATCTCCGTCACGGGCTTGGACATCGACGGTGCCGCCGACGACGGCGTCGGGGGGACCACGAGCAACGACGTCCAGGCGGCCATCACCCTGACGTCGGCGCTGCGGGCCAACCTCGGTGCGCTGCAGAACCGGTTCGAGCACACGATCAACAACCTGAACACCTCGGTGGAGAACCTCTCCGCCGCCGAGTCGCGCATCCGCGACACCGACATGGCCCAGGAGATGACCAACTTCTCCCGGACCCAGATCCTCAGCCAGGCCGGCACCGCCATGCTGGCCCAGGCCAACCAGGGCTCGCAGGGCATCCTCAAGCTGCTCGGCTGAGCACTCCGCACCACCTGAGCACCACGAGGTGAGGGGGCAGGGCCTCAGCCCTCCCCCTCACCTCGTCCCATCCCTCGACTCCCCACCCCGGAGGAACCGACATGGCAGGCATGAACGTCGGCCTCATCTCGGGCATGGACACCGCCTCCCTCATCGACCAGTTGATGGCGGTCGAGGCGAACCCGCAGACCCTGCTGAAGCAGAAGCTCGCCGCCGCGCAGGACGACGCCAAGGCCTACCGCACCGTCAACACCAAGTTCGACGCGCTGCGCGCGGCCGCCGAGGCGCTCACCAGGTCCACCACCTGGGGCGCGGTCAAGGCGACCAGCTCCGCCAGCGGCGTGACCGCCACCTCGACCGCCGGCGCCGGCCCCGGCTCGCTCACCTTCAGCGTCACGTCCCTCGCCGTGAACCACTCGATCCTCAGCGACAAGAGCTGGGCGGCGACCACCGACACCTACGACCTGACGCTGCCGCTGGCCATCAAGAACACCACCACCGGCACGTCCCAGGCGATCACCCTGGCCGCCGGCGCCACCCTCGGCGACGTCGTCTCGGCGATCAACGACCAGGCCGAGGGTGTCACCGCGGCCACGGTGAGGACCACCACCGGCTACCGCCTGCAGCTCACGTCCACCGCGACCGGCGTCGCGTCGAAGTTCGAGGTGGGCACCGGGTTCCAGGCGCTCTCCACGGGTGCCGACGCCGTCCTGAAGGTCGGCACGGGCACCGTCGGGTACGAGGTCAGCTCCCCCACCAACACGCTCAGTGACGTGCTCCCCGGCACCACCCTGACCGTCACGCAGACCGGCGGTCCGGTCACCGTGACCGTCGCCGGCGACCCCGAGGCGGTCACCGCCGCGGTGCAGGGACTGGTCAAGGCCGCCAACGACGTCCTGTCCAGCATCTCGCTGTACACGAGCACCACGAGCGAGAGCCCCCTTGCCGTGCTCAAGGGCGACAGCACGCTTCGAGGGCTGGCCAACGAGGTGCTCGCGCAGGTGTCCTCCGCCATCGGCGGCCGGTCCGCGGCGACCGCCGGGATCCAGCTCGATCGGTACGGCACCATCGTGTTCAACGCGGAGACCTTCACCGCCGCCCTGAAGACCGATCCGGAGATCGCCCAGAAACTGGTCAGCGGAGACAGCACGGTCCCCGGGATCGCCCAGAAGCTGCTGACCCTGGCGAAGAAGGCCACCGACTCGACCACCGGCCTGCTGCTGAAGCGGGCCGAGACCCAGGACACCGAAGCCAAGGACCTCGAGAAGCGGATCGAGGACTGGGACCGGCGGCTGGAGTTGCGCCGGGCGACCTTGACGCGGCAGTTCACCGCCATGGAGACCGCGCTGAGCTCGCTGCAGAACCAGTCCTCGTGGCTGTCCTCCCAGCTCTCCTCCCTACCCAAGTGGTCGACCTCCTCGGACTGACCACGCTCCGCCGCTCCCCCGTTCCGTCCCCTGAACCAGGAGTCCTCTTCCCATGAGTGCAGCCGCCGCCCTGCGTGCCCGTTACCTGGGCGACTCGGTCGCCACCGCCTCGCCCCAGCAGCTGCTGGTCATGCTCTACGACCGCCTGGCCCTGGACCTCGAGCGTGCCGAGAACGCGCTGGTCGCCGGCGACCGCGAGGAGGCGGGCAACCAGCTCCGCCACGCCCAGGACATCGTCTTCGAGCTGCGCACGAGCCTGCGCGTCGAGGTCTGGGAGGGCGGCCCCCGGCTGGCCGCGCTCTACACCTGGCTGATCACCGAGCTGACCACCGCCACCGTCAAGCACGACCGCAACCGGGTCGCCTCCTGCCGCCAGATCGTGGAGCCCCTCCGCGACGCGTGGCGGCAGGCCGCCGCGTCCCTCGCCGCGACCCCCGCATGACCCCGCCCCGTCCCCCGGCGGCCGGCGGCGACCGGGGGGCCACCGACTGGGCGACCGTCCTCGACGAGCTGGAGGGTGAGGTCCTCGCCGCCGAGACCACGATGGCGGCCGCCGACGTGTCCGAGGACCGGGCCGAGGAGATCGCCGCCTGGGGCCGACGGGCGAAGGACTGGATCCCGCCCTCCGGGCTCGGCCCGCTCCCCGACGAGCTCCGCGAGCGTGCCGCCCGGCTGCTGCAGCACCAACTGGCCGTCGCCGAGGAGCTGGTCGAGCGGATCATCCAGTCCCGCCGGCAGCGCGACGTCGCCGCCCGGATGTCCTACGGCCCGCCCCGGCCGGTCGCCTCCTTCATCGACCGGGCCCTCTAGAGACCGCACCCCCGCACTCCCCCGCCCCCGCGGCGCCTCCCGGCGCCGCGGGGGCGTTCGCGTTGCCGGGACCCGCGGACGGCTGCCCACTCCCAGCAGTCACATCCGTCCCGCACACACCATCTGCCAACTGCGGCCACTCCCGCGGGCGACATCTGGTCATGTCTGGGGCGCGGGATGCCGATGGAACAGGGGCACGGACAGCACAACCTCGCCACGGATCGGCGGACCCCCCACTCGTTCGCGAGTGTCTCTTCCGCGTACCCGGAGGCCGATCGTGTCCTGCCCTGCCCACGTGGCGACCGCCCGATGATCGGCGACGTCACCGCGACGACGCTGCACGCCGCACTGAGCGGGCTGTCCCAGCGGCAGCGCGTCACCGCCGACAACATCGCGAACGTCAACACGCCCGGCTTCCTCGCCGGCCGCGTCGACTTCGAGTCCAGCCTGCGCAGCCAGCTCAGCAGCGGTGCGGCGCCGACGATCGGCGGCAGCACGGTCGCGCGGTCCCTGGAGCCGACCAACACGAACGGCAACAACGTGAAGCTCGACAGCGAGACGCTGATCGCCACGGAGACCGGGCTGCGATACCAGCTGGCCCTGAACGCGCTGGACGGCAAGTACAGCACCCTGCGCACGGCCCTGCGGACGGCGTGACGGGATGTTCGACGCCCTCAACGTCGCCGGCTCCGGGATGCTCGCGCACCGGAAGTGGCTGGACGCCGTCTCGGACAACATCTCCAACCTGAACACGGTCACGACCACCGACGAGGACGCGTTCCAGGAGCGCTTCATCGTCGCCCAGGCCGTCGACTACGGCTCCGGCGAGGGCGGCGTCCGCACGGCCCGCGCCGAGTTCGGCAGCGCCGAGGGCCGGCTGGTGTACGAGCCGGACCACCCGCTCGCGGACGCCGACGGCTACGTGAAGTACCCCGACATCGACCTGTCGGAGCAGATGACCAACCTGATCATGGCCCAGCGCGGCTACCAGGCGAACCTCGCGACCATCGAGCGGGCGACGAACGCCTACCAGGCCGCCCTGCAGCTCGGGAAGAACTGATGACCTCGCCGATCGGCGCCATCTCGTTCCCCACCGTGTCCATCCCCGCCGTCGGGTCGGTCGCGGACGTCGGAGCCGCCACCGAGGCGACCACCGGCACGCAGTCCGCCACGGGCACCGGCTTCGCCGACGTCCTGGCCACCGCGCTGGACCAGCTGCAGTCGACCCAGTCGGCGTCCGACGCGCTGGCCACCCAGGCCGCCACCGGCGACCTGCGGGACGTGCACGACTACATGATCGCCGCGAACGAGGCGAAGTTGGCGACCGAGATGGTCGTGACCGTCAAGAACAAGGCCGTTGAGGCCTTCTCCGAGATCATGAGGATGCCGGTCTGATGCCCCCCGCCCTCGCCGGACCGCTGGAGCGCATCCGCTCCACGCTGTCCACGATCAGCCTCGGCCAGAAGGTCGTCATCGGCCTGCTGGCTGCCGGGCTGCTCCTCGGCGGGTTCTTCTTCGTCCGGTGGACGACCGCACCGACGATGGCACCGCTGTTCTCCAACCTCGCGTCGACCGACGCGTCCGCGATCGTCGACGAGCTCAACGCGTCCGGCGTCGCCTACGAGCTCGCCGACGGCGGCGGCACGATCATGGTCGCCAACGACCAGGTCTACGACCTGCGGCTGTCGATGAGCGGCAAGGGCCTGCCCGCCGGCTCCGACACCGGGTACGCGCTGCTCGAGGAGCAGGGCATCACCACCAGCGAGTTCCAGCAGCAGGTGTCCTACCAGCGCGCCCTCGAGGGGGAGCTGGCCAAGACGCTGGAGGCGCTGGAGGGCGTCCGCTCGGCGGTGGTGCACGTGGCCCTCCCCGAGGACGAGGTCTTCGTCTCCGACGAGAAGGAGCCCACAGCCTCCGTGCTGCTGGACCTCGCGCCCGGCACGACGCTGTCCGGCGGGCAGGTCCAGGCGGTCACCAACCTGGTCTCCTCGAGCATCGAGGGCATGGACCCCGACCAGGTCACCGTCGCCGACTCCACCGGCCAGGTGCTCTCGGCGCCCGGCCAGGGCGTGACCGCCGCCGCCGGCGACGCCCGGTCCCAGCTGGAGCAGGAGTACGAGGACCGCCTGGCCGCCAACGCGCAGGTCATCCTCGACCGGGTGCTCGGCCCGGGCAACGCCCAGGTGTCCGTGCGCGCGGACCTCGACCTCAGCCAGCGGGACACCACCTCCAAGACCTACACCTACGAGGAGGGCACGCCGCCGGTCTCGGAGAGCACCAGCACCGAGGAGTACAGCGGCACCGGCGCCACCGTCGGCGGCGTGCTGGGCCCGGAGAACACCGCCGACGCCGGCACCGACGGCGACTCCACGTACAGCAAGGAGTCGACCACCTCGAACAACGCCGTCGGCGAGACCGTCGAGACCGTCCAGGGCGCGCCGGGTGCGATCAACCGGCTGACCGTCTCGGTGGTCATGGACCAGGCGGTCGCGGGCAACCTGAACCAGAACCAGGTCGAGGACCTCATCGGCAACGCCGTCGGGCTGGACACCGCCCGCGGCGACGACATCACCGTGGCCTCGATGGCGTTCGACACGACCGCCGCCGACCAGGCCGCCGCCGAACTGGAGGCCGTGCAGGCCGCCGAGGAGCAGGCCCAGCTCTGGTCGATGGTCAAGACCGGTGGCATCGCGCTGGGCATCGCCCTGCTGGTGCTCATCGTCTGGCTGCGGTCGCGCCGCAACCGGGCGGACGACGAGGACTACGAGGACCTCGCCCTGCCCGACGACGTGCTCGCCGAGCTCGACCGGATCCGGATCGAGAGCACCCGGGAGATCCCGGTCGACAACGCCCAGGCCGAGCTCGAGGCCGCCGAGCGGCAACGGGTGCGGGGGGAGATCGCCAGCATGGTCAGTGAGAAGCCGGACGAGGTCGCAGCGATGCTGCGCGGCTGGCTGAGCGAGAGCGGGAGCGGGAAGCGGTCATGACCCTCGCCAGCGTGGAGCAGATGGTCGGGATGACCCCGGCCGACCCGACCGCCGTCCTGCCGGCCGTGCGGCTGCCGGCCGTGCGGCAGCCGGTCGCCATGCCGGGCCTGCGCAAGGCCGCGGTGTTCATCGCCCAGCTGTCCAAGGACGAGGCCGGCGCGCTGCTGTCCAAGATGCGCCCGCGGGAGGTCGAGCAGATCACCCGCGAGCTCATGAAGCTCGGCACGGTGGAGCCCGACGACGTCGACGGCGTCCTCGAGGAGTTCCACCACCTGATGACCGCCCAGCGCTTCGTGGGGCGCGGCGGCATCGACTTCGCCCGCGAGATCCTGGCCGCGGGGCTCGGCGAGGACAAGGCCGAGGGCATCCTGTCCCGGCTCAACGTCGTCTACTCCGAGGTGCCGTTCTCCTCGCTGCGCAACGCCGACGTCCGTCAGCTGGTGACGTTCCTCAAGGACGAGCACCCGCAGACGATCGCGCTGGTCCTCGCCCACCTGACGCCGGCGCAGTCGGCCGAGGTGCTGTCCGGGTTCGCCCCGGAGCAGCAGGCCGCGGTCGCCCACCGGATCGCGACCATGGACCGGACCTCTCCCGAGATGGTCCGCCTGGTCGAGGAGGAGCTCGGCCGGCGCATGGGGTCGCTGCTGGCGCACCAGGACATGAGCACCGTCGGCGGCGTCGAGACGCTCGTGGAGATCATCAACCGCTCGCCGCGACCGACCGAGCGGTCGATCCTCGAGTGGCTGCAGAGCACCGACCCGGACCTGGCCGACCAGGTGCGGGCCCAGATGTTCGTGTTCGAGGACATCGTGTCCATCGACGACCGGTCGCTGCAGCTGGTGCTGCGCGAGGTGGAGGCCAACGACCTGGCCACCGCGCTCAAGGGCGTCCGCCCCGACGTCCGGGACAAGGTGGTCCGCAACCTCTCCGAGCGTGCCGCGGAGAACCTCGCCGAGGAGATCGAGCTGCTCGGCCCGGTCCGCACGCGGACCGTGGAGGAGGCCCAGGGCAAGGTCGTCGGTGTCATCCGCACGCTCGAGGAGCAGGGCGTGCTGACGATCTCGCGCGGCGGGGACGATGAGTTCGTCGCGTGAGCGAGGACCCCGTCCAGGGGCCGTCGAGGTCAGCGCGATGAGCGCCGGCGAGCGAGGAGCGGACAGCGGCGCGGAGGCACGCCATGGCCTCGCCTGACAACTCCCCCAGGGAGACGTCGCTGCTGCGGGGGGCCTCGGCCGCCGCGGCCGCGCCGTACCGCAGCGCCGTCCCGCCGCCGCGGGAGGCGCCGCCCGTGGGCGAGCGCCGGACGACGATCCGGCGGGCCGCCGACATGCCGGTGCCGGCCAACCGGGCCTCCTTCCGGCTGGGCGACGTCTACGCCGAGGAGCTGGCCCGGCTGCGGGAGCACGCGCGCCGGGAGGGCTACGCCGCCGGCCACGCCGAGGGCGTCCAGGCCGCCGGTGCGGTCGTGGCGGAGGCCGAGCGGGCCGCCGAGGCGCGCCTGGCCGAGGTGCAGGCGCGGTGGGAGCGCCGCATGGTGTCGGCCACCGCCGCCCTCGGAGCGGCGGTGGCCCACTTGGAGGCGGCCGCCGTCCCGGTGGCCGACGACGTCCGCGACTCGGTCATCTCCGTCGTGCTGACCCTGGTCGAGGACCTGCTGTGCCGGGAGCTGGCGATCGCCGACTCCCCCGCCCTCGACGCGGTCCGGCGGGCGCTCACCCTCTGCCCCGCCGACGCGCCCGTCGTCGTCCGGCTGCACCCCGACGACCTCGCCGAGCTGCCCGCGGAGGCGCTCGCCGAGCTGCCCGCCACGGTGCGGGTCGTGGGTGACCTCTCGGTGGAGCGGGCCGGCGCCGTCGCCGAGACCGGCCCGTCCCGCGTCGACGCCCAGCTGGGCTCGGCGCTGGAGCGGGTGCGGGCGGTGCTGGCGCCGTGAGCGGTCCGGGGCTGCTCGACCGGGCCCGGGCCGCGGCCCGGCCGCAGGTCACCGGCCAGGTCGTGGGGGCGATGGGCCTCACGCTGTCCGTCGAGGGCATCGTCGCCTCGGTCGGCGACCTCGTGGAGGTCAACCCGGGTCCGCGCGGCCTGCTCGGCGAGGTCGTCGCGGTCACCCGCGACCGGCTGACCTGCATGCCCCTCGGCGAGCTGTCCGGCGTGCACTCCGGCGCCCCTGTCCGCGCCACCGGCATGCCGCTGCAGGTGCCGGTCGGCGAGGCACTGCTCGGCCGGGTCCTCGACGGGCTCGGCCGGCCGGTGGACGGCGGCCCCCCGCTGGACGCCGGCCTGGAGTTCGTCGACCTGGCCAGCGAGACCCCGCACCCGCTGGCCCGCAGCCGCGTGCAGGAGCCGCTGACCTTCGGCGTCCGCGCCCTGGACACCCTCGTCCCCTGCGGCAAGGGCCAGCGGCTCGGCATCTTCGCCGGGTCCGGCGTGGGCAAGTCCACGCTGCTGGCCCAGATCACCCGCGGCACCGACGCCGACGTCCGCGTCATCGGGCTGATCGGCGAGCGTGGCCGCGAGGTGAAGGAGTTCCTCGAGGAGAACCTCGGGCCGGAGGGCATGGCGCGCACGGTCGTCGTCGTCGCCACCTCCGACGAGCCGCCGCTGGTGCGGCTCAAGGCCGCGTTCGTCGCCACCCGCATCGCGGAGGGCTTCCGCGACCAGGGCCGCGACGTCCTGCTGCTCATGGACTCCATCACCCGCACGGCGATGGCCCAGCGCGAGGTCGGGCTCTCCGCGGGCGAGCCGCCGGCCACCCGCGGCTACCCGCCGAGCGTCTTCGCGATGATGCCCAAGCTGCTGGAGAAGGCCGGCACCGCCGCCACGGGCTCCATCACGGGCCTGTACACGGTGCTCGTCGACGGCGACGACCACAACGAGCCGATCGCCGACACCGCGCGCTCCATCCTCGACGGCCACATCGTGCTGACCCGCAAGCTCGCCACCGCGGGCCACTTCCCTGCCATCGACGTCCTCGAGTCGATCTCCCGGGTGGCCGGGGCGGTCGTCCCGCCGGCGCAGATGACCGACGCCCGCGAGGTGCGGCGGCTGATGGGGGCGCTGCGCGACGTCAAGGAGCTCATCGAGATCGGCGCCTACCAGGCCGGCAGCGACCCGCTGGTCGACCGGGCGCGCCACCTGGCGCCGGCGATCGAGTCGTTCCTGCAGCAGCCCACCGGCGAGCTGACGCCGGCGCAGGAGTCGTGGGCGTGGCTGAACCGGATCGTGAGGTCGGCGTGAGCGCGCCGACCGCGACGTGGTGAAGGCGCGCGCGTTCCGCCTGCAGCCGGTGCTCGAGGTCCGGCGGGTCGAGGAGCGCGCGGCCGCGCTGGCCGCCGCCGAGGCCGCCCGCGCGGCCGCCGACGCCGACCGCCGGGCCACCGAGGCAGAGGACGCCCTCGCCGCCGCGGCGCCGACCGGCACCCTGAGCTCCGGCGTCTTCCGCGCCTCGATGGTGCTCGCCCGGGTCGCGGCCGAGGACGCCGCGGCCGCGCGGTCGCTGGCCACCGCCTCCGCCGAGCAGGCCGCGCTGGTGCGCGCGGCCTGGACGGCGGCGGCGCAGCGGACCAAGGGCCTGGAGCGGTTGCGCGAACGTCACCTCCAGACGGTGCGACTCGCGGAGCAGGCTGCCGAGGAGAGGACCGTGGACGACCTCGTGACCGGCCGATCGGGCCGCCGCACCCCCTCCGGGGAGGTGCCGTGGACGGACTGATCGCCGTGCAGAGCCGGATCAGCGAGATCCAGGCCCGCTTCGCCGCGCCCGTGCAGACGTCGTCCGCCGGCGCCTGGGCCTCGGCGGCCTCCGCCGCCGGGCTCACCGGCACCGGATCGGCCACGGCTCCCGCTGCCGGCCGGGCGGGTACCGCCTCGGAGCAGGCGGTCGTCACCGAGGCGCAGAAGTACCTCGGCGTCCCCTACCTCTGGGGCGGCACGGACCCGTCGAAGGGCCTGGACTGCTCCGGGTTCACCCAGCTGGTCTTCGGCAACCTGGGCATCGACCTGCCCCGCACCTCCTCGCAGCAGGCCACCGCCGGCACCGCCGTCGCCTCGCTGGCCGACGCGCGCCCCGGCGACCTGGTGTTCTTCGACCACACCTCCAGCCGCCCCGGCATCGACCACGTCGGCATCTACGTCGGCGACGGCAAGATGATCGCCGCGCCGCAGGAGGGCGAGACGGTCAAGGTCCAGTCGGTGGGCAACCCCACCGTCATCCGCCGGGTGCTGCCCGAGCAGGCCGCGGCGACGGCGTCGGCGTCCTCCGGCGCGGCGCTGTCCGGCGTTCCGTACGCCGACCTGTTCACGCGGGCCGGCAACCGGTACGGCGTGGACCCGGCGCTGCTCGCGGCGGTCGCGTCGACCGAGTCCGGCTTCGACGCCTCGGCGGTCTCCCCGGCCGGCGCCCAGGGCCTCATGCAGTTCATGCCGGCCACCGCCGCCGGGCTCGGGGTCGACGCGCTCGACCCGGCGTCCGCCGTCGACGGCGCCGCCCGCTACCTGCGCCAACTGACCGACCGGTTCGGGTCCACCGAGCTGGGCCTGGCCGCCTACAACGCCGGCCCCGGGACGGTGAGCCGCTTCGGCGGCATCCCGCCCTACCCCGAGACGCAGAACTACGTCCGGTCCGTGATGAGCAAGGCGGAGACCTATCGATGACAGCCCCCGTGATGCCGGCCGCGCCCGCGGCGGTGCCCACCCCGGGTTCGTCGCCGGCCGACCCGGCCTCCCGCCAGGAGTTCGCCGCGGCCCTGGACGACGCAGTCGCCGGCAACCCCGGCGGCCGGGACGACGCGGCCCCGGCCGAGGGCACCCCCGACGACGAGGGGACGACGTCGGCACCCGCCGACGCGGCCCCTGCCGACGGCACCGTGCCGCCGGTGACCGGGATGCCCCCGGGCCTCTGGCTGCTGCTGCACGGGACCGCCACCCCCACGACCCCGGCAGGGACCGCCGGCGTCGGCGCCGTCGCCACCTCTGGCCTCCCCGCGGGCGGCCTCCCCGTCGTGGCGGACGGCGCGGTCGTCCCCGGCGCGGTCGTGCCGGACGCGGCCGGACCCGGTGCCGTCGCGGCCGCGGCGGTGCTGCCCGGCGCGGCCGCCCCCGCGGGGTCCGCCCTCGCGGGCGGCACGGTGCCGACCGGCACGGTCCCCACCCCGGCACCGGCGGCCGACGCGACCGCACCGGTGCCGGGCGGCCCCGTCGCGGCCGGCTCCCCCGCCGCGCCACAGGACGCCGGCCCGCTGCCCGGCCTGCCGGTCGTCGTCGTGCCGGCCTCCGCACCCGCGGCCGAGGACACACCGCCGGCCCCGACCGCGGGCGCCGTGGCGGCCCCACCCGCCGCGACCCCCTCCGGCAGCACGACGGCGGACACCGGCACCGGCGCCGGCCCGCGGGAGGACTCCCCCGCCCCGGCGGCACCGGGCGCGGCGAGCCCGGCGGCCGCCGGCCCCGCGCCGGTCTCGGTCACGACCGTGGTCCAGCCGGCGGCCGCCCCGGCCGACGCGGACGCCGCGCCGCCGGTGGCCACCCAGGTCGCGGGGCACGTCGCCGTCCTGCGCACCGCGCCCGACGGCGTGCACACCATGACCGTCGTCCTGACCCCGGAGACGCTGGGCCAGGTCGAGGTGCAGGTGACCCTCCAGCAGGGCGCGGTCGACCTGACCCTGCGCGGCGCGACCGAGGCCGGGCGGGCCGCGCTCCTCGACGCCCTCCCCGACCTCCGCCGCGACCTGCAGAGCGCCGGGCTGACCTGCACCAGCGCCTCCGTCGACCGCGATCCCGGCAGCACCTGGACCACCGCCCAGCAGCACACCGGGCGGGACCAGGCCGGCGGCCACGACCGCGGCGACGGCCGGCCGCGGTCGTGGGCGCGCGCCACCGAGCCCGGTGAGGGCCGCCCGGCCCCCGCTCCCCCGACCTCCACGTCCCGCGGCGTGGACGTCCGCGTCTGAGAACGGAGAACGCAGACCCATGCCCGACGCAATCAGCGGCGTCGCAGCGGCCTATCCCCCGCCGACGTCCACGGTCGACCGGCCCGACCAGCTGGGGAAGGACACCTTCCTCCAGCTCCTCGTGGCCCAGCTGCGGTACCAGGACCCGTCCAACCCGGCCGACAGCAGCCAGATGATGTCGCAGACCGCGACCTTCAGTCAGGTCGAGAAGCTCGAGCAGATGGTCGAGCAGAACGCGTCGCTGCTCGCGCTGCAGCGGTCCAGCAGCGCCGGCGCGCTCGTCGGCCGGACCGTCACCTACACCGACACGACCGGGGCCAGCGTCTCCGGCGTCGTCACCTCCGTGCGGCTCGGCACGGGCAGCTCCGACGCGGTGGCGATGATCGGCTCCACCGCCGTCGAGACGGGCCGCATCACCGAGATCGCCCAGACCACCACGTCCTGACCCGCCCGCCCGGTCCCCAGGCGGGCCGGCGTCGAACCCGAGGAGCCCCCTCCATGCTGCGTTCCATGTTCTCGGCCATCTCCGGTCTGCGTGCCCACCAGACGAAGATGGACGTCACGGGCAACAACATCGCCAACGTCAACACCGTCGGCTACAAGAGCCAGTCGACCGTCTTCGAGGCCGCCCTGTCCCAGACGCTGCGGGCCGGCGGGGCGCCGACCGACTCGGCCGGTGGCAGCAACCCGGCGCAGGTCGGCCTCGGCGTCAAGGTCGCCGGCATCAGCACGAACTGGGCCCAGGGCGCCACGCAGACCACCGGCCGCGCCACCGACTTCATGATCGAGGGCGACGGCTTCTTCGTCGTCCAGGTGGGCAACCAGCAGCTGTTCACCCGCTCGGGCTCCTTCGGCTTCGACGCGGCGGGCAACATGATGACCGACAGCGGCGGCATCCTGCAGGGCTGGACGGCGGACGTGAACGGCGTCGTCGACGCGAACGGTCGCATCGGGAACCTGATGATCCCCTTCGGCCAGGGCACCGCCCCCAAGGCGACCGGTGGCCCCGCGCCGGCGATCGGCGGCTCGGTCACGGGCAACCTCTCCGCGGCCGCCGAGACCGGCAAGAAGGTCGAGACGTCGATCACCATGTACAACGACCTCGGCGAGGAGGTGCCCGTCTCCTACACCTTCGAGAAGGGCGCCACCGGCTGGACGGTCAACGTCACCATGCCGGGCACGCCGGTGCCCCCGGCCACCACCGCGCCGCCGGTCAACCTCATGACCGCCCCGGTGGCGCTCACCTTCGACGGCAGCGGGAACCTCACCGGTCCCACGACCTTCGCCCTGAACAGCCTCCCGCCCGGCTGGACCGGCCCGGTGACGATCGACGTCACCGCCGTGACGCAGTACGGCAGCCCGACGACCGTGGCGGCGGACGAGCAGAACGGCTACAGCGCCGGTGTCCTGGAGTCGTTCAGCCTCGGCAACGACGGCACGATCACCGGGGTCTTCTCCAACCAGCAGACCAAGGTCCTCGGGCAGCTGGCGCTGGCCACCTTCGCCAACCCCGGCGGTCTGGAGAAGTCCGGCAGCAGCACCTACCGGCCCGCGAACAACTCCGGGCTGGCGCTGATCGGCCAGCCGGGCACGGGTGGCCGCGGCGTCCTCAACGCCGGCGCGCTGGAGATGTCCAACGTCGACCTGGCCGAGGAGTTCACCGGCCTGATCGTCGCGCAGCGCGGTTTCCAGGCCAACAGCCGCGTCATCACCAGCTCCGACGAGATCCTGCAGGACCTGGTCAACCTCAAGCGCTAGTTCGTCGGCCCGCCTGCAGGACCCCGCCGCGACCGTGCGAGCGACGGGGGCAGGCGGGCCCTCCCGCTCTCTGCCCCCACGCTTCGCAGGCTCAGCGCGGGGCCCTGCAGAGAGGCCGTTCCAGCACGTCGCCGCGGCCCGGTCCCTCCGCGAGGGGCCGGGCCGTCGCCCGTCCGGGGGGCGTCCACGCAGGTCACCCCGCGGGGTGAGGCCACCCGTTCGGCTCAAGGCACACGCCCGCGGGGCCGATGACCCACCACAGAGCGGTGCCGCTCCACAGCACCCCCAGTCCCCCTCCGATCGATCCAGAGGACCACCCGTGATCCGTGTGACGCGCCTGAACGGAGAGCGGTTCGCGCTCAACCCCGACCTCGTCGAACGGGTCGAGGGCCACCCCGACACCGTCGTCTTCCTGGTCGACGGCACCAAGTACGTCGTGTCGGAGAGCGTGGACGAGGTGCTCGTGGAGATCCGCGAGTACCGCGCCAGCATCCTCGCGACGGCCTACGAGATGGACCGCGGCACCTACCGCTCGCCGCTGCACACGACGGAGGACGACGGGGACGCCGCCGTCGTCCCCTTCCCGGCCCGCGAGGAGCGCTGACCCATGGATCCGGCCACCCTGATCGGGTTCGTCGTCTCGCTCGTCGCCCTCCTGGTCTTCATGGTGCTGGAGGGTTCCGACCCGACCTCGCTGCTGTTCCTCCCCGCGATCGTGCTGGTCATCGTGGCCACGTTCGGCGCGGCGATGTCGAGCCAGACGATGGCCGACCTCAAGAAGATGCCCGGCTGGTTCAAGATGGCGCTGATGCCGGGCAAGGTCCCGCCGGCCACCGAGCAGATCCAGACGCTGGTCAGCCTCGCCGAGAAGGCCCGCAAGGAGGGCCTGCTCGCGCTCGAGGCCCAGGTCAAGGCGATCGAGGACCCGTTCCTCAAGCGCGGCCTGCAGATGGGCATCGACGGCACCGACCCCGAGGAGCTGCGCGGCGTCCTCGAGAGCGAGATCGCCGCCAAGAAGGCCGAGGACAAGGTCGCCGCCAAGTTCATGAACGCGATGGGCGGCTACGCGCCGACCATCGGCATCGTCGGCTGCATCGTCGGTCTGATGAACGTCATGGCCAACCTCGACGACCCCTCGTCGCTCGGCCCGATGATCGCCTCGGCGTTCGTCGCCACCCTGTGGGGCGTCATGGCCGCCAACTTCTGGTTCCTGCCCATGGGCGCCAAGATCCTGCGGGTCAGCGAGCTGCAGGCGGCGCAGATGGAACTGCTGGTCGAGGGCATCGCCGAGATCCAGGCCGGCACCAGCCCGCGCGCGGTGCGCCAGAAGCTCACCTCCCTCGTGCCGCCGAGTGAGGCCGCCAAGGAGGCGGCGTGAGTTCCGGCCGCCGCCGGCCGAAGAAGCACGAGGAGGAGGAGCACGAGAACCACGAGCGGTGGATGGTGTCCTACGCGGACATGCTGACCCTGCTCTTCGTGCTGTTCGTGGTGCTCTTCGCCATGAGCCAGGTGGACAAGGAGAAGTTCGCCGCGCTGGCCAGCGGCCTGTCCGAGGCCTTCGGCGGCCCGATCAGCGTGATGCCGGCGTCCTCCCCGGACGGCTCCGTGCTCGACGGGCTGCCCGGCGCGATCGACATCGCCTCGGTCATCCCGCCGCAGCAGACGGTCCCGCAGGCCGAGGTCGACGCCGCCGCGGCCCAGGCCGCGCTGGCCGAGTCGCAGCAGGTCGCCGCCGAGGCCGAGGCCCAGTACGACGCGCTGGCCGCCGCCCGCGAGCGGATCGAGACCGCGCTCGAGGCCTCCGGCCACGCGGGTGCCGCCCGGTTCGAGATCGACGAGCGCGGCCTGGTGGTGCACATCGTCGCCGACCAGGTCCTCTTCGACGCCGAGGAGGCCGAGCTGCGGCCCGACGGCCGGGAGATCCTCGACGCCATCGCCCCCGCCCTGCGCGAGCTGCCCAACCAACTCGGCGTCGAGGGCCACGCCAACCACCTGCCGGTGACCCCCGGCGGGCCGTGGCCGTCCAACTGGGAGCTGTCGGCCTACCGCGCGACCACCGTCGTCCGCGCCCTGGCCGCCGACGGCGTCCCGCAGGACCGCATGGCCGCCAACGGCTACTCGGACACCCGCCCGCTGGTGCCGACGTCGGACCCGGAGGCCATCACCGTCAACCGGCGGGTCGACGTCGTCGTCCTGTCCACCGCCTCTGCGGAGGCCAACGAACTGCTGCCCGGCCTGGCCGCCGGCACGTCCCAGGAGGAGACCCATGGCTGAGGACAAGAAGGACAAGAAGGACAAGAAGGCGGCGACCCCCGAGGACGGCGAGGCCACGGGCGGCGGCAAGAAGAAGATCCTGGTCATCGCCCTGGTGGCGGTGCTCGTCCTGGCCGGGGCGGGGTACTACTTCCTGTTCGCCGGCAGCGGCGAGGCCGCGGCCGAGGAGCCGGTGGCCGGGGAGGTCCTGCCGCTGGAGTCGATCGCGGTGAACCTCGCCGGGGGCGGCTACCTGAAGGTCGGCATCGCCCTGCAGCTGACCGAGTCCGCGGCCGGCGGTGGCCACGGGGGCTCCGGCGTCGACGGCTCCAAGGCCCTCGACCTGGTCATCTCCACCTACTCGCAGGCGCAGCCGTCCGACGTCGTCGGTGCCCGGGACGCGCTCAAGGAGGCCCTCGAGCAGAAGATCGTCGAGGCCTACACCGTCGACGGCCACGAGATGGTCATGGACGTGTACCTCACCGAGTACGTCACCCAGTGACCTGCTGACCCGCGGGGCTCCGCGCCCCACCCGAACCACCCGTCACACCCGCCCGCCCTGACCGGCAGCGCCCCGCGGCGCCGGTCAGGGCGGTGTCGTTCCCAGCCGATGAGGGGAGGGTGACCCGCCCCGAGAACGGACCCGCCCAGGGCCCGCTGTCAGTACCGGGCACGCGCAGCCGGCGCGGAGAGCCCCGTACCTACGACTTCCGCCGGCCCACGAAGCTCTCCCGCGAGCACGTCCGGGTCCTGCAGATCGCCCAGGAGGCCTTCGCCCGCCAGGCGACGACCGTGCTGACCTCCATGCTCCGCGCCGGCGCGCGGATGGAGCTCATCGGCATCGAGCAGCACTCCTACGACGACTACGTGGCCACGCTGCCCAACCCCTCCTTCGTCGCGACGTTCACGCTGGAGCCGCTGGCCGGCAAGGGCCTGCTGGCCTACCCGCTGGACATCGCGATGGCCACCGTCGACCACATGCTCGGCGGCTCCGGCACCTCCGACCAGCCCGACCGGCCGATGACGGTGATGGAGACGACCATCACCAACCACCTGCTCAACCGGCTGCTGCAGGAGTGGGTCGCCGCCTTCTCCCACATCGCGAGCCTGCAGCCGGAGCTCAGCGAGATCGAGTACAACCCGCAGCTGGCGCAGGCCGCGGCCGGGTCGGACACCGTCATGGTCGCGACGTTCACCATGGCCGTGGGCAACCGGGTCGGCGAGGCCACCCTCGTGCTGCCCTTCTCCTCCTTCGCCCCCGCGCTGAACAACGCCGCCTCCCCGCAGCTGTCGGAGTCGGCGCAGGCCAAGCGCCGCCGCGCCACCGAGGCCCTCACCGAGCGGCTGACCCAGGTGCCGGTCGAGGTCGGCGTCCGGTTCACCCCGCTCGAGGTCTCCTCCGAGGACCTCCTGTCCCTCGCCGTCGGCGACGTCCTCCTCCTGCGCCACCCGCAGGACGCGCCGCTGGAGGTCACCACCAACGACGTGACGTTCGCCTACGCGATCGCCAGCAACCACCGACGCCGGCTCGCCGCCGCCATCGTGCCCACCCCCCTCGCTGCCCAGAAGGACACCGCATGACCGCCTCCGTGGAGCACTCGCAGGCCTCCGAGACCGTGATCGCCGTCGTCGCCTCCGCCGCCCGCGCCGCGGCGGCCCACGTGCCGGCCACCGTCGAGCTGACGCCCGGCGCGCCGGTCAGCGACCCCGACGCGGTGCTGCTGCCGGCCGAGGCCGCCGGTGCCGTGATGGCCCGCCTGTCCGGGGAGGTCAGCGGGGACGTCGTCCTCGTGGTCTCCGACCAGATCGTCGACGCCCTGGCCAACTCCCCGGTCGGCCCCATGGACGTCGCCGTCGCGCTCCGCCCGGCCCTCGAGGCGGCCGCCGGCACGCTCGGCCGGGTGCGTGTGGACTCCGAGCGCACCGAGGACCCCGACACCGCGATGGACGGGCTGCGGGACAAGGGCATGTTCGTCGCCGTCCCGCTGCTGGCCGGCAACGGCACCGTCGAGGCGACCTTCGCGCTGCAGGTGACCCTTCCCCAGCCCCGCACCCAGCGCGGCAGCCTGGACCTGCTGCGGCACGTGGCGATGGAGGTCACCGTCGAGATCGGCCGCACCCGCATGACCGTCGGCGAGCTGCTGTCCCTGCACCCCGGCGAGGTCGTCGAGCTCGACCGCGCGGCCAGCGCCCCGGCCGACCTGCTGGTCAACGGCACCCTCATCGCGCGCGGCGAGGTCGTCGTCGTGGACGAGGACTTCGGCCTGCGGATCAGCGAGATCGTCACCGACGCCCACTCCGAGATCGGGCAGGTCACCCCATGACCTGGATGGTCATCCGGCTGATCCTGTCGCTGGCCTTCATCGGCGTGGTGCTCTGGTTCGCCGCGCGGCTGGCCAAGAAGCGGGGCCTGGGCCAGGGGAACGGGCTCATCGAGGTCGTCGCCCGCCAGCGCATGGGCCGGGCCAGCTCGGTCAACGTCGTCCGCATCGCCGGCCGCGTCCTCGTCGTGGGCGCCACCGAGGAGCAGGTCACCCTGCTGGCCGAGGTCGACGGTGACACCGTCGAGGAGGCCATCGCCGAGCGCCAGTCGCTCCTGGCCGCCCGGCCGCTGCCGGCGTCCGCGACCGGCACGCTGTCCGGGTCGGTGTTCGACCGCGGCAGCTGGACGACGCTGGTGCAGCAGCTGCGGGAGCGGACGGTCCGCCGCTGATGACCTCCGCCCCCACACCCGCGCGGGGCGCCCCCTTCGCCCGGCGAGCCGGCCTCGTCCTGCTGCTCGTCGCGCTGGTCGGCGTCCTGCTGGCACTGCTGGCCGACCCGGCCTCCGCGGCGCCCACCGCGCCCACCGCCCCCACCGCCCCCACGGCCCCGGTGGCCCCCGCCGTCGACGGCGGCGTGGACATCTCCGTCGGCGGCGGCAGCCCGAGCAGCACGGTCACGCTCATCCTGGCGCTCACCGTGCTGTCGATCGCGCCGTCGGCGCTGCTGCTCGTGACGTCGTTCACCAAGATCGTCGTGGTGCTGTCGCTGACCCGGAACGCGCTCGGCATGCAGCAGGCGCCGCCCAACCAGGTGCTCACCGGGCTCGCGCTGTTCCTGACCCTGTTCGTGATGGGGCCGGTGTTCGGCGACGTCAACGAGGTGGCGGTGCAGCCCTACCTCGACGGGCAGATGTCGGTCACGCAGGCCTACGACGTCGGCGTCGTGCCGCTCAAGGAGTTCCTGCTCGACAACACCCGCGAGGACGAGCTCGAGCTGATGGTCGGCCTCTCCGGGGAGGAGGCGCCGGCCGACCGCGAGGCGGTCAGCATGACCACGCTGGTGCCGGCGTTCGTGCTCTCCGAGCTCAAGAGCGCCTTCATCATCGGGCTGGTCGTGTTCATCCCGTTCCTGGTGCTGGACATGCTGGTCAGCGCCGCGCTGATGTCCATGGGCATGATGATGGTGCCGCCGGTGATCGTGTCCCTGCCGTTCAAGCTGCTGCTGTTCGTGGTGGTCGACGGCTGGGCGCTGATCACGACGGCGCTGGTCGGGAGCTACGGCTGATGACTGACGCCGACGTCACCGAGATCGCGGTGCAGACCATGATGGTCGCCGCGAAGATCGCCGCACCGATCCTGCTGACCGCCCTGCTGGTCGGGTTCCTCATCTCCCTGTTCCAGGCCGCGACGCAGATCCAGGAGCAGACCCTCTCGTTCGTGCCGAAGATCATCGCGGTCGCCATCGCGCTGCTGGTGACCGGCAACTGGGTGCTGTCGGAGATGGTCAGCTTCACCCAGGGCCTGTTCGAGATGCTCCCGCGCCTGCTCGACCGGACGTAGCCGCCGTGGACCTCGAGGTCCCGGCGACGACCCTGGCGGCACTGCTGCTCGGCACCGCCCGGGCCGCCGGCTTCGTGCTGCTGTCGCCCCCGTTCGCCTCCCGCAGCATCCCGGCCCCCGTGAAGGGCGCGCTGGCCCTGGCGCTGTCGGTGGCGCTGTTGAGCCGGATCGCCCCCGGGCTGCCCGAGCCGACGGCCGGTTTCCTCGTCGTCGGCGCGATCACGGAGGTGGTCATCGGCGCGGCCCTGGGCTTCGTCGTCCAGCTGCTGTTCGCCGCCGTCCAGTACGCCGGCGACCTCATCGACACCTCCGGCGGCTTCACGATGCAGCCGTCCTACGACCCGCTGTCGATGACGACGACCGGGGCGATCGGCCGCCTGCACTACCTGCTGGCCACCACGCTGCTGTTCACCAGCGGCGGCCACCTGCTCATCGTCCGCGGCTTCGCCACCTCCTACGAGGGGCTGCCGGTCGGGGGCGGCGTGCCCACCGACCAGCTCGCCCAGGTGCTGATCACCGCCCTGTCGATGATGTTCCTGGCCGCGCTGCAGATCGCCGGACCCCTGGTGGCGGTGCTGCTGCTCGCCGACGTCGCGCTCGCGCTGCTCAGCCGGGCCGCGCCGGCGCTGAACATCTTCGCCTTCGGCTTCCCGGTGAAGATCATGCTCACGCTCGCCCTGCTGGGCCTGACCTTCCCGCTGCTGCCCGCGGCCCTCGACTCACTGGTGGACGCCGCGGCGCGGGCCATGGTCTCCCTGCGGAGCGGGTGACCCGTGGCCCAGGACGGACCCGGCGGTGAGAAGACCGAGGACCCGACTCCGAAACGCCTCAGGGAGGCGCGCAAGGACGGGCAGATCCCCCGGACCCAGGAGCTCGGCACCTGGATCGGGGCGGCGGCGGCCAGCGTGCTGCTGCCGATGCTCGTGGGCAACGCCTTCGACGGGGTGGCGGAGCTGTTCGTGCAGGTCCGCGGGATCGCCGCCCACCCGGAGGTCAGTGCGGTCTCCGCCCTGCTCGGCCAGGCGCTGAGCACCTTCCTGACGACGGTGCTGCCGATGGCGCTGGCCCTCATGGGCATCGGCGCCCTCGCCACGGCGGCCCAGGGCGGGGTGACGGTCTCGACCAAGTCGATGAAGCCGACGCTCGCGAAGCTGAACCCGTTCCCCGGGATCAAGCGGATGTTCGGCGCCCACGGCGCGTGGGAGGCCGCCAAGTCGGTGATCAAGACGGTCGCGCTGGCGGTCGTCGTGATCATGACCAGCGACCGGGCGCAGGACCTGGTGTCGTCGTCCGGGTCGCTGCCGCTGTCGGCGATCGCGGCCACGTTCACCGACTCCGCCGTCCTGATGTTCCGCGTCGTGGCGGTGACCGGCCTGGCCATCGCGGTCATCGACTACATCGTCGTGCGCAAGCAGATCATGAAGAAGCTCAAGATGAGCAAGTACGAGATCATGCAGGAGCACAAGCAGTCGGAGGGCGACCCGCACGTGAAGGGCCAGCGCCGCTCCGCGCAGCTGGCGATGTCGCGCAACCGCATGATGAGCGAGGTCGCCACCGCCGACGTCCTGCTGGTCAACCCCACCCACGTGGCCGTGGCGCTGAAGTACGAGCCCGAGCGCGGCGCCCCCCGGGTCGTGGCCAAGGGCGCCGACGAGCTGGCGGCGAAGCTGCGCGAGCGCGCCGCGGAGGCGCGGGTGCCGATGGTCCAGGACATCCCGCTCGCGCGGGCCCTGCACTCCTCCTGCGAGCTCGGCCAGGAGGTGCCCACCCAGCTGTTCACCGCGGTGGCCCGGGTGCTGGCCTTCGTCATGCAGCTGTCGGCCCGCGGCGTCCGGGGCGGGCTGCACCGGCCCGGCTTCGAGGCGCCCGACGTCGAGGGCCTCCCCAAGGCCGGCCGCCGGCGGGTCCCGGCCGGCTGACCCGCTGGGACACCTGTGACGGGTGGGGCGGACGGCGCTGCCGCGGTGCCCCACTCAAGCCGAACTGCCGATGAGTTGACTCGTGCAGAGACTGACGAAGGCCGCCGTCCCCATCGGCGTTGTGGCCATCGTCCTCATGCTGGTCGTGCCGCTGCCGTCGGCGGTGCTGGACCTGCTGCTGGGCTTCAACATCACCGCCGCGCTGCTGATCCTGCTGGTGTCGATGCAGATCAAGCGGCCGCTGGACTTCGCGGTCTTCCCGTCGCTGATCCTCATCGCGACGCTGTTCCGGCTGGCGCTGAACGTCTCCTCGACGCGCCTGGTGCTCTCCGACGGCTACGCCGGGAAGGTCATCGAGGCCTTCGGGCACTTCGTCATCGGCGGCTCGCTGATCGTCGGCCTGGTGATCTTCGTGATCCTCACGATCATCCAGTTCGTCGTCATCACCAACGGTGCCGGCCGCGTCGCCGAGGTCGGCGCCCGCTTCACCCTCGACGCCATGCCCGGCAAGCAGATGGCGATCGACGCCGACCTCAACGCCGGGCTGATCAACGAGGAGCAGGCCCGCAGGCGCCGCTTCGAGGTCACCGCCGAGGCCGACTTCTACGGCTCGATGGACGGTGCCTCGAAGTTCGTCAAGGGCGACGCGATCGCCGCCATCATCATCACGCTGATCAACCTGATCGGCGGGTTCGCGATCGGCGTCATGCAGCTGGGCATGGCTCCTGGCGACGCCGTCTCCACGTACTCGCTGCTGACCGTCGGCGACGGCCTGGTCTCGCAGATCCCCGCGCTGCTGCTGTCCACCGCGACCGGCATCATCGTCACCCGCTCGGCCTCCGAGGGCGACATGGGCAGCGACCTGATCGCCCAGCTCGGCCGGTTCAAGCAGCCGGTGCGGATCGCCGGCGGCGCGGCCATCGCGCTGTGCCTCATCCCCGGCCTGCCCAAGCTGCCGTTCCTGGTCATCGGTGGCCTGTTCCTGCTCATGGCCGCCCGCATGAAGGAGGCCCCCGCCGAGGACGCGGACGTCGCCGTGCAGGCCGGCGCTGCCGACGAGCCGCGGCCGGACTCCCCCGAGGCGATCGCCGAGAAGATGCGGGTGGACCCGCTGGAGCTCGAGGTGGCCTTCGACCTGGTCGACCTGGTCGACACCGCCCGCGGCGGCGACCTGCTGGACCGGGTGAAGGCGCTGCGCCGGAAGGTCGCGATGGACACCGGCCTGGTCATCCCGCTGGTGCGCACCCGCGACAACCTGGACCTGCCGGCCTCGCAGTACGTCATCTGGCTCAACGGCGTCCCGGCCGCCAAGGGCATCTCGCCGGCCGGCACCGTGCTGGCCATCGGCGACGCCCTCGACGGGCTGCCCGGCAAGCCCACCCGCGAGCCGGTGTTCGGCCTGGCCGCGAAGTGGGTGCCGGTCGAGCTGCAGCGGCAGGCCGAGATGGCCGGCGCCACCGTCGTCGACCGCTCCTCGGTCATCACCACCCACCTGGCCGAGGTGGTCCGCCAGCACGCCGCCGAGCTGCTCGGCCGGGAGGACGTGCGGCTGCTGGTGGAGACCGTCCGGCGCACCCACCCGGTCGTGGTCGAGGAGCTCACCCCGGCGCTGCTCACCCTCGGCGAGATCCAGCGGGTGCTCCACGGGCTGCTCGACGAGAACGTCTCCATCCGCGACCTGGTGCGCATCTTCGAGGCGCTCTCGGTGCGGGCGAAGGTCGGC
The DNA here is from genome assembly GCF_054050215.1 of Geodermatophilus sp. SYSU D01186. NCBI lineage: Bacteria > Bacillati > Actinomycetota > Actinomycetes > Geodermatophilales > Geodermatophilaceae > Geodermatophilus > Geodermatophilus sp. SYSU D01186. The sequence goes on along the minus strand of NZ_JBJGYW010000004.1, from coordinate 113,962 downwards.
ACCGACGTCGACGGGCTGGTCGAGGCCGCCCGCTCGGCGCTCGGCGCGGCGATCAGCCACCCCTACGTCACCCCCGACGAGCGGCTGCACGTGCTGACCCTCGAGCCCGCGTTCGAGCAGCGGCTCCTGGAGGCGGTGCGGCACAGCGACGCCGGTCAGGTGCTCGCGCTCGACGCCGGCACGGTCGACGCGCTCGTCAACGGGTGCACCGGCCTGCTCGACGACGCCGAGCGGCTGGGGCTGGCCCCCGTGCTCGTGTGTTCCCCGCAGGTCCGGGCCGCCCTGTCCCGCCTGATGCGTCAGATCCTCCCCCGCCTGCCGGTGATCTCCTACACGGAGGTCTCCCGGACGGCCCAGATCGAGTCACTGGGAGTGGTGAACGGTGCCGTTGCCGTCCGTTGAGGCCGCCTCGCGCGAGGCCGCCATCGCCGCCGCCCGCGAGAAGTACGGCTCCTCCGTGCGGATCGTCGGGATCCGCCGGGTCCGCACCGGCGGGGTCATGGGGTTCTTCACCACCGAGCGCTACGTCGCCGAGGTGGAGGAGATCGCGCCCACCCCCGTCGAGCGCCGGCCGGCCTCCCGCGCCGAGTCCGCGGCCCGCATCGAGGCCGCCCTGCGCCGTGCCCCGGTGCTGCCCGACCCCGTCGACGAGGTCGCCGGGCTGCTCGCCGGGGACGACGAGCCGGCGGTGGGGCTGTACTCGCGCAGCGCGGCCCGCCCGGCCACGGACCGCCGCGCGCCGCGGTCCGGTGGGTGGCCGGCCGCCGCACCGGCCCGCGCCACCGCGCCGGAGCCCGCCCGTGCACCCGCCCGTGCGCCCGAGCCGGCGCGTGCCGCCGCGCGGGCCGCAGCGCCCAGCCGGACCGCCGCTCGGGTGGACGTCGCACCGGAGCCCTCGCCGTTCACCGCCGCCCTGGCGCAGATGGTGGCCGGGGACGTCGACGTGCGCGAGGCGGTCGACGAGGCCATCGCCGCGGTCGCCGCCGCGGCGCCCGCACCCGCGTGGGAGCCGGCCGCCGAGGACGCCTGGTCGGAGGTCCCCGAGGAGGCCCCGGGACGGGAGCCGGTCGCCGAGGTGGCGCCCGCCGCTCCGTCCGTTGCCCCGCCTGCGACCGCCGCGTCTGCACCGGTCGCCCCGCCTGCGGCAGCCGCGTCTGTCCCGGTCGCGCCGCCGGCTCCCGTCGCCCCGGCCGACGAACCGACACCGGTCGTCGCCGAGCACCCGATCTCCGCCACGCTCTGGGGCCCCGCGCCCGCGGCCGCCCCCGCGCCGTCCGTGGCCGCCCCGGCACCGGCTGCCGCCCCGGCGCCGGTCGACGTCCCGGCGCCCGCTGTCGCGTCGGCCGCCCCGGTCACCACCGACGTGCCCGCCGCGCCGCCGGTCGTCGCCGAGCCGGTCGTGGCCGCGGAGGTGCCGCCGGCCGCGACGCCCGTCGCGCCGGAGCCGCCGCGCGTTCCCGACTGGGTGCACGAGCCGGACTTCAGCACCGGCCCCATCACCTCCCGCGAGGAGGCGATCGCCGAGGTCCTGCGAGCCGCGCTCGCGCACGACACCTCCGACGCGGCCCTCACCCAGCTCCTGCGCGGGGTGCTCGCGGACTCGGCGGCGCACGAGGAGACCGTCGGGCAGGACGCCGACGCGTACGCGTACACCGACGGCTACCTCGACGACCACGCCTTCGCGGAGGCGCACACCGCCCGCATCCCGGCCTACGTGGACGCCGAGGCCGAGGCCGACGAGTGGGAGGTCGTCGCCGAGGTGCTCGCCCCGACCGCGAGCGATCCCGCCCCCCTCCCCCTGGACGCCACCACCGTCCTGCCCCCGCTGTCGCTGCTGCCGCCGCCGGCGCCGGGCACCGCCCTCGCCGTCCCGCCGCTGCTGTCCCGCCCGCCCGTGCCGCCGGCGATCCGCCGTCCGGGCGCCGGCGGGCAGGTCGCCCGCACCTCGGGTGCCACCTCCGGGCTGGCCACGGTGACCCGGCTGCCGGTCGACAAGCGGGCCGCCTCCTGGCGCCGCAGCGCGCCGATGGTCGTGACGTCGGTCCGCGAGGACCCGCACGGCGGCGCCCCGGTTCCCCCGGGCCCGGGTGCGGCCGAGCAAGCAGTCGTCCGCCGGCTGCTGGAGCTCGGCGTCCCGGAGCGGCTGCTGGGCGGCGACTTCGCCGCCGACGTGGCCCGGCGCGGCACGTACGCGGCGCTGACCGGGGCCCTGGCCGCCGGCCTGCCGACGCCGCCGGCGCTGCCCAGCGGACCCGGTGAGGTGCTGCTCGTGGTGGGCCCGGGCGTCGAGACCCTCGCCGCCGCCCGCTCGCTGGCCGCCACCCTGCGGCTGGACGCCGAGCGCCTGCAGTGGGCCTCCCGCGGCGACCTGGCCGCCCTCGCCCCGCAGGGCAACCGGATCAGCAGCATCGATGCCGCGCTCGAGCGCAAGCAGGAGATCGACCGCTCCGGCACGCTGACGATCGTCGCCGTCGACGCCCCGATGCGCGCCGGCAGCAGCACCTGGCTGGAGCAGCTGGTCGCCGTCTTCGCCCCCGCCGGGGTGTGGGCCGTGGTCGAGGCCACCCGCAAGCCCGAGGACGTCGGCCCCTGGCTGGACGGCCTGGCCCGGGTCGACGCGCTCATGGTGCAGGACACCGACCTCACCGCCGACCCGGCGGCGGTCCTCTGCCGCACCGCCACGCCCGTGGCCCTCCTCGACGGCGCCCGCGCCACCGTGCACCGGTGGGCCTCCCTGCTGTGCGAGCGGCTGGAGACCCCGGGGAGATGAGCCCGCTGCGCTGGGACGTGCTCGCGGTGGGGCTGCTCCTCGCCCTGCCCGTCCTGGTCCTCGGCGTTCGCGGCGACCTCGGCATGGACCAGGTCGCCGTCCGGCTGCCGTGGTGCCTGGGCGCCGCGTGGGCGGCGGTCGCGCTGCTGCGCTGGGCCGGCACACCGCGTCGTCCCCCGGCGGCGGCGAGGGATCGCGAGCCGGAGCCTCCCGCGTCCTGACCCGCTGTCCCCGCCGCTCTTGCGGTACTTCGCACACCCTCGCGGTCGTGCAACGCCGCAAGAGCGGGCGAGGCACCGCAGGTGTCCGGGGCCTTGTCCACAGAAACCGGCAGCTCAACCGCCTGACCCGGGATGTGGGTGAGGCTCCGGACGTGAACGAAACCGAACCGTGGCCCGGCCTGCTCCGCCGGGTCGACGCCCTCGCCGGCGGCCTCTCGGACGGCGAACTGGCCCGGCTGGTCCGCCGTGGCGACCTGGAACGCCTCCAGCGCGGCGCATTCCTGAGCGCGGGAGCGGCCGTCGACCGCCACCGCGCGGGGGTGGTCGCGACCGTCGCCGGGCTGCGTCGCCCCGGTGTGGTCAGCCACGCCTCGGCCGCCGTCCTGCACGGTCTGCCGCTCTGGCGCGTGGCCACCTCTCGGGTGCACCTCATCCGCCGGCCGCCCGCGGCGGGCAGCGGGAGCGCGCGCGTGCACCTCCACGTGGCCCGGCTCCCCGAGGAGCAGGTCACCCTGGTCGACGGCCTGCTCGTCACCGATCCGTCCCGCACCGTGGTGGACCTCGCCCGGACCGTGCCCTTCGAGTCCGCCGTGGTCACCGCGGACGCGGCTCTCGCCGCCGGGGCCGTCTCCGTCGCGTCGCTGCGTGCGCGGCTCGCCGGGATGGGCGCTGTCCCGGGCGTGCGCCGGGCGGCGCGGGTGCTGGAGTTCGCCGACGGGCGCAGCGAGAGCGTCGGGGAGAGCCGCAGCCGTGTCCTGATCCGGCGGCTCGGCCTACCGGCGCCGGATCTCCAGGTCCGGGTCCACCACCTGGACGGCGACCTGATCGGCCGGAGTGACTTCGGGTGGCACGAGCACCGGATCCTGGCGGAGTTCGACGGCCGGGTGAAGTACGGGCGGGCCCTACGTCCGGGGCAGCATCCCGGGGACGTCGTGTTCGAGGAGAAGCTCCGCGAGGACGCGATGCGCGACGCGGGCTGGGAGATGGCCCGCTGGACGTGGGCGGACCTGGATCGCCCCCCGGTGGTCGGCGCCCGCCTGCGCCGGGCCTTCGCGAGGGGCGCCCGCGCCGGGTGAGCGCACTGTTGCGGTCTTCCGTCCCCTCTCGCGGTGTTGCTGCACCGCGAGAGGGGAGGAGACACCGCAGGAGTCGCGAGGCGGCGCCGGGCGGCGCGGGGCACTCAGAGCGGGATGTCCTCCAGCATCTCGGTCACGAGAGCCGCGATCGGCGAGCGCTCGGAGCGGGTCAAGGTGACGTGCGCGAACAGCGGGTGCCCCTTGAGCTGCTCGACCACCGCCGCGATGCCGTCGTGCCGGCCCACCCGCAGGTTGTCCCGCTGGGCGACGTCGTGGGTGAGCACCACCCGCGACCCCGAGCCCAGCCGCGAGAGCACGGTGAGCAGCACGCCGCGCTCCAGCGACTGCGCCTCGTCGACGATCACGAAGGAGTCGTGCAGCGACCGGCCCCGGATGTGGGTCAGGGGCAGCACCTCGATGAGCTCGCGCCCGGCGATCTCCTCGAGGACCTCCTTGGAGACCAGCGCGCCCAGCGTGTCGTAGACCGCCTGCGCCCAGGGCGACATCTTCTCGCCCTCACTGCCCGGCAGGTAGCCCAGCTCCTGGCCGCCGACGGCGTACAGCGGGCGGAAGATGACCACCTTCTTGTGCGCCCGCCGCTCCATCACCGACTCCAGGCCCGCGCACAGCGCCAGCGCCGACTTGCCGGTGCCGGCCCGCCCGCCGAGAGAGACGATGCCGATCTCCGGGTCCAGCAGCAGGTCCAGCGCGACCCGCTGCTCGGCCGACCGCCCGTGCAGGCCGAACGCCTCGCGGTCGCCGCGGACCAGCCGCACCTGCTTGTCCGGCGTGACCCGGCCCAGCGCCGACCCGCGGGAGGACAGCAGCACCAGCCCGGTGTGCGGGGGCAGCTCGGCCGCCGTCGGCACGTAGACCTCGCCCTGGTCGTAGAGCGCCGACAGCTCGTCGTCCTCCAGGGACAGCTCGGCCATCCCCGTCCAGCCGGCGTCCACGGCGTCCAGGGCCCGGTACTCGTCGGTCTCCAGACCGACCGCCGCCGCCTTCACCCGCAGCGGGACGTCCTTGGTGATCAGGCAGACGTCGCGCCCCTCCGCACGCAGGTTGAGCGCCACCACCATGATCCGGCTGTCGTTGCTGTCGTTGCGGAAGCCGGCCGGCAGCACCGACGGGTCGCTGTGGTTGAGCTCCACGTGCAGGGTGCCGCCCTCGTCGCCCACGGGGACCGGCGCGTCGAGGCGACCGTGGGTCACCCGCAGGTCGTCGAGGAGACGCAGCGCCTGCCGGGCGAACCAGCCGAGCTCGGGGTGGTTGCGCTTGTCCTCCAGCTCCCCGATCACGACGAGCGGGAGCACCACGTCGGAGTCGCCGAGGCGCAGCAGCGCACCGGGGTCGGAGAGCAGGACGGAGGTGTCGAGGACGAACGTGCGGCGAGTGGTCACGAGTCGACTCCCGTGGGGCGCTGTCTGCGCCCCGGCTCGAAGGCGGCCGGGCCCCGGCACAGGGGCCGGGCACCGGCCCCTCTGGTCGACGAACGCTGTCGCACCAACCGGGCCTCCCGTGGACGACGAGGTGAGCTCGTCGTCCACCGCGGACGTTAGGCCCGGGAGGTGACAGGAACGTGTCGAAACGGCGTCGTGTCACCCTGACGAGGCACCACGCGCACCAGCCGCATCAGCGCGACCGGCGGGGGCGGACGGCGACCAGCGCCCAGGTCAGCGGGACCAGCAGCACCGGCCACTGCAGCCGGAGGTCGCCCACCCACCACAGGCCGCCGACCAGGAGGACCGCCAGCCAGCCCGCCGTCCACAGGCCCAGGTCGCGGGCCTCTTCGGGGTCGTGGGACGCCATGCGATCAGGCGGCACGCAGCTCGGCGGTGACGGCGGCCGGGGTCAGCGGCTCGTCCAGCAGCCGCACGAACCGGTCGGCCACGCGCTGGCCCGCCGGCCGCGCGTCCAGCCACGACGAGAGCAGGTCGAAGCCCTCGACGTAGGTGGTGATGTAGGCCCGCCACAGCGGGTGGGTGAGGAAGCGCAGTTGCTGGCGCGCCCGGTCGGCGCTCACCAGCGACCAGCGCTGCAGGTATGCCACGACCTCGTCGGCGTCGGCGCCCCGGTCGTGCAGCAGGGCGGCGGCGTCCTGGCGCACCCGGTTCAGCGGGGCGGCCGCGGCCGCGACCCGCTCGGCGAGGTGCCCGTCGAGGCGCAGCCCCAGGTCGCCGAGCACCTCGGCGGCCCAGGGCCCCCAGCCCTCGCCGATCGAGGCCTGCACCCCGAGGTCGGCCAGCCCCTCGGCCATCAGGCACTCCGGGGTGTTGACCAGGAAGACGGTGTGCTCCACCCGGTCGGCCCGCTCGACCAGCCCCTGCTCCTTGCGGCAGTGCTCGGTGTGGTGGCCCGGGTAGGACTCGTGGGCGACCAGGTGCGGCAGCTGGCCCAGGCGGTGCGGCAGGTCGGCGTTGATCGCCACGCGGGAGCGGTAGTCCCCCTCGTAATAGTTGAAGCCCGACCACGGCTTGTCGGTGACCACCTCGTACCGGACCGTCTCGGCCTCGGGCAGCCCGTACTCCCCGCGGACCTCGTCGCGCAGCGCGCTGGACAGCGCGTGCACCGCCTCGGCCAGCCGCTCGGGCGGGCACTCCTCGCGACGCCGGTACGCCGCGTACCGCTCGGCGAGGGTCCCGCTGCCGGGCAGCAGGGCGTCGAGCTCGGCGTGGGCGGCGGCGTAGGCCGCGGGGTCGCCGAGGGTGAGCTCGACCTGGAAGTAGCTGGCCACCTCGTCGAGGAAGGCCACCGGCTCGCCGCTCATCTTCCGGGCGCTGCACTCCAGGCCGACCAGCTGGCCGCGCAGGAACTCCGCCCGGTCCGCCGGGAGGCCGGAGGCACCCAGTTCCCCCAGCAGCGCGCGGGCCTGGTCGCGCAGGGCCTGCGGGGTGGGCGCCGGCTCGTCGTCCACCGCGGCCCGGACGCGCGGGTCGCCGGTGTAGGCGTCGACGAAGCCGGACTCCAGCCGGTCGAACCGCAGCCCGAGCTCCACGTAGGCCTGGGGGACGTCGAGAGGTCGGGCCGCCATGAGCAGGGAGTTTCTCAGCTGCCGAACCGACGGTGCCGCGCGGCGTAGGCACGCAGGGCGCGGAGGAAGTCCACCCGCCGGAAGTCGGGCCAGTAGACGTCGGTGAAGTGGAACTCCGAGTGCGCGGTCTGCCAGAGCAGGAAGCCCGACAGCCGCTGCTCGCCGCTGGTGCGGATGACCAGGTCGGGGTCGGGCTGGCCGCGGGTGTAGAGGTGCTCGGCGATGTGCTCGACGTCGAGCACGCCGACGAGCTCGTCCAGCGACGTCCCGCGCTCGGCGTGCTCGGCCAGCAGCGAGCGGACAGCGTCGGCGATCTCGCGCCGTCCGCCGTACCCGACGGCGAGGTTGACCGTCGCCCCCGGCCGGTCGCGCGTGGTCTCCTCCGCCTGCTTGAGGACGGCGACGGTCTCGGCCGGGAGGAGCTCCAGGGCCCCGACCGGGCGCAGCTGCCAGCGCCGGTCGGGCGCGGCGAGGTCCTCTGCGACGCCCTCGATGATCCGCAGCAGCGGGACGAGCTCGGGCTCGGGCCGGGACAGGTTGTCGGTGGAGAGCAGGAAGAGCGTGACCACCTCGACGCCCGCCTCGTCGCACCAGCCGAGGAAGGCGGCGATCTTGTCGGCTCCGCGCCGGTGGCCGGCGTTGGGGTCCTCCAGCCCGATGGCCCGCGCCCAGCGGCGGTTGCCGTCGACGATCACCCCGACGTGGCGGGGGATGTCGGCGCCCACCAGGGCCCGGGCCAGCCGGCGCTCGTAGATCTCGGTGAGGACGTCACGCACCCACTGCCGAACCCCCACGAGGCGTCACCCTAGGCCCCTCGCCCGGGCGCTCCGGGCACCCGTCAGCGACCTGCACGAAAGGCCCCCGGGAGCTTCGGGCAGCTCACGTGCGCGCCCCTGCGGGTCCACCTACGGCTGCGTAACCTCGGGTCATGAGCGCTCTCCCCGACAACCGTGAACCGGTGCGGATCGAGGCGGACGGCGCCGAGTTGCAGGCCCCCCGCGGCCAGGCCGTGAGCGCCGTCCTCGAGGAGGGCGAGCGCGTCGAGCAGACCTGGACGGCGGCGGACTTCGCCGACGACGACTGGGACCACCCCGACACCCGCCCGCGGCTGCGCGGCTGGCTGCACCTGTTCGCCTTCTTCGGAGCGATCGTGGCGGGAGCCGTGCTGGTGCCCCTGGCCGCGGTCCTCGGCGCCCGCTCGGGGTTCTCGGTGGCCCTCTACTGCCTGACCATCTGCGGCCTGTTCGGCATCAGCGCGCTGTACCACCGGCGCCGCTGGTCACCGCGCGGCTGGAAGATCATGAAGCGGCTCGACCACTCGATGATCTTCCTGTTCATCGCGGGCACGTACACGCCCTTCGCCCTGCTGGCCGTCGACCAGCCGACGGGGTACTGGATCCTCGCCGGGGTCTGGGCCGGTGCGCTCGCCGGGGTGTTCCTCAAGCTGAGCTGGCCGACCGCGCCGCGCTGGGTGGGGGTGCCGCTCTACCTCGGCCTCGGCTGGGTGGCCGTGTTCATCCTCACCGACATCCTGCACATCGCCGGCGTGACCTCGCTGGTGCTGCTGGCGGTCGGCGGCCTGCTCTACACGGCCGGCGGCGTCACCTACGCGATCAAGAAGCCGAACCCGTGGCCCGGGGTGTTCGGCTACCACGAGGTCTTCCACGCGATGACGATCGTGGCCGCGATCTGCCACTACATCGCCGTCTACTTCGCCCTCTACAACAGTCCGTTCGTCTGAGCGGGGGTCCGGAGGACCCCCCGAAGACGAACGGGACGTGAGCCGAGGCGGAACCCGCGGCGTGAGCCGCGGTCCGGCGGAGCGGGAGCCCGGAGGGCTCCCCGACGTCGGACGGGGCCGGCTCGACGCCACCGGGGCACGGCACCTGGTCGCGGTGCGGTCCGGAGGACCGCCATGTCACCGGGGACCCCTCCGGGGCCCCGGCTCAGCTGAACGGTGGCCGCTCGTCCACCCGTACACTGAGCCGGCCCGCCGTCCGCCAGGCGCGGGCCACGAGGTCGCGGTCGGCGTCGGTGACCAGGTTGCCCATCACCCGCAGCGCGACGGTCATGAGCGCCCGTGACCGCATCCCCACCGGCCCGGCGGCGGGCAGGAACCGCGGCACGGTGAGCAGGCCGGCCAGCCGGCGGGCGATGGAGAACGCCTCCCCGTAGTGCCGCCGCAGGGACGCCGGCCAGGCCGCCGTCCAGTCGTCCTCGTCGAGCAGCCCGGCGACGCTACGGCCGGTCTCGAGGCCGTAGTCGATGCCCTCGCCGTTGAGCGGGTTCACGCAGCCGGCGGCGTCACCGATCAGCGCCCAGTTCCGCCCGGCGACGTTCGACACCGCCCCGCCCATCGGCAGCAGCGCCGAGGCCGGTGCCTCCACGGGCCCGTCGAGCCGCCAGTCGTCCCGGCGGGCGTCGGCGTAGGTCTCCAGCAGCGCCTTGAGCTGCACCCCGGCCGGCCGGCGGGCGGTGGCGAGGGTGCCGACGCCGATGTTGACCTGCCCCGAGGCCGCCCCGAGCGGGAACACCCAGCCGTAGCCGGAGAGCAACTCCCCCTCGGCCCCCCGCAGCTCCAGGTGGGAGGAGATCCACTCGTCGTCCGCCCGCGCGGACCGCACGTAGCCGCGCGCGGCGACGCCGTAGGCGGTCCCCCGGTGCCACTCGCGGCCGAGCACCCGGCCCAGCGGCGAACGAGCGCCGTCGGCGACGACGAGCCGGCGGCAGCCCACGGTCACCGTGTCGTCGCCGACCTCGAAGACCACCCCGGTCACCCGGTCGCCGTCCCGCTCGACGTCGACGGCACGCGCCCCCTCCAGCGGGGTCGCGCCGTCGTCCAGCGCCACCCGGCGGATCCGCGCGTCGAGCTCGGTGCGGGGCACCGCGCTGCCGTGGGCCGGGAACTCCCCGCCGGGCCAGGGCAGCTGCCACTCCCGGCCGAACCCCGCGGCGCGCAGGCCGCGGTTGCGGGCGTGGCCGCGGGCCCAGTCGCCGAGGCCGAGGCGGTCGAGCTCGGCCATGGCGCGCGGGGTGAGGCCGTCCCCGCAGGTCTTGTCGCGGGGGAAGACCGCGGCGTCGGCGAGCACCACGTCGTGCCCGGCCCGCGCCGCCCAGGCCGCGGCGGCGGCGCCCGCGGGGCCCGCTCCGACGACCAGGACGTCGGTCGCGGTCGGGGCGGCGGCGTCGGCGGTCACCCGGCCAGTGTCCCTGGTCGGGGCCACCGGCCGGTGCAGCGCTCAGCCGAACAGCGGGAAGCGGTCGGCCGCCGTCCCGAGCGCCGCCCGGTCCGCCGCGTCCAGCGGCTCGCGTCCGGTGCCGCGCCGGGCCGCGGTGGCGTCGTCCCACGCGGCCGGCAGTGGGCCGCCCAGCAACCCCTCCAGCACGCGGCGGACCTCCGCGAGCGGCGCCGCGGCCGGCCCCGGCCGGTCCAGGTGCAGGACCAGGTCGAGGTGGTGGACGGCGGCCTCGACGACGAGCGTGGACAGCAGCTCCCCGGCAGTCAGCACCTGGCCCTGCGTGCACACGCGGTCGGTCGGGGCCACCCTGCCCGCGGCCACGACCACGGCGGCCGCGGTCTCGGCGTACAGCTCCGCGAGGTCGGCCGACGGCGCCATGAGGCTGGCCACGGCGCGGGTGCGGCGCAGCTCGACCTCGTCGCCCGGCCCCGGCGGGCGCCACCCCCGCCAGTAGCTGACCGCGTCCGTGTCGGCAGGCCCGCCGGTGGGGCTGTTGAGGGCCACGAGCGCCCGGCGGGCGTCCGCGAGCAGGTGCCACGCGAGGTCGCCGACCACCCAGCCCGTGCAGCCGGTCGGCGTCCACGCCCGGCCGGCCGCGGTCAGGTGGCGCACCTCCTCCGCGAGGTCGGTGTAGGCGGTGCGCAGCAGGTCGACCGGGTCGGGCACCGGGCCAGCCTGGCAGAGCTCACTCGGTGCGGGGACCGCGCGCGCGGACCTCCTCCACCGCGGCCATCGCGTCGCGGAGCTCGGCCAGCCACGCCTCGGCGTGCTCGCCCACGAGGCGGACCGCCCAGACCAGCGCCTCGGAGCGCGACCGGGCGACCCCCGCGTCGACGAGCGTGTCGAGCACGAGGCGCTCCGGCTGCCGCAGCCGGGTCATCACCGGCACCGACAGGTTGGTGAACAGCTCGCGGGCGTCGCCGCAGGCCGCGCCCCAGGCCACCGAGCGGCCGTAGCGGGCCTGCGCGGCATCGGCGATCGCCATCCGCTGCTCGCGGGTCTCCTCGCGGAAGCGGGCGATCCGGCCGGCGCGGGCGGCCGCCGCGTCGCCCTCGCCCGGGGCCGGCTCGGGCAGCGTGCCGACGACGGTGATCTCGTCGCGGTCGACGGTCAGCTCCACCGGCCCGGTGAACCAGCCGTCGGGCAGCCGGCCGGTGAACCACCCGGCCACCTCGGTGCGCTCCACGGGGGGCGGCGCCTCGGGCCCGCGGCCACGGCCGCCGGGACCCCGCCCGCGGAAGCCACGCATGAAGGGGTTGGGTGAGTCGGAGAAGCGGGAGTGGTGTCCGTGCACGACGACCTCCAGGCGCGTCTGTGATTACACGCTTGCAGCGTAAGCCGCGGTGTCGTACTCAGGAAAGTGCGAGGGCTGCGCTCAGAGCGGACACGTCGGTCACCGGTGCGGTGCACACGAAGCCCCGGCAGACGTAGGCCGCCGGGCTCCCCTCCACCAGCGGCCGGCCGGCCAGGAGCGGGACACCCGGCGCGTCCGGCTCGCCGGCGACGACGACCGCGCCGGGGCTGGTCGCCGCGCGCGCCGCCGCCTCCAGCGCATCCCGGGCCGGACCCGCCGGGCCGCTGACCGCGACCTCCACCGGACCGGCCAGCAGCGCCTCGCCCACGGCAGCGGCCCACCCGGCCGCGCGCGGCGCCCGGGTGACCAGGGGTGCGAGGGAACCGACGGCCGCCTCACCCAGCTCCCGGTGCCGCGGCGACCCGGTCAGCGCGGCGTAGGTGACGAGGGCGCCGGCCGCCGCCGCCATCCCCGCCGGGGTGGGGCCGTCGGCGGGGTCGAACGGCCGGTGCACGAGCGCCTCGGCGTCGGCGGCGGTGTCGTGCCAGCCCTCGACGTCGATGAACTGCTCGGCGACGACGTCGAGCAGGTCTCCGGCGAGCTCCAGCCAGCGCCCCTCCCCCGTCGCCTGGTGCAGCGCGAGCAGCCCCTCGGCGAGGTCCGCGTAGTCCTCGAGCACACCGGCGGGGGCGCCGGCGACGCCGTTCCGCGAGGCCCGCCGCAGCCGCCCGTCGACCCAGTGCACATCGGCGAGGAGTCCGGCCGCGCGGCGGGCGGCGGCGACGGAGCTCCCGTCGCCGGTCAGGACGCCGTGGTCGGCCAGCGCGGCGATCGCCAGCCCGTTCCACGCGGTCACCACCTTGTCGTCGCGGGCCGGCTGCGGACGGCGGGCACGCGCCGCAGCCAGCCGATCACGCACCGAGGTCAGCCGGGCGGTGTCCTCGGGGTCCCGGAGCAGCTGCAGGGTCGACGTCCCGTGCTCGAACGTGCCGTGCGCGGTCACCTCGAACACCCCGGCGGCCCACCGGCCGTCGTCCTCGCCGAGGACGTCGACGAGCTGGGCGGGGGTCCAGACGTAGGTGAGCCCCTCGACGCCCTCGGTGTCGGCGTCCAGCGCGGAGGCGAAGCCGCCGTCGGCGGTGCCCAGGTCACGGACCAGGAAGGCGGCCGTCGCGTCGGCGACCTCGCGGGCCCAGGACTCCCCCGTCGCCCGCCACAGGTGCACGTACGCCCGCAGCAGCAGCGCGTTGTCGTAGAGCATCTTCTCGAAGTGGGGCACGATCCACCGCTCGTCGACGGAGTACCGGGCGAAGCCGCCCGCGAGCTGGTCGTGGATGCCGCCGCGGGCCATGGCCTCGAGCGTGCCGCGGGCCATGCGCAGCGCCTCGGCGTCCCCGGTGCGGGCGGAGTGACGGAGCAGGAACTCCAGCACCATGGACGGCGGGAACTTCGGCGCCCCGCCGAAGCCGCCCCACCGCTCGTCGTAGCTGTCGGCCAGGGCGGTCACGGCGGCGTCGAGGTCCGCGGCCGACAGCGGGGCGGGCGGGCCGAGTTCCAGGCGCGCGGAGATCGCCTCGACGATCCGGGCGCTCGCCGACTCCAGCTCCTCCCGCCGGGTGCGCCAGGCGTCGGTGACCGCGGCGAGCACCTGCCGGAAGGCGGGCATGCCGCCCGCCGGCCGCGACGGGAAGTAGGTGCCGCAGTAGAACGGCCGCCCGTCGGGCGTCGTGAACACCGTCATCGGCCAGCCGCCGGAGCCGGTCAGCGCCTGGGTGGCGGTCATGTAGACGCCGACGACGTCCGGCCGCTCCTCGCGGTCGACCTTCACGCAGACGAAGTCGGCGTTCATCTGCGCCGCGGTCGCGTCGTCCTCGAACGACTCGTGCGCCATGACGTGGCACCAGTGACAGGCGGCGTAGCCGACCGAGACCAGCACCGGGACGTCGCGCTCGCGGGCCTCGGCGAACGCCTCGTCCCCCCACTCGCGCCAGTCGACCGGGTTCTCCGCGTGCTGCAGCAGGTACGGGCTCGTCGCACGGGCGAGACGGTTCGGCATGCCCCTCCCCTTCCCTCCCCGGTGCGCGCGCGAACGGGCCCCGGGATCCGGGTCGGCCCTCATGTGGACCGGGTCACGCAACTGACTCTCCGCCTCGTGCACGACGGACAGGTCCTCGTTGAACGCCGGATCGACCCGCCACGGCAGGTCGAGGTCCGGTCGGCCGGACGCTGGTGGCCCGGCGTGCAGCACGCGTGGCGCATGTACGACGACGGCACCGGCTGGCGCGCGGCGGTCCGGTTCACCGCCACCGGCCCGGGCGGTCGGCAGGACGCGTGGGACGCGGACCTGCCGCGCGAGCGCGTCCGCGAGCGGATCCCCCGGCGTCCGGCCTGGAAGGCCCTCGTCCGGCGCCGCCCGTAGCGGCCGGACACGCTCCACCGCCGTCGTCACCGAGAGCACACCTTGCCCGACGAGGCGAGCAGGCGCGCCGGATCATGGTGGAACTGTGACCATGCGACCGGGATGGGTTCGTCGAGAGCAGACGCCGGGGACTCTGGTGCCCGTTCGGCGCGTCGGCGGATTCTCACGACGGGGCACACACCACCTGGAGGTCGCCATGACCCGCTCCCGGATCCTCGTCACCCTCGTCTCCGCGCTGGCCGCCCTGGGCCTCGTCGCACCCGCCTCGGCCAGCGCCGCGCCCTACTGCGGCATCACCTGGGGCTCAGGGGCGAAGACGCTGAACCCGTACCAACCGGGCAGCGACCTCGTCCAGGACGTCCGCGCCGGTCAGCACACCTGCTACGACCGGGTGGTGGTCGACGTCGCCGAGGTCGACCACTTCGACTCCTACGACATCCGCTACGTGCCCGTGGTGCGGCGGGACGGCAGCGGCGAGGCGGTCGACCTCCGCGGCGGCGCCGCGCTGCAGGTGACCTTCGGCGCCGTCGGCTACGACGACGACGCGGGGCGGGCGACCTACTCGCCGGCCGACCCGCTCGAGGCGGCCGACGTGGCGGGGTTCCGCACGCTGCGCCAGGTGGCCTGGCTGGGCTCGTTCGAGGGCCAGTCGGAGGTCGGCGTCGGCACGCGGGCGCGGCTGCCGTTCCGCGCGTTCATCCTCGAGGGCGGCTCCAGCCGCGTCGACCGGCTCGTGATCGACGTCGCGCACCGCTGGTAGGTCCGCGCGACGGCCGGCCGGTCAGCCCCGCGGGGCCTCCGGCCGGCCGTCGTCGTCCCGGCGCGGCGGCTCGATGGCCAGGGGCGCCCGGCGCAGGGTGTCCAGCAGCTCCTGACCCGGCTCGGTGCGCTCCTCGAGCAGCTCGGCCGGGGTGTCGGGGACGGCGACCCGCCGGCCGTCGTCCGCGGGGTCGAAGCTGCGGGGCAGCCGCTTGAGGTGCCGGCTCATCGACTTCACCAGCAGCGCGGTGGCGATGAGCAGCAGCACGATCAACAGCAACCCGAGCGGGCCGGACTTGCCGACGTCGGAGGGCAGCTGGTCGTCGTTGGCGGCGAGCACGACGGTGACGAGCGCGGCGTTCATCGAACGGTCACCTCACTGCGGACGCCGGCGAACAGGTCGTCCTCGGGCACGGGTGAGTCGACGACCGACCGGGCCAGCTCGTAGTCCTCGGTCGGCCACACCTTCTGCTGGACCTCCAGCGGGCAGGCGAACCAGCGGCCGTTGGGGTCGATCTGGGTGGCGTGCGCGATGAGTGCGGCGTCCCGCACGGCGAACTGTTCCGCGCAGTGCACCCGGGTGGTGACCCGGTGGGACATGTCGCGGTCCGGGTCCCAGTTCTCCAGCCACTCGGCGTAGGGCGACTCGTGGCCGGAGGCGATGATGGCCTCGTGCAGCGCCCGCGTGCGGGGCAGCGTGAAGCTCATGTGGTAGTAGAGCTTCAGCGGCTGCCACGGCTCTCCCAGCTCGGGGTACCGGTCCGGGTCCCCGGCTGCGTCGAACGCGTGCACGGAGATCTCGTGGGTCTTGATGTGGTCCGGGTGCGGGTAGCCGCCCCGCTCGTCGTAGGTCGTGATGACGTGCGGCTTGAACCGGCGGATGAGCTCCACCAGCGGCGCCGCGGCCTCCTCCGTGGGCACCAGCGCGAAGCAGCCCTCCGGCAGCGGCGGCAGCGGGTCGCCCTCGGGCAGCCCGGAGTCGACGAAGCCGAGGAACTCCTGCTCGACGCCGAGGATCTCCCGCGCCCGGTCCATCTCCTCGACCCGGATCTGCGGCAACCGCTCCCAGACCTCCGGCCGGTCGAGCGCCGGGTTGAGCACGGAGCCGCGCTCGCCCCCGGTGCAGGTGGCCACCATCACGCGGACGCCCTCCGCGACGTACTTCGCCATCGTCGCGGCGCCCTTGCTCGACTCGTCGTCGGGATGGGCGTGCACGGCGAGCAGGCGCAACGGGTCTGCTTCGGTCACCGGGACATCATCCCCCGTCCGGAGGGGGCCCCGCCGCTCCCGGACCCACCGATCGGGTGGACGTGGTGCTCGTCACCTGCCGAGACGGTACCGTTCCGCTTCCCGTCGGTGTGCGGAGGAACACCCCGCCGTCCGACGGTGTTACGTTGACCGTTCCGAACGCGGCCGTTCCCCTGACGGGGGGCGGCCACCGACATTTTCAGGAGCAGCGCCGTGTCCACCCCGACTGACGAGCAGCACCAGGGCGTCTGGTTGACCCAGGAGGCCCACGACCGGCTGAAGGCCGAGCTCGACCAGCTGGTGGCGGGCCGTCCGGCGATGGCCGCCGAGATCAACGCCCGCCGCGAGGAGGGCGACCTCCGGGAGAACGGCGGGTACCACGCCGCCAAGGACGAGCAGGGCAAGCAGGAGGCCCGCATCCGCCAGCTGACCGACCTGCTGCGCACCGCGAAGGTCGGAGCCGCGCCGACGACGGCCACCCATGCCGCGACCGGCACCGTCATCACCATCCGCTTCCAGGGCGACGACGAGACCGAGAAGTTCCTCCTCGGCTCCCGGGAGATCGCCGGCACCACGGGGCTGCAGGTCTACTCGCCCGAGTCCGCCCTCGGGTCGGCCATCCTCGGCGCCGCGCCGGGGACGACGGTGACCTACCAGGCGCCCAACGGCCGGGACATCACCGTCGAGGTCGTCGCGGTCGAGCCCTTCGTCCCCTGACCGGGGCTCCGCCGTGACCCGCCCCGCCCGCTCCCGGCGGGCGGAGAACACCGGGTTCGCCTGCGTGCACTGCGGCTGCCCGGTGCCGGCCAACACCGACGGGCACTACCGCAACCACTGCCCCGTGTGCCTGTGGTCGCTGCACGTCGACGACCTCCCCGGCGACCGCGCGAGCGAGTGCCGGGCGCCCATGGAGCCGATCGGCCTGGTGGAGAAGTCGGGCAAGGGCTGGCAGGTGGTCCACCGCTGCACCGCGTGCGGCCACCGCCAGCCCAACCGGCTGGTCCGCGAGGGCGACGGCCCCGACGACCTCGACGTCGTCCTCGGGCTGCCCTGGTTGTGAGCCCCTGACGCGGGCGGAGTGTCACGGCGCGGGAACGCCTGTGACACTCCGCCCGCGTCGTCGCTCAGGTCGTCTTCAGCAGCCCGCGGCGGCGCAGCAGCGGCGTCGGGTCGGCGTCCCGGCCCCGGACGGCGCGGAAGGCCTCCATCGGGTCGACCGACCCGCCGACCGACAGCAGCCGCTCCCGGAAGACGTCGCCGTTCTCCCGGCGCAGGCCCCCGTTCTCGCGGAACCACTCCACGGTGTCGGCGTCGAGCACCTCCGACCAGATGTAGGAGTAGTAGCCGGCCGCGTAGCCCCCGGCGAACACGTGCTGGAAGTACGTGGTCCGGTACCGCGGGGGCACCAGGTCGTAGGCGACGCCGGCGGCCTCCAGCGCCGCCCGCTCGAACTCCCCGGGGTCGCCGACCTCGGTCTCCGGGGTGATCCGGTGCCAGGCCTGGTCGAGCAGGGTCGCGGCGAGGTACTCCAGGGTCGCGAAGCCCTCACCCCACAGCCGGGCCGCCTCGATCGCCTCGACGACGTCGGCCGGCAGGGGCTCGCCGGTCTCGACGTGCCGGGCGTAGCCGCCGAGTACCTCGGGCCACAGCGCCCACATCTCGTTGACCTGGCTGGGGAACTCCACGAAGTCCCGGGGGACGGCGGTGCCGGCGAAGCGCGGGTAGGTGACCGAGGAGCTCAGCCCGTGCAGCGTGTGCCCGAACTCGTGGAACAGCGTGTCGACCTCGTCGAGGGTGAGCAGGGTCGGGCGGCCGTCGGCAGCGCGGGTGACGTTGAGGTTGTTCACGACCACCGGCCGCGTGCCGAGCAGCCGCGACTGGGTGACGAAGGAGCTCATCCACGCCCCGCCGCGCTTGCCCTCGCGGGCGTAGAAGTCGCCGAGGTAGAGACCGATGGTCTGCCCGTCGGCGTCGGTGACCTCCCAGACCCGGACGTCGGGGTGGTAGCCGACGAGGTCCGCGCGCGGGGTGAACCGGTAGCCGTAGAGCAGTTCGGCGGCGCGGAAGACGCCGTCGACCAGGACACGGTCCAGCTCGAACCACGGCCGCAACGCCGAGGTGTCGACGGCGTAGCGCTCGGCCCTGACCCGCTCGCTGTAGAAGGCCCAGTCCCACGGCGCGAGGTCGGTCACCCCGTCGCGGGCGGCGACCTCGGTGAGCGCGGCCGCCTCCGCCTGCGCGTTGGCCAGTGAGGGACCCACCATCGAGGCGAGCATCGCGTCGACGGCCTCGGTGGTCCGCGCGGTCGAGTCGGCGAGCACCAGGTCGGCGTGGGTGGCGAAGCCGAGCAGGCGGGCCCGCTCGGCGCGCAGCAATGCGATCCGCGCCGCGACGGGGCCGTTGTCGTGCTCGCCGGCCGAGGCGCGGGCCACCGACGCCTCGAAGACCCGCTGCCGCAGCGACCGGTTGCGCAGCTTGGCGAGCACCGGCTGACCGGTGGGCAGCAGCAGCGGGAGCAGGAAGCCGTCGACGCCGCGGTCGGCGGCGGCCCGGGCCGCCGCCGCGACCTCCTCGTCGCCGAGTCCGTCGAGCTCGTCGGCGTCGGACACCACGACCGCGGCGGCCTCGGTGGCCAGCTGCAGGTTCTGCCCGAACGTCGTCGACAGGGCCGAGAGCTCCTGGTTGAGCTCCGACAGCTTCGCCCGCCCGGCGTCGTCGAGCCGGGCGCCGGCGAGCACGAAGTCCAGGTGGTAGCGCTCGACGAGCCGCACCGCCTCGGCGTCGAGCCCGGCCTCGTGCCGGCCGGCGTGGACGGCGTCGATGCGGGCGAACAGCGCCGGGTCCAGCCGCAGCGCGTCGGCGTGCGCCGACTCCAGCGGCGCGAGCTCGCGCTCGATCTCCCGCAGCCGGTCGGAGGACACCGACGAGGCCAGGTTGTGGAACACCGCCCCGGCCCGGCGGTACAGCCGGCCGGAGCGCTCCAGCGCCACCACGGTGTCCTCGAAGGTCGGCGCCCCGGCGGACGCGACGATCGCGGCGACCTCGGCCCGCTGCTCGGCCATGCCCGCCAGCAGCGCCTCGCGGCAGTGCTCCAGGGTGATCGCCGCGAACGGCGGCAGCTGCAACGGCAGCTCGGACGGCTCGAGCAGCGGGTTGTCGGCGGACGGGACGGCGGTGGCGGTGGTCTCGGTGGCGCTCATCGCCGCCCACTGTGTCACTGCGCTCCCACCGGACCGCACCGCGGGCAGGTGCCGTCCCCCGGCTGCGCGGAGCCCCTGCCCGCGACAGCCCGCGAGTCGGGACGGCGGCTCGCCCCGGGAAGCCCGACGCGAGCCGCTCCCCGTCAGCGGCTGGCGGTGCGCATGTAGGCCCGGACCGACAGCGGCACGAACACCGCCAGGATCACGACCGTCCAGATCAGCGTGTACAGCACCGGGTTCTGCAGGGACCAGGCGTCGGGCACCGGCGTCCCCGGCACGGTGTTGCCGAAGAGGTCGCGGGCGGCCTGCACCACCGCCGACACCGGGTTCCACTCCGCGAAGGTGCGCAGCACCGGCGGGAAGGTCTCCAGCGGCACGAAGGTGTTGGCGATGAAGGTCAACGGGAAGATCACGATGAAGCTCGCGTTGTTGACCACCTCAGGCGTGCGGACCAGCAGCCCGACCAGCGCCATGAGCCAGGAGATGCCGAAGGCGAAGACCAGCAGGACGAGGAAGCCGCCGAACGCCTCCAGCACCGAGGTGTGGATGCGCCACCCGACCACCAGACCGGTCAGCGCCATCACCGCGATGGAGATGACGTTGAGCCCGAGGTCGGCGACCGTGCGCCCCACCAGGACCGACGAGCGCGACATGGGCAGCGACCGGAACCGGTCGATCAGCCCCTTCTGCAGGTCCTCCGCGAGACTGGCCCCCGTGATGGTGCTGCCGAAGACCACGGTCTGGGCGAAGATGCCCGGCAGCAGGAACTCCGCATAGCTGACCCCGCCGGGCACCTGGATCGCGCCGCCGAACACGTAGCGGAACAGCAGCACGAACATGATCGGCGACAGCGTCGCGAACACGAGCAGGTCGGGCACGCGCTTGACCTTGATCAGGTTGCGCCGGGTGATGGTGGCACTGTCGGCCAGCGTCTGCGCGAGCGTGCTGCTCATCGGGCACCTCCCCCGGCGCGCACCGGCGTCCGGTCTCCGGCACCGGCGTCGCCGTCCGGGCCGCTGGTCGTCTCCTCGGCCGCGTGGCCGGTGAGGGTGAGGAACACGTCGTCGAGGTCGGGACGACGCAGCCCGATGTCGAGCACCTGCACCGCTGTGCCCGCCAACAGCCGCAGCGCCTCGGCGAGGTCGTCGGTGCCGCCGCTGACCGGCAGCGAGAGCCGGCGGGTCGACTCGTCCAGCCGCGGCTCGTCGACCGCGAGCGGGCGCAGCAGGCCGGCCGCCTCCTTGAGGTCCCCGGCGTCGCCGACGGTCAGCTCCAGCCGCTGGCCGCCGACCTGCGCCTTCAGCTCGTCGGCGGTGCCGCGGGCGATCACCCGGCCGTGGTCGATGACCACCATCCGGTCGGCCAGCCGGTCGGCCTCCTCCAGGTACTGCGTGGTCAGCAGGATGGTCGTCCCGCCACCGGCGAGGTCGGCGATGAACTCCCACATCGACAGCCGGCTGCGCGGGTCCAGGCCCGTGGTCGGCTCGTCGAGGAACAGCACCCGCGGGCGGGCGATCAGCGAGGCGGCGATGTCCAGCCGGCGGCGCATGCCGCCGGAGTAGGTCTTGGCCGGGCGGTCGGCCGCAGCGGTCAGGTCGAACCGCTCCAGCAGCTCCCCCGCGCGCGACCGGGCCTCACGCCGGCCGAGCCGGTACAGCCGGCCCACCATCTCCAGGTTCTCGAACCCGGTGAGGTACTCGTCGACGGCGGCGTACTGGCCGGTCAGCCCGATGCAGGCGCGCACCGCGTCGGCCTCGTGCACGACGTCGAGGCCGACCACCTCCGCCCGCCCGGCGTCCGCGCGCAACAGCGTGGTGAGGATGCGCACCACCGTCGTCTTGCCCGCGCCGTTCGGACCGAGGAGCCCGAGGACGGAGCCCTCGGCCACGGTCAGGTCCACCCCGTCGAGCGCCGTCGTCGCGCCGAAGCGCTTCACCAGCCCCTCGACGACAATCGCGTCGGTCATGCTCGGAACGCTAGGCCGGGGCACCGACGGTTCCCGACTGGTTTTCCGGCCCGGGGGTCCCGGTCCACTGACGGCTGGTCCACGTCGCTCCCTCGTCCACGACCCCGCCGGGTGCGGGGCACGCAGTGGAGACGGCGGCGACGGCCGGAACTCGTCGCTCAGCCGGTGGTCACCGCGTAGCCGGCGCGGTCCAGGCGGGCGAGGACCTCCCGCGCGTGCTCGGGGCCGCGGGTCTCCAGGACGACGAAGACCTCCACCTCGCCGAGGTCCAGGCGGGTCGCCGTCCGCTCGTGCTCGACCTCCAGCACGTTGGCGCCGACGTCGGCCAGTTCGGTGAGCACCGCCGCGAGCGACCCGGGCCGGTCGGGGACCCGCAGCCGCAGCCGCAGGTAGCGGCCGGCCGCGGCCATGCCGTGCTGCACGACCTTGAGCAGCAGGACCGGGTCGATGTTGCCACCGGAGACGACGGCGACGACCGGCGGTGCGAACGCCGCCGGGTCGGCCAGGACGGCGGCCACCGCCGCGGCGCCCGCCGGCTCGACGACGAGCTTGGCCCGCTCCAGGCAGAACAGCAGGGCGCGGGAGAGGTCCTCCTCGGTCACCGTGCGCACCTCGTCGACCAGGTCGCGGACGTGCGCGAGGGTCAGCTCACCCGGCGCGCCGACGGCGATGCCGTCGGCCATCGTCGCCATGCCCTGGAGCGCGACCGGGTGCCCGGCGGCCAGGGAGCCGGGGAACGCCGCCGCCTCCGCGGCCTGGACGGCGACCACCCGGACGTCGGGACGGCGGTCCTTGACCGCGGCCGCCACCCCGGAGACCAGGCCGCCGCCGCCGGTGCACACCACGACCGTGGCGACGTCGGGGCACTGGTCGAGCACCTCGAGCCCGACCGTGCCCTGCCCGGCGATGACGTCGGGGTGGTCGAACGGGTGGATGAAGACCGCACCCGTGCGCTCCGCGTGCTGGACGGCCGCGGCCATGGCCTCGGTGAGGTCGTGCCCCACCAGCCGCGCGTCGGCGCCGTACCCGCGGGTCGCGGCGACCTTCGGCAGCGGGGCGGACTCCGGCATGAACACCGTGGCCCGGATGCCGAGCAGCTGCGCGGCCAGCGCCACCCCCTGGGCGTGGTTGCCCGCGCTGGCGGCGACGACCCCGCGGGCCTGCTCCTCGGCGGTCAGCCGGGCCAGCCGCGTGTACGCGCCGCGGATCTTGAACGAGCCCGTGCGCTGCAGGTTCTCGCACTTGAGCCACACCGGCCCGCCCACCCGCTCGGCCAGCGCCCGGGAGTGCTCCAGCGGCGTGTGGCGCACGACGCCGCCGAGCAGCGCCGCCGCGGCGGCGACGTCAGCCCCGGCGAGCAGGGGCACCTCGTCCGCGACCATGCCCGGATCCTCCCAGGCAGGAGTGCCGGCGAGCGTCCCCGGACGGGTGCCGAGGGTCGCACCCTCGTCGTACCGTGTCGGGGGTGACGGACCCTGGCGCCTTCGCCTCCGCTCCCCCCGCTCCCACGACCCTGGGCGAGCTCCGCGACAGCGGGGCCGCCTTCCGGCCGGTCAAGGCCGAGATCCGCGCCAACCTGCTCGCCCGGCTCGGTGCCGGCGAGCCCAGCCTGCCGGGCATGGTGGGCTTCGAGGACACCGTCGTCCCCGAGGTCGAGCGGGCCCTCATCGCGGGCCACGACCTCGTCCTGCTCGGCGAGCGCGGCCAGGGCAAGACCCGGCTGATCCGCACGCTGGTCGGTCTGCTCGACGAGTGGACGCCGGTGCTGGCCGGCAGCGAGCTCAACGAGCACCCGCTGCACCCGATCAGCGTCTGGGCGCACCGGCAGATCGCCGAGCACGGCGACGCCACGCCCGTCGGCTGGCTGCACCGCGGCGAGCGCTTCGGCGAGAAGCTGGCCACGCCCGACACCAGCGTCGGCGACCTGATCGGCGACGTCGACCCGATCAAGGTCGCCGAGGGCCGCACCCTCGGCGACCCGGAGACGGTGCACTACGGCCTGGTGCCGCGCACCAACCGCGGCATCTTCAGCGTCAACGAGCTGCCCGACCTCGCCGAGCGCATCCAGGTCGCGCTCCTCAACGTGCTGGAGGAGCGCGACATCCAGATCCGCGGCTACCGGGTGCGGCTGCCGCTGGACCTCCTGCTGGTGGCCAGCGCCAACCCCGAGGACTACACCAACCGCGGGCGGATCATCACCCCGCTCAAGGACCGCTTCGGCGCCGAGGTCCGCACCCACTACCCGATCGAGCTCGCCGACGAGATCCGGCTGCTGCACCAGGAGGCGCACACCAGCTGGCTGGGTGCGGTGGCCGGCGACGGGCACTTCGACACCCCGGTCGTCCCCGAGCACCTGGCCGAGATCATCGCCCGGTTCACCCGGCTGGTCCGCGAGTCCAGCCACGTCGACCAGCGCTCCGGGGTCAGCGCCCGGTTCGCGATCGCGGGCCTGGAGACCGTCGCCGCCTCCGCCGTCCGCCGCGCCGCGGTGGCCGGGGAGACGCGGCCGGTGGCCCGGGTGGTCGACCTGCCCAGCGTCGTCCCGGCCAGCCGCGGCAAGGTCGAGTTCGCCGACTCCGGGGCCGACCCGGACGACGAGCGGGAGCTGGAGATCCTCGAGCACCTGCTGCGCCAGGCGACCGCGCAGACCTTCCGCGCCCGCTGCGCCGGCCTGGACCTGACCGGCCTGCAGGAGCACTTCACCGGCGGGGAGACCGTCGAGTCCGGCGAGCTGGTGCCGGCCGCGGCGCTGCTGGGCCAGCTCGGCACCATCCCCAAGCTCGCCGAGCTGCTGGGCCGGCTCGGCGTGCCGGAGGGCGAGCAGTCGGCCGAGCAGGCCGCCGCCGCGGTGGAGTTCGCCCTCGAGGGGCTGTACCTCACCCGCCGGCTGGCCAAGGACACCGACGGCACCCGCACGGTGTACGGGGCCTGACATGGTGAGGCGGCCCGGGAAGGGCTACCGGTACGGGCGCTGGCGGGGCGGGCCCGACCCGCTGGCCCCGCCCTACGACCTCGGCAGCGCCGTCGACGAGATCGGCGACTCCGTGCTCGGCGGCAGCGGGGTGCGCGAGGCGCTGCGCGAGCTGCTGCGGCGCGGCATGGACGGCCGCCGCGGTCTCGACGAGCTGCGCCGGTCGGTGCGCGAGCGGCTGCGCCAGGCCCGCACCGCCGGGCGGATGGACGGCACGCTCCAGGAGGTCCGCGAGCTGCTGGACCGGGCCGTCGAGGCCGAGCGGCGGGAGCTGTTCCCGGACCCGGACGACGCGGCGCGGCTGGCCGAGTCCGAGCTCGACGCCCTCCCGGAGGACACCGCCGGCGCGGTCCGGGCGCTCAAGGACTACGCGTGGCGGTCGGACGAGGCGCGCCAGGCCTACGAGCAGATCCAGGACCTGCTGCGCCGGGAGGTGCTCGACAGCTCCTTCGCCTCGATGAAGCAGGCGCTGGAGAACGCCACCGAGCAGGACATGCAGGCGGTCAAGGACATGGTCGCCGACCTCTCGCAGCTCATCGACGCGCACAACCGCGGCGAGGACACCGACGAGCGGTTCGAGCAGTTCATGCAGAAGCACGGCCAGTTCTTCCCGGACGACCCGCAGTCGGTCGAGGAGCTCATCGACTCCCTCGCCCGCCGGGCCGCCGCGCAGGAGCGGATGATGGCCGGTCTCTCGCCGGAGCAGCGGGCCGAGCTGGCCGACCTCATGGCCCAGACGATGGCCGACATGGGCCTGGCCAGCGAGATGGCGCACCTGCAGGACGCCCTGCGCCAGGCGCGCCCCGACCTGCCGTGGGGCCAGCGCGGCCAGGTGCCCGACGGCGAGCAGTCCCTGGGCCTCGGCGACGCGACCAGCGCCGTGGCCGAGCTCGCCGACCTGGAGTCGCTGTCCAACCAGCTCTCCCAGGGCTACGCCGGTGCCTCGCTGTCCGACGTCGACGAGGAGCTGCTGGAGCGGGCGCTGGGCCGGCCGGCCGTCGACGACCTCGCCGCCCTGCGCCAGATGGAGCGCGAGCTGGAGCGGCAGGGCTACCTCAACCGCTCCGACGGCAAGCTCGAGCTCTCCCCCAAGGCGGTCCGCCGGCTGGGGGCGACCGCGCTGCGGCGGGTGTTCGCCAAGCTCGACGCCACCGGCCGGGGCGAGCACGACGTCACCGACGCGGGCTCGGCCGGGGAGCTCACCGGCAGCTCACGGGAGTGGCGGTTCGGCGACGAACAGCCGCTGGACGTCGTCCGGACGGTGAAGAACGCCGTCCTGCGCACCGCGCACGAGCCGCACGTCGAGGGCCGGCGCGCCGTCCGCATCGCCGTCGAGGACTTCGAGGTCGTCGAGACCGAGCGGCGCACCGGCGCGGCGGTGGCCCTGCTGGTCGACCTCTCCTACTCGATGGCGCTGCGCGGCACGTGGGGCGCGGCCAAGTCGACGGCGATGGCGCTGCACTCGCTGGTCACGACCCGCTTCCCGCAGGACGCGATCCAGATCATCGGGTTCTCCTCCACCGCGCAGGTGCTGCGGCCGGAGACCCTCGCGGAGCTGTCGGTGGACACGCTGCAGGGCACCAACCTGCAGCACGGGCTGATGCTGGCCCGGAGGTTCCTCGCCCGGCACCGGGACGCCGAGCCGGTGGTCCTGGTGGTCACCGACGGGGAGCCCACCGCCCACCTGGAGGACGACGGCACGCCGTTCTTCTGCTGGCCGCCGATGCCCGAGACGATCGCCCGCACCGTCGCCGAGGTGGAGCGGGTGGCGCGGTCCGGCGCGACGATGAACGTGTTCGCCCTCGACCCCGAGCCGGGGCTGGTGCACTTCGTCCACGACATCACCCAGCGGGCCGGCGGGCGGGTGTTCACCCCCGACAGCGAGCGGCTCGGCGAGTACGTCGTCGCCGACTACCTGCGCACCCGCCGGGGCCGTCGGGCACGCTGAAGGAGGACCCCTCTGCCCCCACCACTCGCAAGCCCGCGTCGGGACCCTGCAGAGGGGCCGCCGGCCACCGGCAGACTGCGCCGGTGACCGCCGAACCGAGTGCGCCGACCACCGAGCCGAGCGGCGTGGCGATCGAGCAGGTCGGCGTCGACGTCGTCCTGCCGCTGCGCAGCGCCGTCCTGCGCGGCGGCGGCCCGGCCGGCATGCCGGGGGACGACGACCCGGCGACGGTCCACCTGGCCGCCCGCGACGCCGACGGCCGGGTGGTGGGCGTGGCCCGGCTGGGGCCGGCGCCCTGCCCGTGGCGGCCGCACGCCGGTGCCCCGTGGCAGCTGCGGGGCATGGCGACCGATCCGGCGGTGCGCGGGGCAGGCGTCGGCCGGGCGCTGGTCGAGGCCTCGCTCGCCCTGGTGGCCGAGCGGGGCGGGGACCTGCTGTGGTGCGACGCGCGGACCACGGCCGCGGGCTTCTACGAGCGCCACGGCTTCACGGTGGTCGCCGGCCCCTACGACAAGCCCGGCATCGGGCCGCACCTGGGGATGCTGCGGGAGCCGGCCGGGCGCTGAGTTCCGCGGCCGGCGGGGGGTCTGCACCGGCACGACCGAGTACGTGACCGTCCCGTTCACGGCCGACGCCGCCGCCCCCATCGTCGGCGCGCTGGCCACCGCCGAGCGTGCGGTGGTGCCCGGCAGTGGGCACCGCTGGCGGGCGGCCGACCTCGCCGGCTACCTGCCCGGACGGGTCAACGGCGTACCGGTTGCGCCCCGCTCGAGCTGATCCCCGGGATCGCCCCGGCACGGAAGGCGTCGACGAACAGCCGGTGGTCGCGCTGGGTGGCCCGGGCGTAGGAGTGCGCGAAGTCGACGAGGTCCGCGATGAACTCCTCCCGACGGTCGCCGACCAGGGCGGTGATCGCGTCCTCGGTCTGGAACGGCACCAGCGTGTGGTCGCTGTCGGCGTCCCCGACGCAGTGCATCTTCGCCGTGGCCCGGCCCAGCTGGGCCATCACCGGGGCGATCTCCTCGGGCTCGGTGAGGTCGTCCCAGTCCAGGTCCACCTCGTAGGGCGAGAGCTCCTGGACGACGAACCCGACGCCGTCGATCTCGGTGTGTCCGAGGAACTGCGAGGCGTTGGCCTGCAGTGCCCGCTGCGAGATCGCCGTCCGATGCCCCTCGTGCTCGAAGAAGCCGCGGATCCCCGGGTCGCGCACGATCCGGCTGGGCGCCGGGACGTTGCCCTGCTTGAGCGAGAGGACGACGTCGTTCTCCAGCGCCTGGTCGTAGCCCTCGATCAGCACGTTGTAGGCCGGCAGCCCGGCGCTGCCGATGCCGAACCCGCCGGTGGCGATCACGTCCTTCACGTCGAAGGCGACGTCGCGGCGGCGGCGCGGGGGGAAGACGGTCCCGCGGTAGCGCTCCAGCGCGGCCAGCACCCGTTCCCGCTCGTCGCCGTCCAGCCGGCGGTTGCGCGGCCCCTCGGCGAACCGCCGCTCGTAGCGCTCGACGACGGTCATCCGGTCCAGCAGCGCCAGCCGGCTGCGCGCGCTGGTCTGCATGATCACGTCGTGCACCGCGCCCTCGGTGTTCTCCCGCACCAGCGCGAAGGACTTGTCGTCGTCGAGCCGGGTGAAGGCCGCCACCTGGTCGAGGTAGGCGCCGAGGTAGCCGCGCAGCAGGTCGGCGATGACGTCGTCGCCGAGCGCCTTGCGCCAGGCCAGCAGGGCGAAGCTGGCGGCGAACCGGCGCAGGTCCCAGCTGACGTGGCCCAGGTAGGCCTCGTCGAAGTCGTTGACGTCGAAGACGATGCGCCCGCCGCCGTCCATGTAGGTGCCGAAGTTCTCCGCGTGCAGGTCGCCCTGGATCCACACCCGGCCGGTGCGCTCGTCGCTCCAGCGGTCCTCCAACTGCGCCATGTCGGCGTAGAAGAGACAGGCGCTGCCCCGGTAGAAGGCGAACGGGTCGGCGGCCATCTTGCGGAACTTGGTGCGGAACGCGTCGGCGTCGGCGGTCATCAGCTCGGAGAAGGCATCGACCAGCACGTCGACGATCACCTGACTGCGTTCACCGTCCGTTGGTCCCGCGGTGACCCCTGCGGGGGAATCTGTCACGGGGCGACCGTAGGCGGCGGTTAACCTGCGGGACAGAGATCCACGCAGCTGGGGAGGTCGGACGGCGGTGACTCGAGCGAGCACGGCATGGCGGCTGGCCACCGGCGCCGCCTACGGCAGCGGCGGGGTGGGTCTGGCCGGGGCGGCGATGGTGGCCCTCCTCCGCGCGCAGGCCCGGTCCGCCCGGCGTCGCGTGGAGTCGCGGACGTCGAAGGGCGACCCGCCGTCGGGCAACGGCATCTATGGCCGGGGCCGGGGCAAGCCGATCGTGCTGGCCGTCCTGGGCGACTCCAGCGCCGTGGGGCTCGGCGTGGAGCGTTCCGCGGAGACCCCCGGCGTCCTGCTCGCCGCCGCCCTTGCCGAGCTGGCCGAGCGGCCGGTGCGGCTGGTGCGGCTCGCGGTCTCCGGCGCGGAGTCGTGGGAGCTCGAGGAGCAGGTCGACAAGGCGCTGGTCGAGCACCCCGACGTCGTGATGATCATGATCGGTGCCAACGACGTGACCAGCCGCACCCGGCCGTCGGTCTCGGTCCGCCACCTGCGCGACGCCGTCCACCGGCTGGTCGAGGGCGGCGCGGAGGTCGTCGTCGGCACCTGTCCCGACCTCGGCACCATCCGCCCCATCGCGCAGCCGCTGCGCCTGCTGGCCCGCCGCTGGAGCCGGCAGCTGGCCGCCGCGCAGACCATCGCCGTGGTCGAGGCCGGCGGTCGCACCGTGTCGCTCGGGTCGGTGCTGGGCCCGACGTTCGCCAAGGACCGCGGCCTGTTCAGCGTCGACGAGTTCCACCCGAGCGCCGCCGGGTACGCCGCGGCGGCCGCCGTCCTGCTGCCCTCGGTGGCCGACGCCCTCGGCGTCTGGCCGGCCACCGCCGACCGCGGGCTGCGCAACCTGCGCCGCGACACCGTCCGCCCGGTCGCCCGTGCCGCCGCGCACGCCGCCGGCCGGACCGGCACCGAGGTCCAGGCCACCGAGGTCCGCGGCTCCGAGACCGGTCCGCGCGGGCCCTGGGCACGGCTGCGCCGGCGCCGCCCGCCGGAGATCCCGACGGCCGAGCAGGCCGAGCGCGCCGAGCAGGCGACCGTCGGCTGACGCGGCCCCCAGCGGCCGTTACCGGGGAGTAGGTTCGGGGCCGACCCGACGTCCGGCGTCACCGTCGGATCCGCCTCATCGTGGAGGACCCATGCCCGAAGCCGTCATCGTCGCGACCGCCCGCTCCCCCATCGGCCGCGCGTTCAAGGGCTCGCTCAAGGACCTGCGCCCCGACGACCTCACCGCCACCATCGTGCGCGCGGCGCTGGACCAGGTGCCCGCGCTCGACGCGACCGACATCGACGACCTCATCCTCGGCTGCGGCCTGCCCGGCGGCGAGCAGGGCTACAACATGGGCCGCGTGGTGAGCGTGCTGCTCGGCATGGACCACCTGCCGGGCACCACCGTCACCCGCTACTGCTCGTCGTCGCTGCAGACCACCCGGATGGCGATGCACGCGATCAAGGCCGGCGAGGGGGACGTCTTCATCTCCGCCGGCGTGGAGATGGTGTCGCGCTTCGCCAAGGGCAGCAGCGACTCGCACCCGGACACCAAGAACCCGGTGTTCACAGACGCCGAGGCGCGGGTCGCCAAGATCGCCGAGAGCGGCGCCGACTCCTGGACCGACCCCCGGGAGAACGGCGAGATCCCCGACATCTACATCGCGATGGGCCAGACCGCCGAGAACCTGGCGCTGCTCAAGGACGTCTCCCGGCAGGAGATGGACGAGTTCGCCGTCCGCAGCCAGAACCTGGCCGAGCAGGCGATCGCGAGCGGCTTCTGGCAGCGGGAGATCACCCCGGTCACGACGCCGGACGGCACCGTCGTCAGCACCGACGACGGCCCGCGGCCGGGCACCACGCTGGAGGGCATCTCCGCCCTCAAGCCGGTGTTCCGCCCCGACGGCCGGGTCACCGCCGGCAACGCGTGCCCGCTCAACGACGGCGCGGCCGCGGTCGTGGTCATGAGCGACACCAAGGCCCGTGACCTGGGCCTGACCCCGCTGGCCCGCATCGTGTCGACCGCCGTCACCGGCCTGTCGCCGGAGATCATGGGCTACGGGCCGGTCGACGCCTCCAAGCTGGCGCTGCAGCGGGCCGGCATGAGCATCGGCGACATCGACCTGGTCGAGATCAACGAGGCGTTCGCCGCGCAGGTCATCCCGAGCTACCGCGACCTGGGCATCGACATCGACCGGCTCAACGTGCACGGCGGGGCGATCGCCGTCGGCCACCCGTTCGGCATGACCGGCGCCCGCATCACCGGCACGCTGATCAACGGCCTGCGGACCGAGGACAAGACCTTCGGCCTGGAGACCATGTGCGTCGGTGGTGGCATGGGCATGGCGATGGTGCTGGAGCGGCTCTCCTGACCGGCCGACCCGACGATCATGGCGCCGTGACCCCCGACGGGCTCCCGGGGTGGTCACGGCGCCATGATCGCGGCGGGGGCGACGGCCCCACCAACGGCCAGTGGCCCGGCCCCCTCACGGGGACCGGGCCACTGCCTCGTGCTGGCCCCGCCGGAGCGGGGCCCGTGCTCAGTTGTCCTGGAGGTAGGACAGCAGCCGCAGGATCTCCAGGTACAGCCAGACGACGGTCACGAGCAGACCGAAGGCGATGAACCAGGCGAACTTCGCCGGGGCGCCGCGGCGGATCGCCTCGTCAGCCGTGTCGAAGTCCAGCAGCAGCGTGAACGCTGCGACACCGATCACGACGACGCTGAACAGGATGGCGAGCGGGCCGCCGTCGCGCAGGCCCAGTCCGCCGGGGGTGAAGAAACCGGCGATCAGGTTGACCAGCACCAGCGCCAGCACACCGAACATCGCGCCGACGATCCAGCGGGTCAGCTTCGGGGTGACCCGGATGGCGCCGGTCTTGTAGACGACGAGCATGCCGGCGAAGACACCGAAGGTGCCGATCAGCGCCTGGACGACGATGCCCGGGTAGATCGTGTTGAACGCCTCGCTGATGGCGCCGAGCGCGACACCGTAGAGCGCGCCGTAGGCCAGCGTGGCGGCCGGGTTGGCGATCTGCTTGAACGAGATCACCAGGCCGAGGACGAACGCGACCAGGACGGCCGGCAGCGCCAGACCCCACGCGGCCTGCCCGGGCATCGCCCAGACTGCGGCGGCGGCCAGGACGGTCACCAGGAAGGACAGACCCGTCTTCTGGACGACGTCGTCCATCGTCATGTAGCGGGTCGTCGTCGGCGCGTACGGCGAGCGGGCGTACGGCGCCGGGGCGGCGTACGGGTCCTGCGTCGGGGCACCGTACTGCGGCGCGCCGTACTGGGGGGCACCCCACTGGGCGGACTGCTGGCCGTTGCCGGCGCCCGCGTTCGCGAAGCCCCGTCCGAAGACCGGGTTGTGGCTGGGCATCGTCATCTCCTCGAGGTGACCTGGCGGTTCGTGGGCCCAACGGTGCTGCACCCACTCGAGCAGGTCAACGCCTGGAGGGCGCGTTGCGTTCCTGATCCCCGGCAGGGCACCCGGACGGGGTGGAGGACGGGCCTCCCCGCCCGTCGCCGGCACCGGGACCCGGGACCGCAAGGGTGCCCGACCGGCACCGCAGGGTGGGCGGATCCCACCCCCAGGGGTGCTCGTGGGGCGCGTCGACGGCCCCGACGCTGGTCGCAGCGGATCGAACGACCGCCCGGACCCGAGGAGAACCCGATGAGCCTCCACCGCACCCCCTCCGCCCCCCGCACCACGACGGACGACGCGACGACCACCCGCACCGCCCGGCGGCGTCGTCGCCCCCGCCTGCTGGCCCGCGCGGCGGCGGCCGCTGCCGTCACCGCCGGGCTCCTGGGCGCGGCCACCCCGGCCAGTGCGGACGTGCTCACGCCCCACGGCACCCAGGTCCACTCCCTGGCCATCTGCGACCCGATCCTCCACGACGTCCGGGTGCAGGCGTCCCCGGTCCCGGGCGCCATCGGCCGGATCCACGTCCGGGACCTCACGACCGGGCGGGAACTGGCCAGCGACCTGCTGCTCGACCCCCTGGTCGTGGGCGACCAGACCTCCGGCTTCGCCACCTACCAGGCCGCCTTCCCGGCGGGGCGGTACGCGGTCTACGTCGAGTACATCTGGCAGGACGCCTCCGGCGGCTGGCTGGTCGTCGGCGAGTGGCTCAGCGAGTACTGGACCGAAGGCGCCTTCGGCAACTCGCAGGACACCGCGTGCTCCCTGTGACCCCACCTGCCGGCCAGAGGACACCGGCGTCCTCCGGCCGGCCCGCGTGCCCTTGTCCTGCCGCACGGCTCACCGCACGATGTGCCGGTGCACGAGGGGCCCGGGGCCTGCCCGCTGCTGCGGTACACCGACGCCGACGGCCGCACGCGGGAACTGCTCCTGACCGGCGAGGCGCGGCGGCTGACGGTGGGCCGGGCGCCCGAGAACGACCTCGCCCTGCCGTGGGACGCCGAGGTGTCCCGCCTGCACGCCACGGTGGAGCAGATCGCCGGGCGCTGGACGATCACCGACGACGGCCTCTCGCGGAACGGCACCTACGTCAACGGCGAACGGCTGACCGGGCGGTGCACGTTGCGGGCCGGGGACGGCATCCGGGTCGGCGGTTCCTTGCTGCAGTACCGGGAGTACGAGCCGCGTCGTGACGAGTCGACGCGGGCGGCCGCCGTCCTGCCCACCCCGGCCTCGCTGTCGGAGACCCAGCGCCGGGTGCTGCTGGCGCTGTGCCGGCCGTTCAAGCACGGCAGCGCCTACGCCGTGCCGGCGACCAACCAGCAGATCGCCGCGGAGCTGTTCCTCAGCGCGGACGCCGTGAAGACCCACCTGCGGACGTTGTTCGCCAAGTTCGGCGTCGAGGACCTCCCCCACAACCAGAAGCGGCTGCGGCTGGTCCAGCGGGCACTGCAGAGCGGAGTCGTCCGGGATCGCGACCTCTGAGCGCGGGCCTCACCGCCCGTCGCCGGTGTGCCGGATGGTCCAGGACAGCCCCCAGGCGGCCAGGGCCAGGAACACCGCTGACTGCGCGGCCAGCAGGCCCATGTCCAGCCCCCACTGACCGGCGGTCGGCCGGAACAGGCGGTCCGGCTGCGGCCCGTCGAGTGGCTGCAGGCCCACCGTCGCCGCCATCGCCGCGTAGCCCGCCCGGGCGGGCAGCACCAGCGAGAACTGCTCCAGGCCGGTCCGCCCGGCCAGCGGGAACAGCCCCCCGCAGAACACCAGCTGCCCCATGACCAGCGCCACCAGCGCCGGCATCGTCTGGTCGGCCGACCGCGCGAACGCCGACACCGCCAGCGAGGCGATCGTCATGGTGACGCCCACCGCGGCGACCGCGGCGGCCACCTCCAGCCGCGGCCACGGCAAGAGGAGCCCGTCGTCCGGTCCCGGCAGGCCCAGCAGCGCGAGCAGGCAGAACGCGACCGACTGGAGGGTCACGCAGCCGCCCACGACCAGCACCTTGGCCGTCAGGTAGACCGTCGGGGACAGCCCCACGGCGTGCTCGCGGCGGTAGATGGGCCGCTCCCCCACCAGCTCCCGCACCGCCAGGGCCGAGCCCATCAAGGCGGCACCGACGACCAGCACGATGATCCGCTGCTGTGCCTCCGCCGGGTCCCCACCGGCCGCCGACATCGACAGGCCACCCTCCCCCGGGAAGGCGTGCGCCATGACCGCGAGGACGACGGGCATGCCCACGAGCAAGGCCAGGAACAACCGGTCCGCGGCCACGACCGCCAGGTTGCGGCGGACCAGGGTGGCCAGCTGCCGCAGCGGTGCTGGCCGCGGCGGCACCGGTGCGGTGCCGGCGGGGCACGGCGTCACGCCTTCGGTGGTCGGCTCGACGTAGCGGTGCTTGAGCGTCGACTCGGCGAACCGCTCCACCCAGCCGGGATCCTCGAGGGCGGCGAAGACCGACGGGTGGTCCCGGACGCCGAAGAACGGCAGCAGCCGGTCGGGGGGCCCGAAGAACGCCACCCGGCCGCCGGGCGCGAGCAACAGGACCCGGTCGCACCGGTCGAGGGCCAGCACGCTGTGCGTGACGACCAGCACGACCCGACCGGCGTCGGCCAGGGCGCGCAGGCCGTCCATCACCTGCCGGTCCAGACCGGGGTCCAGGCCGGAGGTCGGCTCGTCGAGGAAGAGCATCTGCGGCGCGGTCAGCAACTCGAGGGCGATCGACGTCCGCTTGCGCTGCCCGCCGGACAGCGAGTCGATCCGCTGGTCGACCTGCGCGGTGAGCCGGACCTCCTCGAGCACCTCCCCGACCCGCTGCGCCCGCTCGTCGGCGGTGGTGTCGGGCGGCAGTCGCAGGCGGGCGGCGAAGTCGAGGGCCCGCCGCACGGTGAGCTGGCGGTGCAGGATGTCCTCCTGCGGCACCAGCCCGATCAGGAACCGCAGCTGCTCGTACTCGTCGTAGAGGTCTCGGCCGTCCCACGTCACCCGGCCGGCACCGGCGGGACGCAGCCCCGTCAGCGCCCCCAGCAGGGTGGACTTCCCCGCTCCCGACGGCCCGATGACCGCCACCAGCTCCCCCGCCCGCACCGTGAGGCTCAGGTCGTCCATCAGGCGGGTGCCGCGCGGGGTCGTGACGGTCAGGTGCCGGGCGTCGAGGGCCGGACGCCGCGATGCCGGCAGGGTGACGGTGCGCCCGTCCCAGCCGAACGTGCTCCCGCCGGCGCCGATCCGGTCCCCCGGCCGCACCGGCTCGGCCCCGTGGATCCGGCGGCCGTTGAGGTAGGTGCCGTTGAAGCTGCCGAGGTCCCGGAGGACGGCGGTGGTGCCGTCCTCCGGGACGTCCACGGCCGCGTGCCGCCGGGACAGGACGGGGTCGTCCGCGACGACGACGTCGCAACCGGGGTCGCGACCGATGACCAGGACCCGCCGACCGGCGCCGTCGTCCGCACGGCCGGGCGCGCCGGGCGGCACGCAACGCAGCCGCAGCTCGGTGCCGTCCGCGCCGCCGACCCGGACGCTCACCTCGCGCCCGGGGCCGACCCGCGCCCGCTGCTGCGGAACGCCGTCGACCCACGTGCCGTTGCGGCTGCCGAGGTCGCGCAGCGCCCAGCCGTCGGCGTCGTAGCGCAGGGCCAGGTGCATGCCGCTGACCCGCTCGTCGGTCACGTGGACGTCGCATCGCGGGTCCCGGCCGACGACCACCGGCTGCGACCGGGGGAACGTCCACACCCCGCCCGCGCCCGCGACCTCCAGGACGTCCTGCGTCGGTCGGTGGGGGGTCCGCGTCATGCCTGCCTCCGGGTCAGCCGGTGCTGCGCAGCGATCGGAGCACCCGGTCGAAGGTCGCCGACTGCGCGGCGAACTCCGACGGCGGCGCGAAGAAGACCAGCAACTGCTGGGGCGTGGAGTCGACCACCAGCACGCGCACCTGCAGCGCTGCGTCCTCGGTGAGCCCGAACTGGCCGGTCATGAGCTGCCCGCCGAGGTCGCCGGCCTCCGTCGTCCCGCGCGGGGTCAGCGTGGCCTGCTGCCCCGGCAGCAGGGCGCGGGCGGACTCCAGCACCACCGCCGCCGACCCACCGCCCAGCCGGGGGCGGTGGTAGACGGCCAGCCCGACGACCGACCCCGGGTCGTCCGCGGCACCGGCCGCGGCGGCCTCCATCGCGGCGGGGTCGTCGGCGAACAGCCCGGACAGGTCCGCCGGCGAGAGGACCGTGACGGTGCTGTCCCCGGCGCCGTCGGTGCGGGCGACCCAGTCCCCGGGGACGTCGAGGGAGTAGGGCACGCCGGGGTCGGTGAACGTCGTCCACGCCCGCTCGCCGCGCAGCAGGACGACGGCCACGGCGGCCACGGCGAGCACCAGCGCCGCGGCCACCGTCAGGAGCACCGACCGCCTCGGCCACCGGGACCCGTCGCGGTCCTCCGGCGGCAGCGGCGGACGGGACCGCTCCCGCACCGGCCGCTCCTCCGGGGCGGCCTCCAGGAGGGCCATGAGCTCACCGCAGGTGGCCGGCCGGTCGTCCCGGTCCTTCGCCAGCCCGGCCGCCAGCGCACGGTCGACCGAGGCCGGGAGGTCCGGCCGCTCCGCGCTGGGCGGCGGGGGCTCGGTCGACATGTGCGCCCACAGCACCGCGGCCTCGTCCTCGTGGTCGAACGGCGGGTGACCGACCAGCACGGCGTAGGCGACGCAGGCGAGGGCGTACACGTCGGCGCGCGCGTCCACCTGCTCTCCCCGGATCTGCTCCGGGGGGACGTAGTCCAGCGTGCCGAGGAAGTGGCCGGTGGCGGTGAGCCCGGACTCCGACGCGGAGCGCTTGGTGAGCCCGAAGTCGGTCAGGTAGACGTGCCGGTGGCCTCCGGGCGGCGCCTCGGCCAGCAGGATGTTGGCCGGCTTCACGTCGCGGTGGACCAGGCCTGCCTCATGGGCGGCGTCGAGGGCCGCCGCCGTCTGGCCGAGCACGTCCAGCGCCTCGTCCAGCGGGAGGGGGCCACGCCGGTCCAGCTCGGTGCGCAGGTCGACCCCGCGGACGAACCGCATCGCCAGGTACAGCCGGCCCCCGGCGTCCCCGGCCTCGTAGATCGGGATGATGTTGGGGTGGTCGACGGCGGCGGCCAGCCGTGACTCCCGGACGAACCGGCTGCGGAAGTTGCTGTTGACGGTGAGCTCGGGCGCCAGCAGCTTGAGCGCCACCGGCCGGTCGAGCCGGGTGTCGCGGGCCCGGTAGACCACGCCCATCCCGCCCCGGCCGACGATCGACTCGATCAGGTAGCTCCCGAAGTGCCCGCCGGGTTCCAGCAGGGACTCCGGCAGAGCCATCTCATCCGACCCGGGCACCGCACGCACCGCAGAACCGGGCTCCGGCGCGCAGTCCCTTCCCGCAGTCGGAGCAGAAGCCCGGTGCGTCCACGACCGCCGGCGCGGCCGCCCGGGCCCTGGCGGCGCCCGCGCCCGCGGCCGCCTGCGGTGGTTCACTGCCGGCGCGGGCCGGCGGCGGCACGGCCACCGGCGCGATCCGTGGCGGCGTGGCGCGCGGCACCGCGGTCGTGGCGTCCGCGGCTGGTGACCGGCTCCCCCCGTCGGACCCCGCGCCCCGCCCGCTGCGCGGAGTGGCGGCCGCCGTGGTGGGCGCCACCTGACCGCCGGCCGTCGTGGCGGGCATCGCGGCCGCCGTGGCGGGCAGCGCCGGTTCGTCCCGGCCGGTGCGGGCCGGTCGCCCGGCCCCGCCTCCGCGACGCCGCGCGGCGGGCCGCCGGGTCCGGCCGCGGCGGACCAGGAGGGCGGCGAGGACGGCGGCGACCACCAGCGCGCCCAGGAGGACCAGCCACCCGGTGGTGCCGGCGAGCAGCCCCTCGTCGTCGCCGCTGGCGTCGGTGCCGCCCTCCCCGGGTGCCTGCGCCCGGGCGGTCTGCAGGTGCTGGGCGGCCAGGGCGGAGTCGTAGTAGGTCAGTGACTCCTCGAACGCGCTGGTCGCCGCACCACCGGACGCCCCGCCGGCGAGGTGGTCGACCCCGCGGCGGAACACGGCGTCGAAGGCCGACGCGCTCGGTGGTGCCGCGGCGGCGTCCAGAGCGGTCCGGACGGCGGCGGCCGGGACGAGGGTCGGCGTCCCGTCGTCCGCGGTCGTGGCCAGGCCGACCAGCCGGCCGGTGTCCGGGTCGGTGACCGGGCCGCCGCCCATCCCGGCCGCGAGCGCCGCGGCGAGGTCGCCCTCCGCGGTCAGCCGGTCGGTGCCCTCCTCGGCCCGCACCGGCATGGTGGCGGCCGACTGGTCCGGCGCCGGCGGCTGGTCGAACCCGGCGAGCAGGGCGTCGGCCGGTGCGCTCTCGTCGTCGGCGGCGAGCTCCGCGGTCGGCGTCCCGCCACCGCCGCTGATGCGCAGGACGGCGACGCCGCCCGGCCCGTCGGGCTGACCGATCAGGTCGGCCTGGGCGCGGGTCGGGGTGCCGGTGTGCGGGATGACGGTGTACTCGGTGACGGTGAACTGGACGCAGTGCTCGACGCGGTCGTAGCAGTGCTGCAGGTGGGCGTTCCAGAACTGGTCGGTGGCGGTCGCGCGCCGCGCCGTGTCCCCGTCGTTGCCGACGAGCGTGAGGCCCAGCTGGTCGGTGAACAGCTGGTTGGCCGCCGACACGGACACCACGTCCGGATCGACCTCCACGGTGCGACCGGCGGTCACGATGACGCCGTCCGCGGAGGTGAAGACGCCGGTCCCGGTACCCAGCGGGACGGTGTAGCGGCCGCGTACCAGGTCGACCTCGCCGGTCGAGTGGTTGATGTGCACGATCTCCGCGATCACCGACGTCTCGATGCGGACGAGGGCGGCCTTGGTCCCCTCGACGCCGCTGACGAGCCCGGCGCCGCCGTCGTCCGCGGCGGTGGCCGGGGAGGTCGCCAGCACGGTCGCGGCGAGTGCCGCCGCGAGGGTCGCTGCCCGGCGCATCTCAGGGCCTCCCCCGACCACGGAGGACGTCGGAGGGGCGCGATCGGGCCATGACCTGGCCTCGCTCTCGGCTCGACATCGGCCCCGATGAGCTCAGGGCAGCGCGAACGTGGACCCGGTGTCCGGCAGGCGTCAACCGCCGTCCGGACGCCACCGGCGACGGGCCCGCGTTCCGGAACTCGCGCGGCGCACGTCGTCACGCTGTGCCCCCGGTCGGGTTCGAACCGACACTCGGACCCTTTTAAGGGGCCTGCCTCTGCCGATTGGGCTACGGGGGCCCGCAGCGCACGGTAGCCCGACCGGCACCGACCTCAGGACGCCTGGGCCGGGCGGGACTGCGCGCGGTCGGCCGCCGACGGCGGCGGCAGCGAGCCGGCCCGTCCGGTGCTGGCGGCGGCGACGAACTCCCGCCGCGGGTCCTGCAGCTGACCGAGGGAGATGACCTCGCGGCGGAACACCGCGGCGAGGGTCCAGTCGGCCACCACACGGGCCTTCCGGTTGAAGGTGGGCACCCGGCTCACGTGGTAGGTGCGGTGCATGAACCAGGCCGGCCAGCCCTTGAGCTTCACCCCGTAGACCTGGGCCACGCCCTTGTGCAGGCCGAGGCTGGCCACCGAGCCGGCGTAGGAGTGCCGGTAGGGCTGCGGCTGCTGGCCGTTCAGGACGGCGACGATGTTGTCGGCCAGCCGCTTGGCCTGCCGGACGGCGTGCTGGGCGTTGGGCGCCGTCGTCGCGTCCGGGGCCTCCTTGGTGAGGTCCGGGACGGCGGCGAGGTCGCCGGCCGACCAGGCCTCGGGCATCCCGTGCACCTGCAGGGTCGGCTCGCAGACGACCCGGCCGCGGCCGTCCAGCGGCAGGTCGGTCTCGGCCAGCATCGGGTTGGGCTTGGTGCCCGCCGTCCACACGAGGGTGTCGCTGTCGAACTCGTCGCCGTCGCTGAGCCGGACGTGGCAGTCGGTCACCGACTCCAGGCGGGTGTTGAGCCGGACGTCCATGCCGCGCGCGGTCAGCTGCTTGACCGTCCACGCGGCCATGTCCAGGTCGACCTCGGGCAGGATCCGCCCCATCGCCTCGACCAGCACCCACCGCATGTCCGCCGGCGACAGCCGCGGGTAGTAGTGCTCGACGGCGTAACGGGCCATGTCCTCCAGCTCGGCGAACGCCTCCACACCCGCGTACCCGCCGCCCACGAAGGTGAAGGTCAGTGCCCGGCGGCGGACCTCGGGGTCGTCGGTGGAGCTGGCCGCGTCCAGCCGGGCGAGCACGTGGTTGCGCAGGTAGATGGCCTCGCCGACGTTCTTGAAGCCGATGCCGTGCTCGGCCAGCCCCGGGATGGGCAGGGTGCGCGCCACCGACCCGGCCGCCATGACGAGCACGTCGTAGGAGAGCTCGAACGGATCGCCCTCCAGCGGCGCGACCCGGGCCCGCCGCTCGGCGTGGCAGAGCCCGGTGACCGCGCCGGTGATCACCCGGCAGCGCGGCAGCGTGCGCCGCAGGGGCACCACGACGTGCCGCGGCTCCACCGAGCCGGCCGCCGCCTCGGGGAGGAACGGCTGGTAGGTCATGTGCGGCTGCGGATCGACCACGACGATCTCCGCCCTCCCGCGGGAGAGCTTCTTCTGCAGCCGCAGGGCGGTGTAGAGGCCGACGTAACCGCCACCCACGACCAGGACGACCGGACGCTGCGCCATGGAGGGAGCCTAGGGCCGCGGCACCTCTCCCGGCAGGGCCTCGGCGAGCTCGGTGGCCCGGGTGAGCACCGCGTCGAGCATCGGCTCGGTGAGCTTGCCGGTGAAGGTGTTCTGCTGGCTGACGTGGTAGCTGCCCAGCAGGGTGAGCGGGCCGCGCGGCCCCTCGAGGGTCACCTCGACCCCGTGCCCGAACGCCGGCCGGGGCCGCGGCAGCCGGTAGCCGGCCTCGGCCAGCACCGGCCACAGCGCCGTCCAGCCGAACCCGCCGAGCACGACGACGACCCGCAGCTCCGGCAGCAGCGCCAGCTCCCGCGCCAGCCACGGTGAGCAGGTGTCGCGCTCCTCCGGCGTCGGCGCGTTCGCCGGCGGCGCGCAGCGCACGGCCGCGGCCACCCGGACGCCGGTCAGCTCGAGCCCGTCGCCGACGTGCGTGGACGTCGG
Organism: Geodermatophilus sp. SYSU D01186; assembly: GCF_054050215.1. Taxonomy (NCBI): domain Bacteria; kingdom Bacillati; phylum Actinomycetota; class Actinomycetes; order Geodermatophilales; family Geodermatophilaceae; genus Geodermatophilus; species Geodermatophilus sp. SYSU D01186. Next base: position 73,191 of record NZ_JBJGYW010000004.1, on the reverse strand, counting down.
CTGGCTGGCCAGCCCCGCCCGCCACAGGGCGGCGAAGATCCAGTCCCCGCTGCGGTCGCCGGTGAACACCCGGCCGGTGCGGTTGCCGCCGTGCGCGGCCGGCGCCAGCCCGACGACGGCGATCCGGGCGTCCGCCGGGCCGAGCCCCGGCACCGGACGGCCCCAGTAGTCCTCGTCGCGGAACGACGCCCGCTTCACCCGGGCGACCTCCTCCCGCCAGGCCACCAGACGGGGGCAGGCCCGGCAGCCGGAGACCCGGGCGTCGAGGACGGCGAGGTCGCGGGTGCTGCGCGCCGAACGGGCGACGCCGGCGGGGGTTCGGGTCACCGGGAAGCCGGCCGCGTCGGTCGCCACCCCGTCAGGGAACCACCCGCGCCCTGCGTGCCGACGCCGACCCCGGCATGATCACCGTCGTGGCCAGGAAGAAGAAGCAGAAGGCCCCGCTCAGCTGGAAGCTGCTGTCGGCGGGTTTCGCGGTGCCGGCGGGGATCGCCGTCCGGAAGCTCACCGACGCCGCCTGGTTCGGCGTGCGCGGGACGACACCGCCCAAGAACCCCGCGGCGCCGGGGGTCAGCTGGCCCGAGGCGCTGGCCTGGGCCGGCGTCTCCGGGCTCGCCGTCGCCGCCGGGCGCCTCGCGGCCGCCCGCGGCGCCGCGGCCAGCTACGAGAAGCTGACCGGCAAGCTGCCCCCGGGGATCAACCAGGGCACCACCTGAGCCCGGTTCAGCCGCGGGCCACCTGCAGGGCGATGCCGTCGAGGATGTCGTGCTCGCTGACCACGACGTCGTCGAGGGCGAAGGCGTCCATGATCACCCGCAGGATGAGTGAGCCGGCGCCGATGACGTCGACCCGGCCGGGGTGCATGACCGCCTCCCGGGCCCGCCGCTCCCGGGTGGCGGTGAGCAGGCCGGCGGTCACCGAGCGGACGCCGGCCACCGGGATCCGCGAGCCGTGGATGGCCACCGGGTCGTAGGCGGGCAGGCGCAGCGCCAGCGCCGCGACCGTCGTCACCGAGCCGGCCAGCCCGACCAGCGTGGCCGCCTCGTGTACCGGCACCGTGGCCACGACGTCGGCCAGTGCGGCGCGGATGTCGGCCTCCGCGCGCTGGATCTCGTCCGCGGTGGGCGGGTCACCGTGCAGGTGCCGCTCGGTCAGCCGGACGCAGCCGACGTCGACCGAGCGGGCCGCGCGCACCCCGCCGGCGTCGCCGAGCACGAACTCGGTCGACCCGCCGCCGATGTCGACCACCAGGTACGGCGGGTGCGGCGCGGGCTGGCCGTGCGCGGCGACCGCGGCGTCCAGCGAGGCGGTGGCCCCCAGGAACGACAGCCGCGCCTCCTCGTCCCCGGCGACGACGTCGGGCAGCTGGCCGAGGGTGGCGACGACCATCGCCTCGAAGTCCCCGCGGTTGGCGGCGTCCCGGCTGGCGCTGGTCGCCACCATCCGCACCGCCGTGGCGCCCAGCTCGCGCGCCTGGGCCGCGTACTCGGCCAGCACGACGCGGGTGCGCTCGATCGCCTCGGGCGCCAGCCGGCCGGTGGCGTCGACGCCCTGGCCGAGGCGGACCACCTCCATCCGGCGCAGCAGGTCGGTGTGCGGCCCCTCCGGGGGGACGTCGGCGACCAGCAGGCGGATGGAGTTGGTGCCGCAGTCGATCGCGGCGACCCGGGTCACCGCGGCTCCTCGCCCACGGCTCGACTCCTGGCTCGTTCCGCTCCTCGGTCGCTGGCGCTCCCTGCGATGCTCGCTCGGCCGTCGTCCTCGCGATCCTGCGCGCAGGGCCCGTTCGCCCACCACTCCCCCATCTCGGCCACCGCGCGGTCGCCGATGGGGTTGACGCCCGGCCCGGCGGCCAGCGCGTGGCCGGCCAGCGCGTGCAGGCACTTGACGCGGTCGGGCATGCCGCCGGCGGTGTTGCGGGTGGGCAGCACGCCCAGGGCGTCGCGCTCGGCGAGGTAGGCCTCGTGGGCGGCGCGGTACCGCGCGGCGAGCTCCGGGTCGGTGGCCAGCTCGTCCTGCCACTCCCGCATCCGGCCGGCCGACTCCAGCCGGCTGGCGGCGGCGTTGGCCCGCGGGCAGGTCAGGTAGTACAGCGTCGGGAACGGGGTGCCGTCCTCCAGCCGCGGGGAGGTCTCCACGACGTCGGGCTGCCCGCACGGGCAGCGGTGGGCCACGGCGTGCACCGCACGCGGCGGCCGGCCCAGCTGGCGGGCGACGACCTCCCGCTCCGCCGGGGTGACCGGTTCCTTCACTCGCTCGACTCCTCGTCGCCGTCGGCCTCCGCGACCGACTGCAGCAGCGCGTCGTACCAGGGCCGTTCGCCGTCGTCCGGCTCGGGCACGGTGCCGGCGTCCCCCTCGACCGCGTCGCCGTCCACCACGACGACGAGGCGGTCGCCAGGGAGCACGTAGGTCAGCCGCTCCCGTGCCTCGCGCGCGATGAAGGCCGGGTCGCCCTGGCGCTCGAGCTGGTCCTGCAGGTCCTCGATGCGCTGGTCGAGCTCGACGCCCTCGGCGGCCAGCCGGGTCAGCTCCGCCCGCCCGGCGAGGTACTGGCGGACCGGCCCGGCGAGGGTGAGGGCCAGCAGCAGCACCAGCCCGCCGAGCACCACCGCCCGGCCGGTGAACAGCGGCCGCCGGGGCGTGCCCGGCGCCGCCGCGGTCCGCGGGGTGCGGCGACCCGGTCGCCGCGCCTCCGGCCGGCTGCCCGCGCCGGAGCGGGAGCCGGCCGGGACCGGTCGGGAGGCGGCATGGGTGATCGGCCGCCCGGTCGAGCGGCGCCCGGTGGGCGCGGGCCCGCCCCGGCGGGCGCGCGCGGCGCTCATCGGCGGGCGGACCTCATCGGGCGGTCAGCCGCGGGAACGCCGCCGCACCCGCGTACCGGGCCGCGTCGTCGAGCTCCTCCTCGATGCGCAGCAGCTGGTTGTACTTGGCCACCCGCTCGCTGCGCGCCGGGGCGCCGGTCTTGATCTGCCCGCAGTCGGTGGCGACGGCGAGGTCGGCGATCGTGGTGTCCTCGGTCTCGCCGGAGCGGTGGCTCATCATGCAGCGGTAGCCGCTGCGGTGGGCCAGGTTGACCGCGTCGAGGGTCTCGGTGAGCGTGCCGATCTGGTTGACCTTCACCAGCAGCGCGTTGCCCGCCTTGCGGGCGATGCCGTCGGCCAGCCGCGCCGGGTTGGTGACGAACAGGTCGTCGCCGACCAGCTGCACGCGGTCGCCGAGCGCGGCGGTCAGCGCGATCCAGCCGTCCCAGTCCTCCTCGGACAGCGGGTCCTCGATCGAGACGATCGGGTAGGCGTCGACCAGCTCGCGGTAGTAGTCGGTGAGGTACTCCGCCGAGCGGGTCTGCCCCTCGAAGTCGTAGCCGCCGTCGGCGTGGAACTCGGTGGCGGCCACGTCCAGCGCCAGGGCGACGTCGGTTCCCAGGCTGTAGCCGGCCTTCTCGACCGCCTCGGCGATGAGGTCCAGCGCGTCGCGGTTGCTGGGCAGGTCGGGGGCGAAGCCGCCCTCGTCACCCAGGCCGGTGGACAGCCCGCGACCCTTCAGCACCGACTTCAGGGCGTGGTAGGTCTCGGTGCCCACGGCCAGCGCCTCGGCGAAGGTCGCCGCGCCGATGGGGGCGATCATGAACTCCTGCACGTCGACGTTGCTGTCGGCGTGGGCGCCACCGTTGAGGATGTTCATCATCGGCACCGGCAGCAGGTGCGACGACGGCCCGCCGACGTAGCGGAACAGCGGCAGCCCGGCGGACTCCGCGGCGGCCTTGGCCACCGCCAGGCTCACCCCGAGCAGCGCGTTGGCGCCGAGGCGGGACTTGTCCGGCGTCCCGTCGAGGTCGAGCAGCCGCTGGTCCACCAGCCGCTGCTCACTGGCGTCGTAGCCGACCAGCTCCGGGCCGATGACGTCGAGGACGCCGTCGACGGCCTTGGTCACGCCCTTGCCGCCGTAGCGCTCACCGCCGTCGCGCAGCTCCACCGCCTCGAACGCGCCGGTGGAGGCGCCACTGGGCACCGCGGCCCGCGTGATCGTCCCGTCGTCGAGGGCGACCTCGACCTCCACGGTGGGGTTTCCGCGCGAGTCGAGGATCTCCCGCGCGCCTACGGCGTCGATGCTGGGCACGGGGGCAGCCTAGCCAGCCACCCCGGGAGCGCTCACCCGCCGCGCGTGGACGCCCCCGCCGCCCTGCCCCGGCGCCACGGCCCGCTGACGCTGTGTCGCCGCACCGATGAGAACCGGCGTCGGGCATCGTCTCTCCTCCGACACCGTTCCGGCGGCGCAGAGCCGACGACCAACTGAGGAGAAGACATTGGGCGCGATCAAGGTCCACGAGTTCACCACCGTCGACGGGGTGGTCGACGCCCCCATGTGGACGATGGACTACGGCTTCCCCGAGGACCTCGCCGCCTCGATCGGTGCCCTCACCGGCACGGCCTCGGGCATCCTGCTGGGCCGCACCACCTTCGAGATGTTCGCGCCGGCCTGGTCGACCCGGACCGTGGAGGAGGACGAGGGCGCGCCCTTCTTCAACGACACGCAGAAGTACGTCGTCTCGTCCACGCTGTCCGACGCCGAGTCGGTGTGGCGCAACTCCACGGTGGTCGGGGGCTACGACGCCGAGCGCCTGCGCACGCTCAAGGGCGAGGTGGACGGCGACCTCTACGTGAGCGGCAGCGCCACGCTGGTGCGGGCCCTGCTGGCCGACGGGCTGGTCGACGAGCTGCACCTGTACGTGTACCCGCTGGCCGTCGGCACCGGCATCCGGCTGTTCCCCGATGGCGCCCCGCGGACGCCGCTGTCCCTGCGCGGCGCCGAGGGCCTGAGCAACGGGGTGGCGCACCTGACCTACGGGCCGGCCGCCGGCTGACCGGGTCCGACCGGGGCGGGCCAGCGCCCGTCCCGGTCGGGCGGGTCAGCCCCCGTCCCGGTCGGCTCCCCGGAAGAGCCAGCCGATGAACCAGGCCACCAGGCCGGCGAGCACGAGGTGGACCAGCACCCGGACCGGGTCGAACGGCCCGTCGACGAACTCACCCACGACGATCCCGCCGACCAGCCAGACGAAGACCGCGACGGCGATCCACGTGCGGTGCCGGGACACGCCCGCTCCCGGCCGGCCGGAGGTGACCACCCCTGGATGATCCCGCCGGACGCGCCGTCCCGCCGGTCGAAACCGGCACTCATCCCCGGGTGCGTTCCTCCGCCGCCGCGTCCAGCTCGCCCGCGTACCGGCGCACCGCCTCGCGCAGCGCGTCCTCGACGTCCCACCCGCGCTGGGCAGCGCCGCTCACCACGGCCAGCAGCCGCTCCCCCAGCTCCTCCGGGCTGCGGGCGGACAGCTCGGCCGGCTCGGGGACGGGCAGCCCCGCCCGGCCGGCCCGGCGCACGAGCGCCGCGCCCCACGCCGCGGCCGGCTGGGAGCGGGAGACGCCCTCGGTCGGTGACCGGCGCTGCTTCTCCGCCTTCTTGATCTCCTCCCAGCCGGCCTCGACCTGCGCTGTGTCCGGGCGAGGCCCCGCGCTCCCGACGTCCCCGAACACGTGCGGGTGCCGGCGGACCAGCTTGTCGACCAGGTCGCCGGCAACCTCGTCCACGGTGAACCGGCGGTCGGCCCCGGCCTCGGCGGCCACCCGGGCGTGGAACACCACCTGCAGCAGCACGTCGCCGAGCTCCTCGCGCATCGCCGCGGCGTCGTCGTCCACGATCGCGTCGTAGGCCTCGTGCGCCTCCTCCAGCAGGTAACCGCGCAGCGAGGCGTGGGTCTGCTCGGCGTCCCACGGGCAGCCGCCGGGTGAGCGCAGCCGGTCCATCACGGTGACGACGTCGAGCAGCCGGGTGCCGGGCGGCTCGGGCGCTCCCTCGACCACCTCGGCGGCGCCGACGTCCTCCCCCGCCACGAGGGCGACGACGTCGTCGGGGCGGGCCGCCGCCGCGGCGGCGTCGGGCAGGTCCTCGACCGCCCAGCCGGCCGCGCGCAGCGCGGCGGCGGCAGCCGCGGCACCCGGCAGCGCCACGACGGCGCGCTCGCCGGTCACCGCCCGCCAGCCGGCGGGACCGAGCAGTCCGGGGAGGGAGGGGCTGACGGTGACAGCGAGCGCGACGGGCACCCGGTCAGTCTCCGGGAGCCGCCGGACCGGTGGCCGGGCCGGTGCCGCCCGCGGCGTCGAGGACGTCGACGACGCCGTCGTCGGCCGGGACGATCTGGCCGTCCTCGATCGTCCCGTAGCGCGGGTTGACGGTGATGTCGAGGTCGTCGCGGACGTCGACGACCAGCTGCTGCGCGGCGTCGTCGACCTCGGAGGCGGCGGCGTCCTCCAGGTCGCCCCGCGCCTCCTCGAAGCTCGGCGCCACCGGCTGCCCGACGAAGACGACGAGCACGCCGCCCACCTCGGGGACGGCGACGGTGAACGCACTGTTCGGGGCGGCCGCGGTGACCTGGTCGGCGATCGCGGTCGGCACCTGGTCGGCCGCGCGCGGCGTCACCTGCGGGAGGGTGGTGTTCGACGGGTACTGGGCGGCGACGGCCGGGTAGGCGGAGGGGTCGGCCTGCAGCGTGGCGACGGCGGCGTCGGCGGCGGCCTGGTCGGGCACGGTCACGTAGCCGAGCGAGACCTGCGAGAGGGAGGGCAGCGCCTCCTCGTAGTCGGCGCGCAGCTGCTCCTCGGTCAGCCCCGCGTCGAGCCCTTCCTCCACCGCGATGCGCTGGCGCACCAGCTGCTGCCGGACGGTCTCGAAGATGTCGGTCCGCCCCACGCCCTGGGCGGCGGCCTGGCTGTAGAGCGCCTCGGGGTCCTGGTCGCCGATCAGCTCGTCGAGCAACGTCTGGACCTCGGCGTCGGACGGCGTGACCCCGTACGCCTCGGCGGCCTGCGCGTAGACCTCGGCCTGGACCATCCGGGTGAGCACGAGCCGGGTGAACTCGTCCTCGCGGCCCTCGGTGGCCGCGGCGAGCGCCGGGTCGGCCAGCCGCTCGTCCACCGCCGTCTGCAGCTGCGCCACGGTGACCCGCTCGTCGCCGACGTAGGCGGCGACGTTGGGCGACGTGCGGCAGCCGGCCACCCCGGCCAGGGCGACGACACCGAGGGCCAGCGATGCGGTCAGGCGACGGCTCTGCACGCGGCCGAGGGTGCCACACCGCCTGTGACGCACGACGCAGGCGGAGTCGGTCGAGTGCGGTTCCGCACTCGACCGACTCCGCTCGCTGCGATGCTCCCGCGGCTGTCAGGCGGCGACGACACAGCCGCCTTCCACGCCCCGGTCCGCTCCTCGCTCGCTGGCGCTCGCTGCGATGCTCCCGCGGCTGTCAGGCGGCGACGGGCTGCTCGAGGACGGCGGCCAGCAGCGAGTGCAGGTTCTCCAGCAGCGCCACGTCGCGCAGCGGCGTCCGCCGGTCCGGGCCGACCGGCACCTTGAGGGAGATCGTGTCGACGGTGGACTTGTAGGTCGCGCCGTCGGCCAGCCGGGCCAGCCGCATCTGCTGGGACTCCCGCAGCGGCACCGGCGAGATCCGGATCGCCCGGCCCTGCATCGACACCTCGGTGATCCCCCACTTCCGCACGGCGGCGCGGAACCGGGCGACGGCCATCAGGTTGAGCACCGGCGCGGGCGGGGCGCCGTAACGGTCGGTCAGCTCGTCGAGCACCGCCTGCGCCTGCTCGTCGGACTGGACGGAGGCGACCTTCCGGTAGGCCTCCATCCGCAGCCGCTCGCCGGGCACGTAGTCGTGCGGCAGGTGCGCGTCCACCGGCAGGTCCACCCGCACCTCGGCCGGCTCGGCCGGGGCCTCCTCGCCGGTGACCTGGGCGCGGTAGTCGGCCACCGCCTCGCCGACCAGCCGCACGTACAGGTCGAACCCGACGCCGGCGATGTGCCCGGACTGCTCGCCACCGAGCAGGTTGCCCGAGCCGCGGATCTCGAGGTCCTTCATCGCCACCGCCATGCCGGCGCCCAGGTCGGTGTTGTGCGCGATCGTGGTCAGCCGGTCCACGGACGTCTCGGTCAGGGGGCGCGACGGGTCGTAGGTGAAGTAGGCGTAGGCCCGCTCGCGGCCACGGCCGACGCGGCCGCGGATCTGGTGCAGCTGGGACAGGCCGAAGGTGTCGGCGCGGTCGACGATCAGGGTGTTGGCGTTGGGGATGTCCAGGCCCGACTCGACGATCGTCGTCGCGACCAGGACGTCGTACTCCTTCTCCCAGAAGCCGACCATGATCCGCTCGAGCTCGTGCTCCTTCATCTGCCCGTGGCCGACGGCGACGCGGGCCTCGGGCACCAGGTTGCGGATCTTCGCCGCGGCCTTGTCGATCGACTGCACCCGGTTGTGGATCACGAACACCTGGCCGTCGCGCAGCAGCTCGCGGCGGATGGCCGCGGCCATCTGCTTGTCGTCCCAGGCGCCGACGTAGGTCAGCACCGGGTGCCGCTCCTCCGGCGGGGTCAGGATCGTCGACATCTCGCGGATGCCGGTCAGCGACATCTCCAGGGTGCGCGGGATCGGGGTGGCCGACATCGACAGGACGTCGACCGCCGTCCGCATCGTCTTCAGGTACTCCTTGTGCTCGACGCCGAAGCGCTGCTCCTCGTCGACGATGACCAGGCCGAGGTCCTTGAACCGGGTGGTCGGCTGCAGCAGCCGGTGGGTGCCGACCAGGACGTCGACCTCCCCTGCCGCCAGCTGGCGCAGCGTCTCGGCGCTCTCGGCGTCGGACTGGAACCGGGACAGCGCCTTCACCGTCACCGGGAACTGCGCCATCCGCTCGGAGAAGGTCTTGAAGTGCTGGTTGGCCAGCAGCGTCGTCGGCACGAGGACGGCGACCTGCTTGCCGTCCTGCACCGCCTTGAACGCCGCCCGGACGGCGATCTCGGTCTTCCCGTAGCCGACGTCGCCGCAGATGATCCGGTCCATCGGGACCGGGTTCTGCATGTCGGCCTTGACCTCGTCGATCGCGGCCAGCTGGTCGGGGGTCTCGTGGAACGGGAAGGCGTCCTCCAGCTCGCGCTGCCAGACCGTGTCCGGGCCGAACGCGTGCCCCTGGGTGGCCATCCGCGCCGAGTAGAGCCGGATCAGCTCCGCGGCGATCTGCTTGACCGCCCGGCGCGCCTGCCCCTTGGTCTTCTGCCAGTCGGCGCCGCCGAGCTTGGACAGCGCCGGGGCCTCGCCGCCGACGTAGCGGGTCAGCTGGTCGAGGGCGTCGGTGGGCACGAACAGCCGGTCCGGCGGCTGGTTCCGCTTGGACGGCGCGTACTCGACGATCAGGTAGTCGCGCTGCCCGCCGTTGACGGTGCGGCTGACCATCTCGATGTAGCGGCCGATGCCGTGGTGCTCGTGGACGACGAGGTCGCCGGGCTGCAGCTGCACCAGGTCGACGGCGTTGCGCCGGCGGGCCGGCATCTTGACCGCGTCGCGCATCGAGGTGCCGCGCTGCCCGGTGAGGTCGTGCTCGGTGAGCAGCGCGAGGCCCACGCCGGGGAAGGCGAACCCGGCCTCCAGGTTGCCCTGGGTGACGTGGGTCAGCCGCGGCTCGGGGGCGGTCGCGATGTCGGGCACCAGCCGGGCGCCGAGGTCGGCCTCGGCGAACTGGTCGGCGGCGCGCTGGGCGGGGCCCGGGCCGGCGAAGGTGACGACCAGCTGCCAGCCGGCCCGCGACCACGTGCGCAGCTGGTCGATGGCGCGCGGCACGTCGCCGGAGAAGCGGTCGACGGTGGCCGCGTCGAGGGCGACGTGCGTGTCGTCGTCCTCGATCGCCAGGGTGAACGCGCCGGTGCTCCACCACGGCAGACCCCGGCCGCGGGCGGCGGTCTCGACGTCGGCCAGGTCGCGGAAGGACGACGCACCGAGGTCCAGCGGCGCCTCCCCTGCCTCGGCGGCGGTGGCCCACGACGCGGCGAGGAACTCCTCGGCGGTGCGGACCAGGTCGGCGGCACGGCTGCGCACCCGCTCGGGGTCGCAGACCAGCACGTGGGTGCCGCGCGGCACGAGGTCGGTGAGGAGGTCCATGTGCTGGCCGCCGATCAGGGCCGGGGTCAGCGACTCCATGCCCTCGACGGCGATCCCCTCGGCGAGCTTGCCGAGGATCTCCAGCAGCCCGGGGCGCTCCACGGCCAGCGCAGCCGCCCGCTCACGCACCTCGGTGGTGAGCAGCAGCTCGCGGCACGGCGGGGCCCACAGCCGCTCGGGCCGCTCGTCGAGGGAGCGCTGGTCGGCCGCGGAGAAGTAGCGCAGCTCCTCGACCTCGTCGCCCCAGAACTCCACGCGCACGGGGTGCGGCTCGGTCGGTGGGAAGACGTCGACCAGCCCGCCGCGGACGGCGAACTCGCCGCGCTTCTCGACCAGCTCGACGCGGGTGTACGCGGCGTCGGTCAGCGCCTGCGCGACGTCGTCGAGCTCCGCGGAGTCCCCCGGCTCCAGCTCCACCGGGACGAGGTCGCCCAGCCCCGGCGCGAGCGGCTGCAGCACGCTGCGCACCGGCGCGACCAGCACGTCGATCGCGCCGCCCACGCCCGGGTGCGTGAGGTCGCGCAGCACCGCCAGCCGGCGGCCGACGGTGTCCGCGCGCGGGGAGAGCCGCTCGTGGGGCAGCGTCTCCCAGGCGGGGAACACCTCGGTGCGCCGGTCCGGGAGGAAGCAGCGCAGCTGGTCGGCGACGGCGTCGGCGTCCCGCTCCCCCGCCGTCACGACCAGGACGGGGACGCCGCCCTCCCCGCCCGCCGCCGCCAGCGCGGCGGCGACCAGCGGCTGCACCGGCGGCGGGGCGGTGACCGCCAGTTCGGCGTTCCCCGCGGCGGCCACCACGCGGGCCATGCCGGGGTCGGTGAGGACGACGTCGAGCACGCCGCGCAAGGTCACGAGACCGTCTCCTGAGACTTCGGGCCACGCACGTCGCGCCGGGTGCGCGGGGGGCCGGACCCCCAGGTTAGTCCCGGGACCGCACCCCCGCCGCCGTCACGGGGCGTCACCACGGCGCACGCCCGATCGAGTGAGCCTCCCCGTCCGGGCGACCTGCCCGGAGGCGCCCCGGACCTACTGTCGCCCCCGGAGTACCTGCGATGGGCGGGGGACGGGTCGCTCCACGTGTGCCACCCCGCCCTCGTCGGCCGGCGAGAACGGGGAGTCAAGAATGGAACTGCAGGACTACGCGGTGGCGCTGCGCCGCCACTGGGCGGCGGCCCTCGGCGTGACGCTGGCCTGTGTGCTGGCCGCGCTGGTCGTCGTCCTGGCCACGCCGGCCGGCTACCGCGCCACGGCCCAGGTGTTCGTGGCGAGCACCGGAGAGGGCACGAGCGGGTCCCAGTTCGTCAACCAGCGTGTGACCAGCTACCCCGACGTCGCCCGCAGCCGCGCCGTCCTCGGGCCGGTCATCGAGGACCTCGGCCTGACCGGGTCGTTCGCCGACCTGCGCGCCCGGGTCGAGGCCGTCAACCCGCCGGACACCTCCCAGATCGACATCGCCGTCACCGGCCACGACGCGACCGAGGCCACCGAGGTGGCCAACGCCATCGCCGAGGAGTTCCGCGTCGTGGTGGAGGACCTCGAACGGCCGGAGGGCGGCGTCTCCCCGGTCGACCTCACGGTGACCAACCCGGCCACCGTCCCGAGCAGCCCCGACTCCCCGCAGACGACGCTGCTGCTCGGCCTCGGCCTGGCGGTCGGGCTGGCCCTGGGTGCCGCCCTGGCCGTCGTCCGCAGCCGGATGGACACGACCGTGCACGGTCCCGACGACGTCCGGGCGGCGTGGGGCGACGGGGACCTGCCGCCGCTGCTGACCCGGCCCTCCGGCCACGCCCGCCGCAGCGCGCTGATCGGCCGTCCCGCCGCCCGGCTGGCCCGCCGGATCGAGGCACTCACCGAGGACCGGCCCGTGCGGGTGCTGCTGCTGTCCCCGTCCCCCAGCCCGGCGCTCGTGCCGGGGGCGTTCGCCGACGAGGTCGCCCAGGAGCTGCGCGCACGCGGCGTGGCCACGATCGTGACCGGCCCCTCCGAGGACCCCACCCGGCTGCCCGCCGTCCCGCGCGAGGGTTCCGCTCGCGTCCGCCTGGTGCTCGGCTCCTCGCTGCTCAGCCTCCGCACGTGGAAGCAGGTCGCCGAGGAGTTCGACGGCGTCGTCCCGGTCGTCGCCCCGGGCCGGGTCGAGCGGGCCGAGCTGGCCGAGCTGCGGTCGATCCTGGCCGGTGCCGGTGTCGCGGCGCTCGCCGTGGTCGTGAGCGCCGTCCGCCGTCGCCGTCCGGCCTCGGCATCCGGTGCGGCCGCGGCGGCGAAGGTGGCGGACGGGGCGGCCGAGCCCCTGACGGTCGCCCGCTGAGCGTGGGCGCGCCCGTCCCGACCGCCGCGCCGGCGGGGTCGCCCGCGGCCGGCCGGCACCGGCGCAGCGTGCTGCTCATCGCGTTCCTGCTGGTCGCCGCGACGGTGGGCTGGCGGCGGGGTGAGTACTTCACCGGGTCGGTCGACCCGGTCGTCGCGGCCAAGGCGGCCGTCTGCCTGCTGGCGATGGGCCTGGCGTTCCTGCTCGCCCAGTCGGCGGGGCAGCACCGGCACCGGGTCGGCAGCGCGTCGCTGTGGTGGCTCGGCGTCGTCCTCGGCTGCTCGATGTTCGGCGCGCTGGCCACCGGCAACCTGGTCTCCGGCGGCGTGGTCGCGGCCCGCGTCGCGATCCTCGGCGCGACCGTGCACTTCCTGCTCCGGGCCGCCCCCGGGCTGCAGGTCCTGACGAGCCTGGCGACCGCCTGCGGCGCCGTGGCCGTGGTCGCCGCGGTCACCGGGCTGCCCACCCTGGCCGACGGGCGGCTGGCCGGTGGCGTGCCGGCGCTCAGCCCCAACGAGATGTCGCTGCTGGCGGGCATCGCCGTGGCCTTCCTGGCCTGGCGCGCGGTCCTCGGGGAGGCCAGCCTCGGGGCGATGGTCGCCGGGGCCGGGTTCCTCGGGGTCATCTGGCTGACGGAGTCCCGCACCGGCCTGCTCATGCTCCTGGTGGCCATCGCGGTGATGGCCGTGCAGATCCGCCGGCCGCGGGTCGGCCTGGTGGTGAGCGCGCTCGTGCTGGGTGCGCTCGCGGTCATCGCGGCCGTCGCGACCGGCGTCGTCACCTCGTTCCTGGAGCGCGACGGGGACGGCGCCAGCACGCTGGAGTCCCGGTTCATCGCCTGGCGGGCCGCGGTCGACCTGCCGGCGTCCTGGTGGCAGGAGACCTTCGGCGCCGGGCTCGCGATGAAGATCATCCCGGTCCGCGGCCAGTGGTGGGACACCCAGCCCCTCGACAGCAGCTGGGTGTCGCTGCTGGTGCAGGCCGGCGTGCTCGGGATGGTCGTGGCCGGCCTGTGGGCGCTGTGGGTGTTCCGCGGCGCGCTGCACGCCCCGCACCCGCTGCGGGTGCTCTTCCTCGGCCTGCTGGTGTTCATCGTGGGGCGCAGCGTCGTGGAGAGCGGCCTGTTCGACGCGACCCCCGCGTTCCTCTTCTTCCTGGCGATCTCGGCGCTCTGCGAGGGCGCCTCACGGCAGCGGCTGGCGGAGGACGCCGCGCTGGTCCCGGAGTTCCGCCGCCGCTGAGCGCGCGAGGCTGCGTCATCCCTCCACGATCTGCCAGAGGCCCGCGGCGTCCATGCGGAGGAGGAAGTCCCGCCGCTCCTGCTCGTCCGCGCCGACCGTCATCTGGCAGGTGACCTCGGCGCCTGGCACGGCCTCCGGGACGTCGGGGCAGTCCGGGTCCTCGAACAGCGTCTCGGGGTTGTTCCTCTGCATGGTGTAGTGCAGGTGCGCCGCGATGCTCTCGCCGGACCCGGGCCCCGCCGTCGGGACACCCTCGGTGGGCGGTTGCTCCAGCCCCCCGGAGTAGTCGGTCTGCCCGCAGCCCACGACGGCCACGGCCAGCACCGCGAGCACCCCGATCCCGTTGCGTGCCATGGCCGCTCCTCCGCGCCGTCACCCCAGGGTGGTGCAGGGTGTCCCTCGAACGGCGTCGTGTCCACGGGGTCCGAGGACGGCGCGGACGCCCGCACGTGGCCGAGCGGCATCGCACCCGCGTCGCTGAGGCGCCGCGTCGCGGCATCCGTGAGGATCAGCGGCATGGGGGACGCCACGGGATGAGCCCGCGCTGGTGGCGGCCGGTGGAGGAGACGCCGGACCGGGCGACGAGCCGTGTCGTCCAGGCGGTCCTGGTGCTCGGGATCCTGGTGCTCCTCGGCGGGGTCGCCGCCCTGGACGAGGTCCGCCTGAGCACACCTGGCATCCGGCCCTACCTGGCCGCGTTCCTCCTGGCGGGCGCCGGCCTGCTGGTAGCCGTGCTGGCGCGCACGGAGCGCGTCCGCCGGCACAAGAGGAGGTCCGCCCGCCCGTCGCGCGACGAGTGAGACCCGTTGCGGGTGGAACTCGCGCTCTGCGGGCGCTGCAGTACCCGCAGAGCGCGGAGAACGCCCGCAAAGGCCGCCCGCTCAGGCGGCGACGGGCTCCCGCACCGGCACCGGCGAGCTGCGTCTCACCATCGGCACCACCACCGACTGCCGCACCGCCACCGCGGCCAGCGCCGGGCCGAGGGCCAGGGCCAGCGGCGCCCACGGCGTCCCGGCGGGCACCAGCAGCACCAGCAGCGCGACCGCTCCCAGCGACGCGAACTCCAGCGAGCGCAGCGCCAGCACGCGGCGCTGCCCGCCGTGGACGGAGGCGAGCGAGGAGTACGGCAGCAGCGCCGCACCGGCGACCGCGTAGGCCGCCCAGCCGGCGACGGCCTCGGCGGGGACGGCGTAGTCGCCACCGGTCAGCAGCGGGCCGAGCCACGGGAGCGCCAGCAGCCCGGCTGCGCCGATCACCGCCACGGCCAGGCCGATGCCGAGCGCGGCGCGGTCGGCGACGCGGAGGCCGGCCGCCATCGGGCCGGACCGCAGGCCGACGAAGTGCGGCAGCAGGAAGGACCCGAGGCCGGCCAGCAGCGTCAGCGTCGGCGCGGTGTACACCCGCGCGGCCTCCAGCGGCCCGTACGCCGCGGCGCCGGCCACGGCCACCACGAGCACGCGCAGCAGGGTGAGCGACCCGGGGCGGATCGTCTGCGCCGCCGCCCGCCACACCCCGAAGGAGGCGACGGTGCGCAGCGCCGGCCGCCGCCAGGGGCCGCGCGGGCGCTCGTCGGCCGGCACGAGCCACCAGGCGACGACGGCGGCGGCGCTCTGCCCGGCCAGCAGGGCGACGACGAAGGAGCTCAGCGTGATCCCGCCGGTCGCGCCCGCCAGGCCGAGCGCGGTCATGGCGCCGACCAGGCTGGTCGTGTCGACCACGGCCAGGGACCAGTACCGCCCGGTGGCCATGAGCAGCCGGCGCAGGGTGTCCTCGACGATGAACGCGGCGCAGGCCGGGCCGAGCAGCAGCCCGGCCCACACCGGCACCAGCCCGCTGACCAGGGCGGCGACGGCGCCGACCAGGCCGGCCCCGGCGGACACCACGAGCGTCCACACGTGCAGCCCGGCGCGCACGCCGCGGTCCGTGCGGTCCAGCACGGTCAGCGAGTCGCCGACCAGCCCGCTGCAGACGGCGGTGACGAGCACGAGCGTGCCGTAGACGAGGGCGAAGACGGCCAGCCCGCCGGCCCCGAGCACGCGCGCGGCGGCCACCTGCAGCGCCAGTCCCGCGACCGCCTGCGTCCCCTGCCCCACGACCGCGGCCACGGCCCGGCGGCGGAGCAGGTCCAGCACCCGCGACGTCACGAGGTCAGCCCCGTGACGACGCCTCGGCGCGGCGCTGGCGGACGACGTGCCGCGCCAGGCGGGCGACGATGTGCGCGCGTGTGTCCCCGGGGCTGACGTAGCAGCGCGGCAGGGTGACCCGGTTCCCCGGGGCGTAGTCGCCGGTGACGCAGGCGTTGTCGTAGCCGGCGGCCCGGACGGCGTCCGCCGCGGCCTCGTCGTAGCTGCCGTACGGGTAACAGAAGCTGGGCACCTCGGCCTGGAGGACGTCCTCCAGCACCCGCTTGCTGTCCCCGACCTCCGCGGCCAGCGTCGCCGGGTCGGCGCCGGCGAGGCGGGCGTGGGTCATCGTGTGGCTGCCGACCTCCTGGCCGGCGGCCGCGACGGCCCGCACGCGGGCGGCGTCCATGATGTCGAAGCGCGGCCCGGTGTCCCACTCGTTCTGCCCGCCCATGCGGCCGGCGACGACGTAGACGGTGCCGGTCGTGCCGTGGCGCTGGAGCACCGGGACGGCGTGGTCGAGGAAGTCGCTGTAGCCGTCGTCGAAGGTCAGCCCGACCAGGCGGTCGGCCTCCCCGCGGTCGACCGCGCGTACCAGCTCGGTCAGCGAGACACCGCGCAGCCCGAGCCGGCGCAGCAGCCGCAGGTGCCGGTCCAGTCGGTCCGGGTGCACCCGCAGCCGGTGCGGGTCGGGCTCGGCCGACGGGCTGATCGAGTGGTACATGAGCACCGGCGGCACGTGCAGGCGCACCTGCCGCGCCGGGGCGGCGGTCACCGGCGGCGGGCGGCGTCGGCGAGCACGGGGGCGCCCGTCTCGGCCGGCGCCTGCGCCTCGATGGCGGCCAGCGCCCGGCGCAGGACGGTGCTCGAGGTGTGCATCGTGTACGGGAAGTAGCGGACCTCCACGCCGACGGCGGCGAAGTCCTGCTCGAGCTTGGTGCCCTTGGCGGTGCCCCGCCAGTCGTCGCCCTTGAAGATCACGTCGAAGCCGACCTCGCGCCAGGTGTCGATCTTGTCCGGCACGACCTCTGCGTGGACGGCGTCGACGCAGCGGAGGTTGCCGACGATCTCCATGCGCTCCGCGAGCGGGATGACCGGTGCCCGGCCCTTCGTCAGCAGCAGCATCTCGTCGGACACGACCCCGGCGATCAGCCGGTCACAGTGCGCGGCCGCGTGCTTGAGGATGTTCAGGTGCCCGATGTGGAAGAGGTCGTAGGCGCCGGGCGCATAGCCGATCACTGGCACGTCTGTGTTCCCCCCGTGGACGATGAGTGAACTGCCACTCCACCAGCAGTCGTCACTCACCGTCATCCCCCGGAAGGGGCTCGTCACCCGAACGTGGCCGTGACCAGCACTGCAACCACCGTTCGGGTGACGCTGGGTCACCCCGCCGCACCCGCCAGGTCGTCGGCACGCGGATCCAGCGCGGCGACCGCGGCCACCAGCTCCCGCGCGAAGCGCTCGGGCGCCGACCGGCGGCGGGCCGCTGCCGCGTCGGCCTGTGCCGCCTCCCGGAACACGGCCCAGTCCTTCGCCACCCGCGCGACGGCGTCCGCCCACTCGACCGCGTCGCCGGGCTCGACCGCCTGGGCGCTGGCGTAGCCGGCGGCCGCCTCGCGCAGCCCGCTGTGCGCGCTGACCACCAGCGGGCGGGCCGCCAGCACCGCCTCGACCGCGGTGTTGCCGAACGACTCCTCCTGCACCGACGGCACGAGCACCACGTCGGCGGCGGCCAGGTGCGGCCAGACGTCGGACCGGAAGCCCAGGAACTCGACGCGGTCGTCGAGACCGGCGGCCGACACGCTCCGCCGCAGCTCGTCCTCGAACCACTCGTAGCCCTCGAAGACCGCGCCGACCACCGTCAGCCGGGCGTCGACCCCGCGCACCAGCAGCTCCTGCAGCGTGGCGACGGCGACCTGCGGTCCCTTGCGCGGGGACAGCCGGCCGACGAACAGCAGCCGCAGCGGCCCGTCGACGTCCGCCCGCGCGGGAGCGGCGAGCGCCGGCCCGCGGACGGCGTTGAGCACGACCGTGCTGCGCCTCCGCACGCGCGGCGCCACCTCCGCCAGCACCTCGAGGGTGAACCGGCTGTTGGCCACCACGTGGTCGGCCAGCACCGGGCACAGCGCCATCCCGCGGCGCAGCAGGCGGGGCGCGGACCGCTCGGCCTCGTGCACGTGGCAGATCGACCGCCGTCCGGCCAGCCGGGCCAGCAGCGGCCACGACGGCAGGGTGAGGGTGTTGACGTACACCCCCGCCTCGCCGTGCCGCCGCAGCAGCCGCAGCGCCGGCACGACGCCGCGCACGGCATCGGCCAGGAGCCGCAGCGCACCCCGCGGGCGCAGCGCCGAGTTGCGCAGCACCGGCATCGGGCACAGCTCGACCCGGACGCCGCGCGCCTCGAGCTCCGCCACCAGCGGCCCCGGGCAGGGCAGGGCGACGGTGACGTCGAAGGCGCTCGACAGCGCCGTCGCCGACTCCAGCAGCACCCGGTCGGCGCCGTAGAGCTCCGCGCCGGGGTGGACGACGAGCAGGGAGGGGCGGGTCGCGGCAGCGGTCACCGGGTCAGGCCGCCGGGCCGGTGAACAGCAGCAGCGGAGCGCCCGCCTCGTAGCCGACCTCGACGGTGATCGAGTCGCGGGCGTCGGCCGGCACCGTGAAGACGTAGACGCCCTCGGCCGACTCACCCGGCTGCACCACCGTGGCGAAGGGCGCCCGGGACGGGTCGTCCAGCGGCGAGGCGGGGGTGGCGTCCGGACCGTGGGAGAGGTTCACCGCGACACCGCCCAGCGCGACCGGCTCGGCCGTGCCGTTGGCGATCCGCACGGTGATCCGCAGCGCCGGTCCGGCGATGTTGCCCGGCCCCACGGCGGTGCCCTCGATCGCCTCGATCGACGGCAGGGTGGCGACGATGCCGTTGCCGACCGCGGCCTCCGCGTCGAGCGGCACCTCGGGCAGCGACTCCGGCGCCTCGTCGACGTCCTCGGTCGGGCCGGTGGGCTCGGGCGTCGGCAGCGGCGACGGGACCGGCTCGTCGGACGCCGCGGTGGGCGTCGCGGGAGCCGACCCGGCCGGCGGTGCCGACGTCGCCTCGTCGTCCCCCAGCAGGACCAACAGCACCACCAGGACGGCGACGAGCACCGCCGCGGCGGCTGCCAGCAGCAGCCGGCGGCGCACCGGCGCGGGTGCGGGTGCGCTGCGCCCGGGATCGGTGTCGGTGCTCATCGCGGCAACCTGCCCATCTCGCGGAACCACTTGACGGAGGCGAGAGCCAGGAAGGCCGCCGCCGCCAGGAACAGGACGGTGTACGTGGGCACGAACAGCGACGGGGCGCCGAACAGGACGAACACGCAGGCCAGCAGGCCGTAGTCGGTGGGGAGGGTCAGCAGCGAGCGGCTCACGCCGACCCGCTGGCCCGTGCGCTGGGCGCGGGTCGCGACGCCGTGCTGGGCGCGCAGCGCCTCGTTGAGCATCGTGCCGAAGTAGGTGACGGCGTCGACGACGCAGTAGCCGAGGGGGATGAGGAGCCACGCCTCATCGGCCGTGCCGAAGCGGTAGGCGCCGATCAGCACCGCCAGGTGCAGGCTCGAGGCCTTGGCGGCGTCGACCATGTGGTCGAGCCACTCCCCCGCCGGCGAGCCACCGCCGCGCAACCGGGCCAGCTGCCCGTCGGCCGCGTCGAGGGCGTAGCCGAGCACCAGGCACGCGGCGACGGCCAGCCCCATCGGCAGGGACGGCGGGACGAGCGCGAGCAGCGCGATGCCGGTCGCGGTGAAGACTGCGCTGATGCCGGTGACCGCGTTCGGCGTGAGGCCGGCGTGGAAGGCCAGCGCCGCGAACACCCGGCCCAGCTTGCGGTTGACGAACCGCGAGTAGGCCGGCGCCCCGGCGGCGCCCTTCTGCGCGGCCGAGAGACGGCCGATGGTGTCGCGCAGGCTCTCCCCGGCGGGGCGGCCCGGCCGTTCGACGGTGGCGGTCACTGCTGGCCTGCCCGGAGGTTCTCCTCCGCGGGCGCGGGAGCCGGCGCGGGCACGACCACGGCCGCGTCCGCGTCCACGGCCGGCACGGTCGACACGCGCGGCAGCGGGGCGTCGGCGGCGGTGGGCCGCCGTCGTCCGGAGGGCCGGCGCCGCGGGAAGCGGCGTCCGGCGAGGGCGCGGGCGAGCTCCTCGTAGCCTGCGGCGACCTCGTCCCAGTCGTAGCCGGCGGCCAGCTCGCGGGCCCGCTGCCCGGCGCGCTCGGTCCCCTCCGGGTCGGCCTCGGCCGCGCCGATCTGCCGGGCGACGTCGTCCGCGGTGCGGAAGAACCGGCCGGCGTCGGCGACGACCTCACGGTTGAAGTCGACGTCGAAGGCGATGACCGCGGCGCCCGCCCCGATCGCGCGCAGCAGCGAGGGGTTGGTGCCGCCCACCGAGTGCCCGTGCAGGTAGGTGCAGCAGTTGGCGTAGAGCTGGTCGAGCAGCTCCTGGTCCCAGACGCCGCCGAGGAAGCGCACCCGCCGGTCGGCGAGGGCGTGCACCTGGCGGGTGTAGTCGTCGGCGTAGGGCGCGGAGCCGACGACGACCAGCGGCCGGGCCGCCTCGCTGCCGGCGTAGCCCTCGACGATGAGGTCGACGTGGTTCTCCGGCTCGAACCGGGCCACGACCAGGTGGTAGCCGCGCGGCTCGAGGTCGAGCTCGGCCAGCCGGTGCGAGCCGGGGGCGATGCGCGGGGCACCGTAGGTCAGCAGCGTGGTGGGCGCGGCGAAGGCGTCGCGGTAGTAGTCGGCGATGCCCTGGGCGTCGGCGATGAGCGCGTCGGACCAGCGGACGGCGAGCGCCTCGGCCACGCGGTAGTACCGGCGGCCGGCCCGACCCCACTTCGCCCGCTTCCACTCCAGCCCGTCGACGTGGGTGGCGACCGGGATGCGGGCCGCGCGGAGGGCCGGCAGCAGCGGCGAGTTGGCCGCGTTGAACACGATCGCGGCGTCCGTCCGGTGGGCGAGCAGGTGCTTCACCGACAGCGCGGTGTGGCTCAGGGTCTCCAGGGACCGCTTCCGGGCGGCCGGCAGGTGCACCAGCTCCATGCCCAGGTGTTCCGCCGGGGGCGGCTCCTCGGCGCCGGGCACGGTGCGGCAGTAGACGACGACCCGGTGCCCGCGGTCGGCCAGCCGGCGGCCGATCTCCTCGACGGCGGTCTCGAACCCGCCGTAGTGCGCGGGCACGCCGCGCGTGCCCACGAGGGCGATGCTCAAGCGGTCCACCTGGCCTCCGATCACAGCAACGGGGACGACACGAGTCGCGCGCAGGACGCAGTCGTGTCGTCGCTCCTGGTGAGGATCACCGCCGACCGTCGCCGCGGCGAGTGCAGAGCGGACGCCCTCACCCGCAGGGGTCACGCGGGGAGGAGGGCGGTGACGGTCAGTACGCCCCGGACCGACTGACGACGGCGCGGACGGTCTTGGCGAGGATGAGCAGGTCCATCGCGAGCGACCAGTTCTCCACGTAGCGCAGGTCCAGGCGCACGGCCTCCTCCCAGGGGAGGTCACTGCGGCCGGAGACCTGCCAGAGGCCGGTGAGCCCCGGCTTGACCAGCAGCCGGCGGTGCACCGAGGTGTCGTAGCGGGCGACCTCGCCAGGCAGCGGCGGCCGCGGCCCGACCAGCGACATCGAGCCGCCGATCACGTTGAACAGCTGCGGCAGCTCGTCCAGCGACAGCCGGCGCAGCAGCCGCCCCACGGGGGTGACCCGGGGGTCGGAGCGCATCTTGAACAGCAGCCCGTCGGAGATGTTCTGCGCCATCAGGTCGGCGACCTGGCGGTCGGCGTCGACGACCATGCTGCGGAACTTGAGCATGGTGAACGCCTGGCCGTTCACGCCCACCCGCTCCTGGCGGTACAGGACGGGCCCCGGACTGGTGAGCTTGATGGCCGCGGCGATGGTGAGCAGCACCGGCGCCATCAGGACGACGGCGAACCCGGCGGCGGCGCGGTCGAGGCCGCCCTTCACCACGCGCCGCCAGCCCTCGAAGCGCGGCTGCTCGACGGTGAGCAGGGGCAGCCCCTCCAGCGGACGGATGTGCAGCCGCGGGCCGGCGACCTCGATCAGGCCGGGGGCGACCAGCAGCTCGATGCCGGTGCCCTCCAGCTGCCACGACAGCTGGCGCAGGTACTGGGCGGCGGTCTCGCTGGCGGAGGTGACGGCGATGGTGTCGGCCCCCAGCCGGGCGGCGAGCGCCACGACCTCGTCCATGCTGCCCACGGGCAGGTCGGCCGCTCCGGCCACCCGCTCCCGGTCGACCGCGGGCACGCAGGTGGCGACGACGTCCAGCCCGGCGAACTGCTGGCGGCGCAGCCGCTCCACCAGCTCGAGGACGGCCGTCCCCCGGCCGACGACCACCACCCGCTTGGTGCACCGCCCCCGGGCCCGCAGGGCGCGCAGGGTGCAGCGGGCGGCGAAGCGGCCGAGCAGGGTGCCGAGGGTCAGGGCGGGGACGGCGACGACGACCAGCGCGCGGCTCAGGTCCAGGTGGGCGGCGTAGGAGATGAAGCCCGCGGCGGCGAGCAGCAGGAAGCCGGCCTTGCCGACGGCGCGGTACTCGTCGCTGCCGGTGCCGAAGACCCGCTCGGCGTGCGCACCCGTCGCCTGCAGCAGCATCGGCCATGCCACGGTCAGCGCGGCGGCGGCCCAGAACAGCGCGGTGCCGGGCGCGAACCCGGTCGGGTGGCTGGCGAGGACCGCGGTCGCGGCCACCAGGGCGGCGAGCACCTCGAAGACCGTGAGCGCGAGGGAGTACCGCCGCACCCACGCCGGCGTTCCGGAGCGGGGCCGCAGCCGTGGCGCGGCGTCCGCGACGGGCGGCCGGGCGGCTGTTCCCAGCCGGACCCTCGTGTGGTCGAGAAGCACGGTTTCCCCCGAGCGCGCGTGACAGCCTGTAGCCGAGGTCACTTGGGCAGGGGATGGGACAGCTCCGTCACCTGGACGTTTCCCCGCCAGCTCCGCTCGGCGTCGGAGGAACCATCACAGAGCGTCATTGACGGGGTCAACGCGGAGCAGGCCCATTCACCCGATAGGAGAGCGGGTCCCCCGGCGCGTCACCGGTTGGGGGGACGCATCAGCTCCGGGGGTGGACGACGTTCTGCGCGGCCTCGAGACCGCGGGTCAGGAGCTCCTCGGCCGCGTCGGCCGCCTCCACGAGCAGGAGGTCGAGCTCCTTGCGCTCGGTGGCGGAGAAGTCCTTGAGCACGAAGTCGGCGGGGTCCTGCCGGCCGGGCGGGCGGCCGATGCCGACGCGCACCCGGAGGTAGTCCTTGGTCCCGGTGGAGCGGGAGATCGAGCGGAGCCCGTTGTGGCCGCCCTCGCCGCCGCCGCGCTTGAGCCGCACGCTGGCGAAGGGGATGTCGAGCTCGTCGTGCAGCACGACGAGGTCGGTGGGCGGGATGGAGTGGTAGTCCAGCAGGCCGCGGACGGGGCCGCCGGACTCGTTCATGTAGCTGGTGGGGCGGGCCATCACGACCCGGCGGCCGGCCAGCCGGCCCTCACCGATCAGCGTCCGTGCCCGCTTGCCCTTCCCGGGCGAGAGCCGGATGCCGGCGCGGTCGGCGAGCAGGTCGAGCACCATCGCGCCCACGTTGTGCCGGTTCCCGGCGTAGGAGGGGCCGGGGTTGCCGAGGCCCACGATCAGGAAGGGGCCCTCGGACACGGACGAGCCGGGGGCGCCGGCAGTGCCGGCGCCCCCGGTCGCCCCGGAGGTGGTGCTCAGGGCTGGACGCCGGTGTTCTCGCCGGCGTCGGCCGGGACGGCACCCTCGATCTCGGAGGTGGCCTCCTCGGCGGGCTCGGCGGACTCCTCGCGCTCGATGCCGGCCTCGGCCTCGGCCTCGGCGAGCTCGGCCTCGAGGGCCTCGGCGGTCGGGGCGCCCAGGAAGCCGATGACGAGGGCCTCCGGGTCGGTGACCAGCGTCGCGCCGCGCGGCAGGACCAGGTCGCCGGCGGCGATGTTCTGGCCGGCGGTGCGCCCGGTGATGTCCACCTCGATGGTCTCGGGGAGGTGCGTGGCCTCGGCCTCGATCGAGACGGTGTTCAGCTGGTGGTTCGGGATGGAGTCCACGCCCGGCTCACCCACGACGACGATCGGGATGTCGACGGTCGTGCGCTCGCCGCGGCGGACCAGGAGCAGGTCGACGTGCTCGTGCTGGCGGGTCAGCGGGTCGCGCTGCACGGCCTTGGTGAGCGCGAGCTCCTCCTTGCCGTCCAGGACGATGGTGAGCAGGGCGTTGGCGCCGCCGTTGCGCAGCGCCGCGGCGAACTCGCGGGCCGGCAGGGACAGGTGCACGACGTCCTGGCCGTGCCCGTAGAGGACGGCGGGGACGCGGCCGGCCCGGCGGGTGCGGCGGGCGCTGCCCTTGCCGAACTCGGTGCGGGCCTCGGCGACGAGGCGGAAGTCAGCCACGGTGGTGTGCTCCTCAGGAGGGGTCGGTGTCGGTGGCCGGCGCGCGGCGCGGCACACCCCGACCGGGGCACACGCACGTCGATCACGGAGTACGGACGGGCCGTCTCCCTCGCCGGGCAACCACCTGAGGGTACCCGACGCAGAGGAGGCTGCTCCCGCGGCGTCCGCCACGCTCCCGCGGTGCCGCAGCGCCGCAGGAGCGGGCGGAACCCCCGCACGAGCAGCCCCAGGTCACGAGGCGCCGTCGAAGAGGCTCGTGACCGAGCCGTCCTCGAAGACCTCCTTGATCGCCCGCGCGAGCAGCGGCGCGATGGAGAGGACGGTGAGCTTGTCGAACTGGCGGGCCGGGTCGATCGGCAGCGTGTTGGTCACGATGACCTCGCTGACCCGGCTGTTCTTCAGCCGGTCGACCGCCGGCCCGGAGAGGACGCCGTGGGTGGCCGTGACGATGACGTCGGCGGCGCCGGCCTCGAAGAGGGTCTCCGCCGCCTTCACGATCGTGCCGCCGGTGTCGATCATGTCGTCGACCAGGATGCAGACCCGGCCGGCGACCTCGCCGACGACGCGGTTGGCCACGACCTCGTTGGCGACCATGGGGTCGCGGGTCTTGTGGATGAAGGCCAGCGGGGTGCCGCCGAGCTTGTCGGTCCACCGCTCGGCCACGCGCACGCGGCCGGAGTCCGGCGAGACGACGGTGATGTCGCGGTCCCCCCACCGCTCGCACACGTGCTTGACCAGCAGGTCGAGGGCGAAGAGGTGGTCGACCGGCCCGTCGAAGAAGCCCTGGATCTGGGCGGTGTGCAGGTCGACGGTCATGAGCCGGTCGGCGCCGGCGGTCTTGAACAGGTCGGCGACGAGGCGGGCGGAGATCGGCTCGCGGCCGCGGTGCTTCTTGTCCTGCCGGGCGTAGGGGAAGAACGGCGCGACCACGGTGATCCGCTTGGCCGAGGCCCGCTTCAGGGCGTCGACCATGATCAGCTGTTCCATGAGCCAGGTGTTGATCGGTGCGGTGTGGCTCTGCACGACGAAGGCGTCGCAGCCGCGTACGGACTCCTCGAAGCGCACGAACAGCTCGCCGTTGGCGAACTCGTACGCCGCCGTCGGCGTCGGGGTCACGCCGAGGTGGCCGGCGATCTCGTCGGTCAGCTCCGGGTAGGCCCGGCCGGAGAACAGCATCAGGCTCTTGCTGGTGGTCTGCCGGATGGCGCTCATCGGCTCAACTGCCCCTAGTGGTCGTCGTCTCTGGGAACGTGCCGTCGACCGGCCTACTCGGACGCCTGCGTTCGAGTGTCGGCCGCGCCGGCGGCCTCCGCACCCCCGGCCGCCTCCGCGGCCTTCGCCGCGGCCGTCCCTGGACGCCGGCGGCGCACCCAGCCTGCCACATTCCGCTGGGTGGCCCGCGCCACAGCCATCGCCCCCGGGGGCACGTCCGAGGTGATCACGGACCCGGCCGCGGTGTAGGCGCCGTCGCCCACCGTGACCGGTGCCACGAGCATCGTGTCGGAGCCGATCCGCACGTGGTCGCCGATCGTCGTCCGGTGCTTGGCGACGCCGTCGTAGTTGACGAAGACCGTCGCCGCCCCGATGTTCGCGCCCTCGCCGATGGTGGCGTCGCCGACGTAGGACAGGTGCGGCACCTTGGAGCCGATGCCGACCTCGGCGTTCTTCGTCTCGACGAAGGCGCCGACCTTGCTCCCGCGGGCCAGCCGGGTGCCGGGGCGCATGTAGCTGAACGGGCCGACGGTGGCGTCGGGCCCGACGACGGCGCCCAGCACGTGCGAGCGGACGACGGAGGCGCCCTCCCCCACCTCGGTGTCCCGCAGCGTGGTGTCCGGCCCGACGACGGCGCCGGTGGCCACCGACGTCGTCCCCTGCAGCTGGACGCCGGGCTCGAGCACCGCGTCGGGGGCGACCGTGACCGTCACGTCGACCCAGGTGGTCGCGGGGTCGACGACGGTGACGCCGGCGCGCATGAGGTCGTCGAGCACCCGGTCGTTGAGGGTGCGCCGGCGGGCCGCCAGCTCGCGGCGGTCGTTGCAGCCGAGGACGTCGTCGGGGTCCTCGGCACGCACGCCGCCGACCCGGGCGCCCTCGGCGACGAGGAGGCCGAGGACGTCGGTCAGGTACTGCTCGCCCTGGTCGTTCTCCTCGCCGAGGGAGCCCAGCATGCGCCGCAGCGCGGCCGCGTCACCGACGTAGACGCCGGCGTTGATCTCCCGGATGGCGCGCTGCTCGGGGGTGGCGTCGCGCTCCTCGACGATGGCCTGCACCGCACCCTCGGCGTCCCGCACGATCCGGCCGAGGCCCGTGGGGTCGGCCACCTCCGCGGTGAGGACCGTGAGCACGCTGCCTGCGGCGCGGTGCTCGTCGACCAGCGCGGCGATCGTCTCCGGGCGCAGCAGGGGCGCGTCGCCGTTGACGATCAGCACCGGACCGTCGACCTCGGGGACGGCGTCCAGCGCGACGGCGGCGGCGTGCCCGGACCCGCGCTGCTCGGCCTGGAACACCGGCCGCGCGGCGGGCGCGACCGCGGCGAGGTGCTCCTCGACCTGCTCCCGGCCGGCCCCGACGACCACGACGGTGTGCCCGGCCGACAGCGGCTCGGCCGCGGCCAGCACGTGCCCGAGCATGCTGCGCCCGCACAGGGTGTGCAGCACCTTCGGCGTGGACGACTTCATCCGCGTGCCCTGCCCGGCGGCGAGGACGACGACGGCGGCGACGGACGGCGGGGGTGGGACGGTCACGGGTCTCCTCGTGCCTAGGGCTCGGACGGCGTTGCTGGGGGACTCGGACTCGAACCGAGACTTCCCGGCTCCAAAGGCCGGCGGGCTGCCGATTACCCCATCCCCCACTGCGTGCGTCACCGGCGCACCGGCGGCGCGGACACCGGTCGGCGTCCCCCGGAAGCCTAGGGCGCCCCGGGATCGCGGGCACCGCCCGACCGGGTGGTCCCGACAGGCGGCACTCCCTACGGTGACGTAGGTTACGGCCTCGCAGGCCGGTTCCCCGGCACCCCAGAGCCGCGGTGCCCACCGGTCCCCCACCACCAGGAGGCCGCTTGTCCGCGCCCGCACTCACCCGGCCCACCGCACCGCCGCGCTCCGCCGACCCGGACGCCGGCCTCCCGGCGAACGCACTGGGCGAGGTGAAGGGCGCGCTGGAGCAGATCACGCTCTACGTGTTCGTGATCGTGCCGTTCCTGGCCCTGGCCGCGGTGGTGCCCGCCGTCTGGGGGTGGGGGCTGTCCTGGCTCGACGTGGGCCTCGCCGTCGGCTTCTACTACCTGACCCTGCTGGGGGTCACCGTCGGCTACCACCGGCACTTCACCCACGGGTCGTTCAAGGCCAACCGCCCACTGCGGATCGCGCTCGCGGTGACCGGGTGCATGGCGATCCAGGGCCCGGTGGTGCAGTGGGTCGCCGACCACCGTCGGCACCACGCCTTCTCCGACCGCGCCGGTGACCCGCACTCTCCGTGGCGCTACGGCACCGACGCGCGGGCACTGCTCAAGGGCATGTGGCACGCGCACCTCGGCTGGCTGTTCGACCGCCGGCAGACCAACCCCGAGCGCTATGCGCCCGACCTGCTCAAGGACGTCGCCCTGCGGCGCACCAGCCGGCTGTTCGTGGTGTGGGCCTTCCTCAGCCTGGCGCTGCCGGCGGTGATCGGCGGCCTGGTCACGCAGAGCTGGGCCGGTGCCTGGTCGGCGTTCTTCTGGGCCGGCCTGGTGCGGGTGGCGCTGCTGCACCACGTGACCTGGTCGATCAACTCCGTCTGCCACGTCGTCGGCAGCCGGCCGTTCGCCTCTCGGGACCGGGCGACCAACTTCTGGCCGCTGGCGCTGCTCAGCGGTGGGGAGTCGTGGCACAACCTGCACCACGCCGACCCCACCTGCGCCCGCCACGGCGTGCTGCGCGGCCAGGTCGACATCAGCGCCCGCGTCATCTGGGTGTTCGAGAAGCTCGGCTGGGCGCACAGCGTGAAGTGGCCCGACCCGGTCCGGCTGGCCGCGAAGCGGCGGGTCCCTGCCGCGGCCGCGTCCTGACGGCGGCCGGTCCCCCACCCGGGCCGCCGACGCCGCACAGGACCCCCGCGGCGGGGGCGGCACGGGGCACCATGGGGGCCATGCCCAGCAGCGTGGCTCGGCCCCGGGTGCGCATGACCGGCGCCCAGCGGCGTCAGCAACTGATGGACGTCGGCCGGGAGGTCTTCGCCCAGCGCGGCTACGAGGCCACCTCCATCGAGGAGCTGGCCGCCCGCGCCGACGTCAGCAAGCCCGTCGTCTACGAGCACTTCGGCGGCAAGGAGGGCATCTACGCCGTCGTCGTCGACCGCGAGATGCAGCGGCTGCTGGACCGCTTCACCTCCGCGCTGGCCGCCGGCGGCACCCCGCGGGAGCTGCTGGAACGGGCCGCCCTGGTCCTGCTCGACTACATCGAGGAGGACACCGACGGCTTCCGCGTCCTGTCCCGGGACTCCCCGGTCAGCGGCGCGTCGGGGGGCACCTACTCGTCGCTGATCGGTGAGGTGGCGCGCAAGGTCGAGCACATCCTCGCCGCCCAGTTCGACGCCCGCGGCTACGACCGCCGGCTCGCCGAGCTCTACAGCCAGGCGCTGGTCGGCATGGTGGCGCTGGTGGGTCAGTGGTGGCTGGACACCCGCTCGCCGGGCAAGCGCGAGGTGGCCGCGCACCTGGTCAACCTGTCCTACAACGGCCTGGCCCACCTGGAGCCGGCTCCCCGCCTGGTCAGCCGGCCCTCGGAGCTCCCCAGCGCCTGAGGGTCACCCGACCAGGCGGGCCCCGGGCACCGGTCCGTGCACCGCGCGGACGGTGCGGTACACGCCCACCCCGGCCAGCTCGGCGGCCAGCCGGACGGCGGCGTCCTCGTCGTCGGCGAGCGCGGCCACCGTCGGCCCGGACCCGCTGACGATCGCCGCGGGCGCGCCGGCGTCCGTGGCTGCCCGCAGCGCGCGGCGCAGGGCCGGCCGCAGCGACACCGCCGGCGGCTGCAGGTCGTTGGCCAGCGCGGCGGCGAGCGCCGACACCGGACCGCTGCGCAGCGCGCTGATCACCGGCTCGGGCGAGGCCAGCTCGCCGCCGTCGGGCACCCGCCCCTCGTCCCGCAGCCGGTCCAGCTCGGCGTAGACCGCCGGGGTCGACAGGCCCTCGCCGGCGATGCCGAGCACCCAGTCCCACCGCCGCCGGGCCAGCACCGGGGAGAGCTGCTCGCCCCGACCCGAGCCCAGCGCGACCCCGCCGTGCAGGCTGAACGGGACGTCGCTGCCCAGCTGCGCGGCCAGGGCGGCGAGCTCGCCGCGGGTGGCGTGGGTGCCCCACAGGGCGTCCAGGGCGACCAGCGCGGCGGCGGCGTCGGCACTGCCACCGGCCAGCCCCGCCGCGGCCGGGATGGACTTGTCGACCGTGATGGTGGCGTCCGGGGACACGCCGGCGCGCTCGGCGAGCAGCTCGGCGGCCCGCCAGACGAGGTTGCGGCGGTCGGTGGGGACGGCGTCCGGACCGGTGCCCGTGGTGCCCTCACCCGTGACGTTCAGCGCCAGCCCGGAGCCGGGGCGGACGGTCACCGTGTCGAACAGCGAGACGGCGAGGTAGACCGTCCGCAGCTCGTGGAAGCCGTCGGCGCGCAGCGGGCCCACGGCCAGGTGCACGTTCACCTTGGCCGGCGCGCGGGCGACCACGGCGCCGTCCCCGGCGATCCGCCCGGGCCCGCCGGAGGACGACCAGCTCATGCGCCCGGCTCCACCGGCGGGGTGGCGGCCAGCCGCGCGAAGTCGGTGACCGACAGCTGCTCGCCCCGGGTGGCCGGTTCGATGCCGGCGGCCCGCAGCCGGGCCTCGGCCGCGGCCGGGCCGCCCGCCCACCGCGCCAGCGCGGCCCGCAGGCCCTTGCGCCGCATGCCGAAGGCCGCGTCGACGACGGCGAACGTCGCGGCACGGTCCCCGGGCGGCGGCGGCCGGCGCACCAGCGCGACCAAGCCGGAGTCGACGTTGGGCTCCGGCCAGAAGACGCGCCGGCCCACGTTGCCGGCGCGGCGGACCTCGCCGTACCAGGCGGCCTTGACCGACGGCACGCCGTAGGCCGGGGCGCCGGGCGCGGCCGCGAGCCGCTCGGCGACCTCGGCCTGCACGAGCACCAGGGCGCGGCGCAGCGTGGGCAGCAGTTCCAGCAGGTGCAGCAGCACGGGCACCGCAACGTTGTACGGCAGGTTGGCCACCAGCGCCGTGGGCGGCGGCCCGGGGAGCTCATGGACCCGCAGTGCGTCGGCCTCGACGACGGTCAGCCGGTCGGCGAGGGCGGGCGCCCGCTCGGCGACGGTGCGCGGCAGCAGCGCGGCCAGCCGGGGGTCGATCTCCACCGCGGTGACCCGCGCGGTGGCCGGCAGCAGGCCGAGGGTGAGCGAGCCGAGTCCGGGACCGACCTCGAGGACGACGTCCTCGGGGGTCACCTCGGCGGTGCGCACGATCCGCCGGATCGTGTTCGCGTCGTGCAGGAAGTTCTGCCCCAGCGTCTTGGTCGGACGCAGGTCGAGCTGCTGGGCCAGGTCGCGGATCGCGGCCGGGCCCAGCAGCTCGGAGGCCGGCTCGGGAGTGCTCAGCGGAGACCGAGCTTGCGGGCGCAGGCCGGCCAGGCGCCCCACCCCTGCGTGGCCTGGACGCGCTCACCCACGGCGATCTGCTCCTCCCGGCTGGCGTCGCTCGGCAGGCCGGTGCCGCCGTGGGCCCGCCACGTGCCGAGGTTGAACTGCAGGCCACCGTAGTAGCCGTTGCCGGTGTTGATGGCCCAGTTGCCGCCCGCCTCGCACTTGGCGAGCTGGTCCCAGACGCCACCACCGGCGACCGCCGGGGCGGCCGGGCGCTCCTTCGTGCCCACCGTGACCTGCTCGTCGACCGGCTTGCGGGTGACGGTGGTGGTCAGCTGCTCGCGCGCGGTCTCGACGCCGTCGGTGACGGTGACCCGGAAGGTGGTCGCCTGCTCGCCGTCCACGCCCTTCTGGGTGACGGTCTTCTCGCCCTCGAAGGCCTCGGGGTTCTGGGTCTCGACCGTGCCGTGCGGGATGGCAGAGGTCTCGGTGACCTCGTTGACCTGCACGCGGGTCACCTGGATCCGCATGCGGTCCAGCAGCGCCTGCTCGGCGTACACGCTGGTGCGGTCGTCCGGGCCCAGCGTGACGCCTTGCTCGGCCAGCAGGGCTCCGGCGGTGGCGGCCGTCGTGGTCACCACGCGCTCGGTGCCGTCGACGAGCAGGGTGATGTCCTTGGGCGTGCTGATCGACAGCGCCATGCCGTCGAGCGGGAGCCGCTCGCTGCGGCTGGCGGAGAGCACGAGGTCGTCGGCGCGGTAGCCCAGCTGCGCGAGCGCCTCCTCCACCGACAGCGCGGTCACGTAGACCTCGCTGGCCACGCCGTCCACGGTCAGCTGCAGGGGGCGGGCCCGGTTGACGACGACCGCGTCGCCGTCCTCGACACCGGCCTCGGCGTCGGGCAGGACGACGTCGTGCGACTGCGTCTGCAGGCCCTCCTCCTCGAGCACCTCGCCGACGGTGTCGGCGTAGGTGCGGACCTCACGCGCCTGCCCGTCGACGGTCAGCGTCAGGGACTTCTGGGCGGCGAAGTAGGCCAGGGTGCCGCCCACGAGTCCGAGCAGGACGAGGACGTAGAGGGCGAGCTTCAGCGATCGGGACACGACACTTCCAGGGGTCACTGAACCCGGGCAGAGGAGGCCGCGCAGGAACCCACCGGCAGGTGGGCACCGAGCGCGTTCCCGGCTCGGACGGCAGTCGACCGGGAGCTCATCGCTCCCGGTCGCGGTGCCGCCCGGGTCGGTCCCCACCCCGGCTGGTCACGACACGATAACGAACCTGATACCTCAGGCGACGGTGCGTGAGCAGTGAACCAGCGGGTCGACGTAGCGACATGTGGGCGCGCCGATACACCGAGTGATTGTGTGCCGGGCTGCCACGCGTGGGACGCGTGCGCAGCGTGAGGCTGGTGGGGTGACCAATCGCACAGTGTGGCTGCCCTCTCGACGGGGCAACGGCGCCGCTCAGCGCACCGGCGAGGGGTGACGGGGCACACGATCGGGCCGGCCCCTGGTCACCCGGCGGACCGGTTCGGGAGCCTCCTGCGGTGTCCTCCTCGCTTCCGCGGCGTCACAGCACCGCAGGAGCGCACGAGGTCCCGCAGGAGCGGCCGCCCGCACCGTGGGTGGACCGGTCGCGGGGGCCCGCAGGGGCTCCCGACCGGGACACGGGGAGGGCTCAGCGCAGCAGGGGCACGGCACGTGGCCGTGGTGCGGTCCGGAGGACCGCAGTGACTCAGCGCGCGAGCGCGCGGTCGGTGGAGCGGACCGGCCGCAGCCAGGTGAGCAGGAACACGGCGACGGCGAGCCCGGCGGCCAGCCCGGCGAAGCCACCGGCGACCAGTGCCACGGGCAGCAGGTCGACGCCCTCGGTGACGCGGTCGCCCAGGTCGATGCCGGCGGCCAGCAGCAGCGCCCCCAGCGGGAGGAGCGCCAGCACGCTGGTCGCGGCGGTGACCAGGTGCGCGGTCCAGGTGCGCAGCGCCTCGTCGACGGGCACGTCGGCACCCTCGGCCGGCAGGGGGCGCGCCACGGTGCGCAGCAGCGCGATCTCGGCGAGGACCCAGGTCGCCAGCGGGACGACGAGGGCGACCCACCCGACGGAGGCGGGCAGGTTGTCGCGCTGCCACATGAGGGCGGCGGCCACCACCTCGGCGGCGACCATGACGCGCATCGCCCACACCAGGACGGGCGAGGCCTGCTCGGCGAACTTCGGCCGGCGCGGCGGGCTGCTCAGCCGCCAGCGGGGCCGGGGCCGGGTCGTCTCGGCGAGCACGACGCCCACCAGGAGGCCGACCAGCAGGGCCGGGGCCCAGAGGAACACCGAGGCCTCGGCGAACAGCACGATGCTCACCACGATGCCGACCAGCCCGAGCAGCCAGCCCAGCGCGCGCACCCGCCGTCCGTGCTGCGCCTGGCGCTGCAGCGTCGCGGTGCCCTCCGGCGTGGGAGTGGCGAACTCGACGGCGGCGACCGCGACCGCGCGGCGACCGGCGGCCAGCGCCCACGCGCGGGCGAGGAGCACACCGGGGACCAGCACGGCGATGAAGAGAACGACGGCGATGAGGCGGCCCACGCCCCTAGTGTCCACGCTTCGGCTGGGAGCGGGAGGACCGTCCTCCCGGCGTCAGGGCTGCGCCGGGATCCCGTCGTCCCAGGAGCCGAAGACGCGCTCCGCGTTCCTGGTCAGGGCCTCGCAGAGCTGGTCGAGCTCGGCCCCGGTGACCTCGGCGAGCGCCCGCACGGTGAGCGGCACGAGCCGGGAGGCGTTGGGCCGGCCCCGGTGCGGCATCGGGGTGAGGAACGGCGAGTCGGTCTCGACGAGCAGCTGGTCGAGCGGGGTCAGGGCGGCGGCCTCGCGCAGGTAGCCGGCGTTGCCGAAGGTCAGGGTGCCGGCGAAGGAGAGCACGTGGCCGCGCTCGACGCAGGCCTTGGCGAAGGCGGCGTCGCCGGAGAAGCAGTGGAAGACGGTGTGCTCGGGAGCGCCCTCGTCCTCGAGCACCCGGAGGATCTCCTCGTGCGCGTCGCGGTCGTGGATGACCAGGGCGACGCCGCGCTCCTTGGCGATGCGGATGTGCGCCCGGAACGAGGCCTCCTGCGCCGCCCAGCCCTCGGGGCCGGTGCGGAAGCGGTCCAGCCCGGTCTCCCCCACCGCACGCACCCGCGGCAGCGCGGCGAGCCGGTCGATCTCGGCCAGGGCGTCGTCGGTGGCCGCGCCGGCGCCCGCCTCGTTCGGGTGCAGCGCGACGGCGGCCAGCACGTTGGGGTGCCGGGCCGCGAGCTCCGCCGACCACCGCGAGGAGCCGACGTCCACCCCGACCTGCACCAGCCGCGGGACGCCGACGGCCACGGCGGCGGCGATCTCGGCGTCCACCGCGGCGGCGTCCGGCAGCCGGTCGCTGTCGAGAGCGATGTCGAGGTGGGTGTGGCTGTCGATCGCCGGCGACGGGAGCGGCTCCGGGGACGGCGGCGGCTCCCCCCGCCGGTTGGCGCGGGCGCTCGCCGAGCGACTCACTCCTCGCCCTCGAGCCGGCGCAGTTCCTCCTCGACGATCGACTCGTCGAGCTTCTTGAACACCGGGGTGGGCGGCGCCAGCGGCGTCCCCGGCTGCAGCGGCCGGGACGCCCACACGGCCTGCGCGGCGTCGTAGTCGCCGGTGATGACCGGGTAGGGCGAGCCGTCGTCGAGGTCGGTGACCTCGTCGATCCGGGGCGCGGGCGACCACACGCCGGTGCCGCCGAGCAGCTCGTGGATCTTCTGCGCGGAGTGCGGCAGGAACGGCGTGAGCAGGGCGTTGCAGTCGCTGATGGCCTGCAGCGCGGTGTGCAGGACGGTGTCCCGGCGGGCCGGGTCCTCCTTGAGCTTCCACGGCGCCTGGTCGGACAGGTACTTGTTCGCCTCGCCGACCACCCGCATCGTCTCCGCGGCGGCGGCCTTCTGCCGGTTGCGGGCCAGCAGGTCGCCGATGGGCCCGAACGCGGCCTTCGTCGTCGCCAGCAGCGCCTGGTCGGCCTCGGTCAGCTCCCCGGGGGTGGGGACGGCGCCGACGTTCTTCGCCGCCATCGAGACCGAGCGGTTGACCAGGTTCCCCCAGCCCGCGACCAGCTCGTCGTTGTTGCGGCGGCGGAACTCCGACCAGGTGAAGTCGGTGTCCTGCGTCTCCGGCCCGGCGGCGGCGATGAAGTAGCGCAGCGCGTCGGCGTCGTACCGGGCCAGGAAGTCCCGCACGTAGATGACCACCTGGCGGGAGGAGGAGAACTTGCGCCCCTCCATCGTCAGGAACTCGCTGGAGACCACCTCGGTGGGCAGGTTGAGCCGGCCCAGCGAGCCCGGGGTGCCGCCCTTGTCGCCCTCGCCGTTGTAGCCGAGCAGCTGGGCGGGCCAGATCTCGGAGTGGAAGACGATGTTGTCCTTGCCCATGAAGTAGTAGGCGTCGGAGTCCGGCGTCTGCCACCACTGCCGCCAGGCGTCCGGGTCGCCGGAGCGGCGGGCCCACTCGATGGACGCCGACAGGTAGCCGACGACGGCGTCGAACCACACGTAGATCCGCTTGTCGGGGCGGTCGCGCCAGCCGTCGAGGGGCACCGGGACGCCCCAGTCGATGTCGCGGGTGTAGCTGCGCGGCTTGAGGTCGTCGAGCAGGTTGACGCTGAAGTTGAGGACGTTGGGCCGCCAGCTCGTGCGGGTGGCCAGCCAGTCGCCCAGCGCCCGGGTGAACGCCGGCAGGTCGAGGAAGTAGTGCTCCTCCTCGACGAACTTCGGGGTCTCGCCGTTGATCCGGCTGACCGGGTTGATCAGGTCGACCGGGTCGAGCTGGTTGCCGCAGTTGTCGCACTGGTCGCCGCGGGCGCCGTCGTAGCCGCAGATCGGGCAGGTGCCCTCGATGTAGCGGTCGGGCAGGGTGCGGCCGGTCGACGGGCTGATCGCGCCGAGCGTCGTCTGCGGGAAGACGTAGCCGTTCTTCAGCAGCCCCAGGAAGATCTCCTGGCTGATCTGCGCGTGGTTGACCGTGGTCGTGCGGGTGAACAGGTCGTAGCTCAGCCCGAGCGACTGCAGGTCGCCGACGATGATCCGGTTGTTGCGGTCGGCGATCTCCCGCGGCGTGATGCCCTCCGCGTCGGCGGCGACGGTGATCGGCGTCCCGTGCTCGTCGGTGCCGCTGACCATCAGCACCCTGTCCCCCACCATGCGGTGGTAGCGGCTGAAGACGTCCGAGGGGACGCCGAAGCCGGAGACGTGGCCGATGTGCCGCGGACCGTTGGCGTAGGGCCAGGCCACGGCGGTCAGGATGTGCCGATCACTCACGCCGACGAGAGTACGGAAGCGGCGTCCACCCGGTTCAGGGCTGGCTGGTGCCCGCCGTCGCCGGGGTCTCGGCCGGGGTCCCCGGCACCGGTGTGACGAGGACGACCGCGACCAGCGCCAGGCCGATGACGCCCAGCGTGGCCGCCCGCAGGACGGGGCGGGCCGGCCCCGGCTCCGGTCGGGAGGCGGCGGCGCGCGGCCCGGTCGCCGACCACGCCAGGGCGCTCGGTGCGCCGGCGAGCAGGAGCTTCCCCACGGGCACGCCGAGGAAGAGGAGCGCGAGCGGGAGCAGTGGCAGCGACGCCGTCAGCGGGTCGAGCAGCGGCGTGCCGAGGGCCAGCACCAGCAGGGCGGCGACCAGGGCGATCTCGGCGGTGGCCACGCCCGTGTACGTGCGCCGTCCGGACCCGTCGGCGAGCAGCAGCCCGCCGCCGGCGCACAGCACGACCCACGTCGCCAGGCCCAGCAGCACGGCGGCGACCACCGGTCCGGACGGCCGCGAGCCGACGAGCAGGAGGCCGTCGAGGCCGGTCAGCGCACCGGCGACCAGCGCCACGGCCTCCAGCCCGGCGAGCCCGGCGGCGGCCAGCACCGCCACCGGCGGCCGCGGCCGACCGGGCACGGGCGCCGTGGGGGTGGTGCTCGGATCGGGCACGGTGCAGCTCTCCCTGGCCGGGGACGACGGTCACCGGTCGGGTCGGCGCGGGCGGGAGCCCGCTGAACGCCCGTGGGGAGGGGCCTCACCCCTCCGGGGGAGTCAGCGGCGGGCGATGTTCTCGGCAGCCGGCGGCCGCTCTCCGGTGGCCATCCGGCTGCGTCGGCGGCCGTACACGAAGTACATGCCGATGCCGAGCAGCATCCAGACGAGGAAGCGCAGCCAGGTGTCGGTGGGCAGGTTCGTCATGAGCCACAGCGAGGCCAACGCCGAGACGATCGGCAGGACCGGCACCCACGGCACCCGGAAGGACCGGTGCAGGTCCGGACGGGTGCGCCGCAGCACCCAGACGCCGATCGACACGAGGAAGAAGGCGAAGAGCGTGCCGATGTTCACCAGCTCCGCGAGCGCGGTGAGCGGGACGAACCCGGCGAGCAGCGCGACCACGATCCCGGTGGCGATCGTGATGCGGTACGGGGTGCCGTACCGGTGGTGGACCTTCGCCAAGCCGGGCGGCAGCAGGTGGTCACGACTCATCGCGAACAGCACCCGGGACTGACCGAGCATCAGGATCATGACGACCGACGTGAGCCCGGCCAACGCGCCGAGCGAGATGATGCTCGAGAAGACCGGCATCCCGTTGGCCGAGAACGCGCCCGCCAGGGGTGCGGTCGCGCTCAGCTCGGTGTAGTTCTGCATGCCCACGACCACCAGGGAGACCGCCACGTAGAGGGCGGTGCAGATGGCCAGCGAGCCGAGGATCCCGCGCGGCATGTCCCGCTTGGGGTCCCGGGTCTCCTCGGCGGCGGTCGCCACGATGTCGAAGCCGATGAAGGCGAAGAACACGATCGCCGCGCCGGCCAGGACCCCGCCCCAGCCGTAGAGGCCGGGGCTGAACCCGGTGAGCACCGAGATCAGTGGCGTGTGCAGCCAGCCGCCCTCCCCCGCGGGCGCGGGCTCGGCCGGCGGGACGAACGGCGAGTAGTTGTCTGCCGTCACGTAGAAGAGCCCGACGACGATCACGAGAAGGACGACGGCCAGCTTGATGGCCACGATGATCGCGGTGACCCGCGAGGAGAGCTTGATCCCCAGGATCAGGACGCCGGTCATCACCAGCGTGATCACGATCGCCGGGATGTTCACCGTCGCCGTCTCTCCCGCGATCGACGACGGCAGCGGTGTGCCGACGTCGCCGAGCAGCTGGTTGAGGTAGCCCGACCAGCCCACCGAGACCGTGGCTGCGCCCAGGGCGAGCTCGAGGACGAGGTC
Organism: Geodermatophilus sp. SYSU D01186; assembly: GCF_054050215.1. Classification (NCBI taxonomy): domain Bacteria; kingdom Bacillati; phylum Actinomycetota; class Actinomycetes; order Geodermatophilales; family Geodermatophilaceae; genus Geodermatophilus; species Geodermatophilus sp. SYSU D01186. The sequence goes on along the minus strand of NZ_JBJGYW010000004.1, from coordinate 35,283 downwards.
CCAGCCGATGATCCACGCGATGAACTCGCCGAAGGTCGCGTACGAGAACGTGTACGCCGACCCGGCCACCGGCACGGTCGAGGCGAACTCCGCGTAGCAGAGTGCGGCGAGCCCGCAGACCACGCCGGCGATCACGAAGGAGATCGCGACCGCGGGGCCGGCCTGGTCGCGGGCGACGATGCCGGTGAGCACGAAGATGCCGGTGCCGATGATCACCCCGACCCCGAAGACCGTGAGGTCCAGGCCCGACAGGTTCTTCTTGAGCCGGTGTTCGGGCTCGTCGGTGTCGCGGATGGAGTCCTCGACGGACTTGACCCGGCGCGTGTTGACGGCCACGGCGTCCCCTCCTCGCGGGCCGGCACCTCCGCCGGCACTGCTCGCCCCCGGCAGCGTCGCACGGGCGCGATCAGCCCGCATGCCTACGCTGACACCTCGGACAGACCGCCTGAGGAGTGCGCATGACCGGCACCGAGACCCCGCGCAGCACCCCCGGGGGCATGCCGGCCGAGCCGTCGCCGCGTCCCCGCCCGGCGGGCCGGCCGCGCACCACGCCGTCCCGGCCCGACGGGGTCAGCCCGGTGGTCGACTGCGGGATCTACGTCGCCGGTCAGCGCCAGGAACCGGTCCACCCGCACGACGCGCTCGACGAGGCGGTCGCGCTCGGCGGCTTCGTCTGGCTGGGGCTGTACGCGCCGACGGAGGTGGAGCTGGGGTCGATCGCCGACCGGTACGGGTTGCACCCGCTGGCGGTCGAGGACGCCGTCTTCGCCCACCAGCGGCCCAAGCTCGAGCGGTACGACGAGGGACTGTTCATGGTGCTCAAGACCGCGACCTACGTGGAGCACGACCGGCTGACCGCGACCAGCGAGGTCGTCGACACCGGCGAGGTCATGGTGTTCCTCGGTCCCCACTACGTGATCACCGTGCGGCACGGGGAGCACGGCGGGCTGACCGACCTGCGCCGGAGCATGGAGGAGCAGCCGGACCTGCTCTGCCACGGCCCGGCGGCGGTGCTGTACGCGGTCGCCGACCACGTGGTCGACACCTTCGTCGACGTGGCCAGCGCCGTGGAGGAGGACGTCGACGAGCTGGAGGCGTCGGTGTTCAGCGACCGGCGCACCGACGACATCGGGCGGCTGTACCAGCTCAAGCGGGAGCTCATGTCGCTGCGCCGGGCGGTCTCCCCGCTGGAGGTGCCGCTGCAGAAGCTGGCCGAGCGGCGCATCGACGCCGTCCCGGAGGCCATGCGCTCCTACTTCCGGGACGTCGAGGACCACGCCATCCGCGTGCGGGACCAGATCGCGGCCCTGGACGAACTGCTCACGTCGATCCTGCAGGCCTCCCTGGCCCGGACCTCCCAGGCCGACAACGAGGACATGCGCAAGATCTCCGCGTGGGCCGGCATCATCGCCGTCCCCACGGCCATCGCCGGCATCTACGGGATGAACTTCGAGTTCATGCCCGAGCTGCACTGGCGCTTCAGCTACCCGCTGGTGCTGCTGGTGATCGTCAGCGCCTGCGTCCTGCTCTACCGGGGCTTCAAGCGCAACGGCTGGCTCTGAAGAGGCGGTGCCGGGGCCGCCCACCCGGGCACGGTTGGTGCGCAGATCGTGCTCTCGTCGACTCGGTGAGCACGATCTGCGCACGAACCGTGGTCAGCGGCCGAGCGCCGTCCGGATCATCGCCACCAGCCGCAGCGGGTCGCGCAGGTCCGCCGCGGTCACGAAGACGACCGTCCAGCCGGCCTCGCGCAGCCGGTTGAGCCGCCGGCGGTCCTTGCCGAACTGCCCCGCCTCGGCGTGCCAGAGCCCGTCGTACTCGACCGCCACCCGGAGCCCCGGCCACGCGAAGTCCACCTCGGCGACGAAGCGCCCTTCGTGCCGCACGACGTACTGCGCGACCGGGGCCGGCAGCCCGGCACGCTCCATGAGCAGCCGCACCCTGGTCTCCTGCGGCGACCCCGCGAGCCCGTCGGCCCGCGCACAGATCCGCCGGACCCGCGGGGAGGCCGCCCCGGGGCGCGCCGCCCGGTCACGCACGGCCGCGAGGTCCACCATCTCCGCGACGACCATGCGATCGAGCGCGACGACGGCCTCGTCGTCGGCCAGCAGCGACGCGACGCGGACGGCGGTGAGCACGCGGCCGGTCAGGCGGACGCGCCCGCGGCAGCACACGTCCTCGGGGTCGAGGCGCGCCCGCCGGACCCGCAGGCCGGCCACGCGACGGGCGGAGGAGCCCGGTGGCGCCGTGAGCTCGACGTCGTCCTCCGGGCCGGCGAGATCGACGCCCCACAGCACTGCGGCACTGGGCCCCGACACCACGGCACCGGGCACGATCAGCCCGGCCGCGGCGACGGCCCGCAGCCGGTGCGTGACCGGCGTGGTCGCGTCGACGTAGACGTCGTGGAAGAGACGGCGGAACGCCGGACCGCGCAGCCGGTGGCTCGTCACGACACCGTGCGCGACCGCCTCGCTGCCGCGGAAGGGCCTGCCCACGAGCAGGGGCGGGACACGAGGGACGACGGGCATGCGCCGACCGTTGCAGCGCTGGGCGACCGAGGGTCCGGGAGCGTCCCCAGCCCGCGCGCTGTGCACAGATCGCCGTCCGGGCGCCCCGGAGCGCACGGTCTGTGCACATGTCGCGGTGCGGGCACCTGCACCCCGCGGGGTGTGCACAGATCGTCGTCCCCACCCCCACGAGAGGCCGGTTCGTGCACAGAACGTGGGGCCGCCCCGCGCGAGCCGTCAGGGGGACTTCGCGGCGACCACGGCGTCGTAGACGGTGCGGCGGGGCAGCCCGGTCCGGACGACGACGGCGCGGATGGCGTCCTTGCGGGTGGCGCCCGCCGCCTCCTCCGCCGCGACCTCCGCGGCCAGTTCCACCGGCGTGAGCGACACCGGCCCGGCCGGCGCCCCGCCCACCACGAGGGTGATCTCGCCCTTCACGCCCTCGGCGGCCCACGCGGCCAGCTCGGCCAGCGGACCGCGGCGGACCTCCTCGTGGGTCTTGGTCAGCTCCCGGCAGACGGCGGCCTCGCGCTCGGCGCCGAACGCCGCGACCGCGTCGGTCAGGGCGTCGGCCAGCCGGTGCGGGGACTCGAAGAACACCATCGTGCGGCGCTCGTCGGCCAGCCCGGCCAGCCGTGACCGTCGCTCCCCGCCCTTGCGCGGCAGGAACCCCTCGAAGCAGAACCGGTCGACCGGCAGGCCCGAGACCGCCAGCGCCGTCGTCACCGCCGAGGGCCCGGGCACCGAGGTGACCTCGACGCCGGCGTCGATCGCCGCCCGCACCAGGGTGTAGCCGGGGTCGGAGACCGACGGCATCCCGGCGTCGGTGAGCAGCAGGACGGTCGCGCCGGAGGTCAGCGCGGTCAGCAGGCCGGGCAGCCGCGCGCGCTCCACCGACTCGTGGAACGTCACCACCCGGCCGGCGAGCGTCACCCCGAGGTCGGCGGCCAGCCGGTGCAGCCGGCGGGTGTCCTCGACGGCGAGGACGTCGGCGGTGGCCATGACCTCCCGCAGTCGCGGGCCGACGTCGCCGGGCTGTCCCAGGGGGGCGCCGCCGAGCACCAGACGTCCACTCACACGTCCGAGCCTGTCACGGCGAGTGCCGTCGGCCCCCTCAGGGGCCCGGCGCGAGCCTGCGAGTGCCGGGGGGCAGGGGGGTCCTTTCACTACCCTGGCCCCCATGGCGGTGCTGGCTCCCGAGCGCACGGACCGGGGGCCCGACGAGCCCCGGCCGACGCCCGTCCGCCGCTGGCCACTGCCGCGCCCGCGCCGCGACCGGACGCCGCCGCTGCCGCCCGACCGGTGGCTGTCCTGGGCGCTGGCCGCGGTGCTCGGCGGGGCGACGCTGGTCAGCCGGCTGTGGGACCTGGGCTACCCGTCCGACCTGCTCTTCGACGAGGCCTACTACCCGCCCGAGGCGCGGGAGCTGCTCGAGTGGGGCCACGAGTACAACCGCGGCTACACGTTCATCGTCCACCCGCCGCTGGGCAAGTGGCTCATCGCCGGCGGCATCCACCTGTTCGGCTACGACTCGTTCGGCTGGCGGGTGCCGTCGGCGGTCGCGGGCACCGTCTCGGTCGTCGTCCTCGCCCGGCTGGGACGGCGGCTCACCGGCTCCACGCTGCTCGGCCTGATCGGCGGGCTGCTGCTGGCGCTGGACGGCTTCGCGTTCTCGCTGTCGCGCATCGGCCTGCTCGACGTCTTCCTCCAGGTCTTCGTCCTCGGCGCGGTCGCCTGCCTGGTCGTCGACCGGGACCGGGTGCGCGCCCGCATCCGGGTGGCCGGCGGGCTGGCGGCGGGGTTCGCGCTCGGCCCGCGCGGCTGGCGCCTGGCCGCTGGGGCCCTGTTCGGGTGCGCGTGCGCGGTGAAGTGGAGCGGGGTGTACTTCCTCGCGCTGTTCGCCGTCCTGTCGGTGTTCTGGGACCGTGCGGCCTGGCGGGAGGCCGGCGTCCGCCGTCCCACCCTCGTGGCCGCCCGCCGCGGGCTGCCCGGGGCGCTCTGGGCGCTGGCGGTGGTGCCGGTGCTCACCTACCTGACCAGCTTCACCGGGTGGTTCCTCGGCGAGACGTCGCAGGGCAAGGTCTGGGCGCAGCAGAACCCGGAGACGGCGTTCCCGTGGGTGCCCGACGCGCTGCGCTCGCTGTGGCACCAGCACGCCGAGTGGCTGCGGTTCCACAACAGCCTGTCGACGCCGCACCCGTGGGAGTCCGGGCCGTGGTCGTGGCTGGTCGACGGGCGGCCGATCCTGCTGTGGAACCCGCAGGGGCTCACCGACGCCGCGGGTGAGCAGGTGGTCCGCTACATCCTGATGCTGGGCACCCCGACGCTGTGGTTCGCCTTCGCACCGGCGCTGGTCTGGCTGGCCTGGCGGCTGGTCGCCCGCCGGGACCCCGCCGCGCTGGTCCTGGCGACCGCGATCGCTGCCGGGTGGGGCACCTGGTTCCTCAACCCCGAGCGCACGATGTTCATCTTCTACATGGCGCCGGTGGTGCCGTTCTTCGTGCTCGCGGTCGTGCTGGTGCTGCAGGACGTGCTCGGCCGGCCCGGCGCCGAGCCGTGGCGCCGCCAGCTCGGGCTCGGCGTGGTGGCCACCTACGTGGGGATCGTCGCGGCGACGTTCGTCTTCTTCTACCCGGTGCTCAGCGGGCAGCCGCTGACGCACGCGGAGTGGCTGGACCGCATGTGGTTCCCATCATGGTTCTGACACCGGGTGGCGCCGACCTGCAGGCCGGGGCCGTCCGCACCCGCGCCTGAGCCCCGCATCCTCCGTACGGTGACGGTCGAGGACGACGCACCGGCACGGAGGAGACGGCGATGACCAGCGCACAGGAGCGACCCCGGGTGCTCGCCGAGGCCGACGGCGACGTCTGGCGCATCACCCTCGACCGCTCGGAGACCGGCAACGCCATCGACCCGGCGATGGCCGCGGAGCTCGCGGCCGCGCTGCAGGCGCGGCCCGGGTCGGCCCGGACGGTGCTGCTGCTGGGCAACGGTGAGCGGTTCTGCGTGGGCGGCGACGTGCGCGCGTTCTCCTCGGTGGAGGACCCCGGCGGCTACGTCGGGCAGCTCGCGCACGACTGGCACGAGGTCATCCGGGCCCTGCTCTACTGCCCGGTCCCGGTCGTCGCCGGGGTCCAGGGCGCGGTGGCCGGCGCCGGGATCGGCCTCATGGGCGCCTGCGACATCGTCGTCTGCGCCCGCTCCACCAAGATCCGCCCGGCCTACGGGGCGATCGGCTACTCCCCCGACGGCGGCAGCTCGTGGGCGCTGACCCGCGCGCTGGGGGCCCCGCGGGCGCTGGAGCTCATGCTGACCAACGGCGCCCTGACCGCGGCGGAGGCGCACATGTTCGGCCTGGTCGCCCGCCTGGTCGAGGACGAGGAGGTGCACGAGTCGGCGATCGCACTGGCGCACGCGGTGGCGGCCGGCCCGGTGCGGGCGATGGTGCGCACCCGCGCGCTGGTGCGGCAGGCCGCCGTCCGGACCCTCGAGCAGCAGCTGGACGACGAGGCGCGGCTGATCGCCGAGTCCGCCGCCGACCCGGAGGGCCGGGAGGGCGTGCGTGCCTTCATCGACAAGCGCCAGCCGGACTTCCGCGGCACCGCCTGAGCCCGGGTCGGCCGACCGCCGTCCAGGGACGACGACGGCGGGTTCCCCGGCGGCGCCCCGGGTACCACCGATCGCGGCGTCCCGGATCGGGAAGGGGCGCCACCGACCGCAGGCGCCCGGCGTCGCACCGCGGCCACGGGAGCGCCCCAGACACCGGGAGCAGCGATGGGTCTACCTGCACGAGACGCGGCACGGAACTGGGTCGGGCGGACGGTCGTCGACCGCCAGGGCACCCCGATCGGCCCCTGCACCGCCGTCCTGGCGGACGAGGCCACCGGGCTCCCGGAGTGGATGTACGTGGAGGTCGACGAGGCCAGCGCGGTCGTCCCGGTCGTCGACGCGGCCGAGACCGGAGACCAGGTGCGCGTGACCGTGAACCGCGCGCAGGTCGTCGGGGCGCCGTCGGTCGGCGACACCCACCGGCTGTCCGAGGCCCAGGAGGAACAGCTCTACCGGCACTACGGGATCGACTACTCGCGCCAGACGTCGGAGAGCCTGCTGCCGGCCGACGACACGAGCGCCCCCGCAGCGGCCTCGCCATCCGGCGTCGACGACGCGGCCCCCGCCGCCCGCCGCCGGTCGGTACCGGTGGTCAGCGCGGTCGCGGGCCTGGCGGCGCTCGTCGCCGTGGTCCGGCGGTCCCGGGCGCGGCGACAGCTCGCCCACGTGACCTGGACCGGACGGCTCTGGGCCCGGCGACCCTGGGCACCGCGGCCACCGACCGCTGCCGAGCGGGCGGCCCGGCGCGTCCACGAGGCGTCGCTCGTGGCCCGACGACTCGCCGCGACGACCACGCGGGCAGGCGCGACGACCGCGGCACGGGTGCGGGCACGGACGATGGGCTGACCTCCGGCAGCGCCGATCAGACCGCCGACTGCGGTTCGAGGACGAAGACCTCCCAGGCCGGGACACCGGCGCTGTCGGTCGCGGTCACGGTGACCTCCATGCGGGTGCCCTCGCCGTGGTCGACGAACGGCCGGGAGTAGTCCGGCCCCTCGACCGTCTCACCCGGGTGCTCGTGGCAGCCTCCGCCGCTGCAGTGCACGAGCACCTCGGTCCACCGGACCGTCAGCAGCCCGTCCTCGGCGTCGACCGCCGTCGCCGACGCCTGCACCAGCTCCCCCGGCACCCAGCGCCGGTCGGGCGGCGGTGCGCTGAGCGTCAGCACCGGCGGGCTGTTCCCCGGGACGACGGTCATCGTGGCGGTGTCCTGCGCCCCGCCGGGGTCGGTGACCGTCAGCGTCGCGGTGAACGGCTCGACCCCGGAGCCGGCGTAGGAGTGCACGACCTGCGGGCCGTCGGCCACGGCGCCGTCGCCGAGGTCCCAGCGCGCGGTCAGCGGGTCGCCGTCGAGGTCGCTGGAGCCGCTGCCGTCGAAGGTCACGGTGCGCGTCGGGGCGTCCACCGTGGCCGCGGCCTGCGCGGTCGGGGGGCGGTTGCCGGGCGCGTACACGAGCCGGTCCAGCACGCTGCCCCGGATGTCGGCCCACACGACGTCGCCGTTCTCCGGGTGCGGCCGGAAGGCGACCGGCGCCCCGAGCTCCGCGGCGAAGCCGTCGGCCTCGGGCGGGCGCACGAGCTGGCCCGCCGCGTCGGAGCGCAGGGTGTAGACCCGCTGGGCCGAGTAGTCGCCGAAGAAGTACGCCCCCTGGTACTCCGGCGGGTAGGCCGTGCCGGTGTAGACCAAGCCGCCGGTGACCGCGGTGCCCGCCGGCCCGTGCGGATAGGTCCACAGGGGGGCGGTGTTGGGCACGCCCTGGCACCCGGGCAGCTCGGCGTAGCCGGGGGTGGGACCGTCCCCCTCCCAGCAGGGCCAGCCGTAGCCGGCACCCGGGCGGACGACGTCGACCTCCTCCCACGCCGTCCAGCCGACGTCGCCCACGACCGGCGCACCGGTGACCGGGTCGAGGCTCAGCCGGAACGGGCTGCGGAAGCCGCCGGCGTAGACCCGGCTCTGCCAGGCGAACGGGTCGGCGGGGTCGAAGAACGGGTTGTCGGGCACCCCACTGCCGTCGGGCAGGACGTGCAGGAGCTTGCCGTAGCCGGTGGTGGGGTCGAGGGCGCGCAGGGCCAGCGGGTCGGCGTCCACGTAGCCCGCGCTGTCCCCGATGGTCACCCACAGGGTGCCGTCGGGGGCGGCGAGCAGGCCGGTGAGGCCGTGCGCGTCGGACGTCGCCGGCAGCTCGAGCACGATCCGTTCGTCGGCCAGCCCGGTCGGCTGCGGGCCGCCGACGAGGGTCCAGGCGCTCAGCCGCAGCATCCACTGCCCGTCCACGTCGAGCGCGCGTCCGGTGTAGAGCGTGGCGCCGTCGGGGGCGGGCGCGACGGCCACCAGGCCCAGGTCGTTGCGGGTGACGACCGGCAGCTCGGCGAGGGTGCGGGCCTCCCCCGCCGCCGACACCCAGGCCACCCGGCCGTTCTTGCCGGTGGTCACGTAGCTGCCGTCGGGCAGGAACGCGAAGTCGGTGAGCAGTTCGTCCTGCCCGCTCGGCAGTTCCTGGACGACGAACCCCGGCGCCAGCACCGGGACGGCCGCGGCCGGGGCGGCGGTCACCACGGACGTGCCGAGGACGACCGCCGTCGCGACGCCGAGGTGCGTGACGGTGGCACGGGCCTGATGCCGGCTCATGGGCAGCGACGCTCCCCCAACGCGTCGGCGCGCCACAAACGCGGACCCCGGGGACCCGTGCGGTGCGGCACCGTGCGTGGTCACCCGGGCGCGCAGCGGTCGGCAGAGACGCAGCAGCCCCGCTCCGGGGGGACCCGGGCGGGGCTGCTGGGCTGTCGGGTGGAGCTGAGGGGATTTGAACCCCTGACCCCCTCGATGCGAACGAGGTGCGCTACCGGTCTGCGCCACAGCCCCTGACGAACGGAGAGCTTACCGTCCGCGTGCTCCGGCGCCGCCACGGGGGGCGGCGCCGGAGCGTCGCCCTAGCCGTTGGCGACCTTCCGGGGCTGGTAGACGTCGATGTCGGCGAAGCCGATGTCGTCGTCGTCGAGGCCCACGACCGCGCTGATCTGCCAGCCCGCGGGCGCCGCGGCGCGGGCCGCCACCACCCGGCCCGGGCGCAGCGGGTGCACCGGGGCGAGCGGCAGGCTCGGGTGCGGCAGGCCGACGGTGTGGTGCACCTCCTCGGCGACGGGCGCCTCCTCGACCTCCTCCACCGCCGGACGGGGTGCCGGCACCGGGCGCGCCGCGGGGCGCTCTGCCGGCCGGCGCGCGGCACGGGCGGCGGCGCGCGCGGCGCGGCGGGCGGCCAGCCGCTCGCGACGGGCGGCGGCGCGCAGCACCATCAGGTAGCCGACGACGGCCACGTCGAGCAGGCCCTGGGCGATCCACAGCCACGGGCTGTAGAGGATCGCGCCGGCCAGCGCCAGCAGCGTCAGGGCGACCAGGCCGGCCAGGGTGCGGCGCCGGACGGCGTGCACGTCGACCCGGAGCTCGCCGGAGGTCAGCAGCGCCGCCCGGTCGACGGAGACCCGCTCGGTCTCGGCGTGGAGCACGGGGTCCACCGCGCGCCGCCGCTGCAGCGTCCGCCCCGCGTCGGCGGGGACGGTCTGCGAGTCACCGCGGGTCACCACCATCGGCACCAGCACGACGAACCACAGCACGACCAGAGCGGCCAGAAGCACGCCGGATCCCATCAGAACACCACCCGTCACATGAGTCACTCGCCCGGCGAAGTTAAGGCCTGGACCACCCCGTTCGAGGGAGGCGCGCGGGCGTGTCACTGAGGTGTTGTGTGACTGGAGTGCCGTCGGGACGGCGTGTCGACAAAGAGTCACCCATCCACGCGACCCGTGCATGGTATGAGCCTCAGCGGGGTATACGCGCACGCCATCGCGCGAGGACCCCCTCTGGGGCGTCCTCCGCGAGCAGCGCGTAGCACCGGTGGTCCCGCCAGTCGCCGTCGATGTCGAGGTAGCGGCGCAGCAATCCCTCGTGACGGAACCCGAGGCGTTCCACCAGTCGCCGGCTCGGGCCGTTCTCCGGCCGGATGTCGGCCTGCAACCGGTGCAGCTGCGCCGGCCCGAACGCGTGGTCGCACGCCAGGGCCACTGCCAGTGACGCGACGCCCCGCCCGGCCACGGCGCGGTCGATCCAGTAGCCCAGGCTCCCCGAGCGCAACGCCCCGCGGACGACGTTGTCGATGGTGACCTGCCCGGCCAGCCGCCCGTCCACGTGGACGACGAACGGCAGCGTCGTCCCCGCGGCGGCCCGGCGCAGCACGGCGCGGCGCATCACCCGGAACGACTGCGGCGAGTGCCGGGCCGCCCACGACGACGGGGCGCTGGGTTCCCACGGGGCCAGCCAGGACTCGTTGGCCAGCCGGACCCGGCTCCACTCGTCGGCGTCGCCGCGGCGCGGTGGGAGCAGCTCCACCGGACCCCACGCCAGCCGCGCGGGCCAGCCGGGGTGCAGGGCGGGGTCGGCCACGGGGTCCCGTCAGCCGCCGAGCAGCAGGGGCATGACGGTGACCAGCCCGCCGGCGGCCACCTCGGTGACGTCCTCGTCGATCACGATGAGGCAGTTGGCCCGCGCCATGCGGGCGAGCATCGCCTCGTCGCCGCCGCCGAGCGGCTCGACCACGTAGCCGCCGTCGGGGTGGCGCATCACCTGGCCGTGCAGGTACTGGCGGTACCCGAGCGGCGAGAGGAGCTGCTCGGCGGCGATCGCCTGCACGGTGCGGCGGAACAGCTGGCGCTTGCCGAGCATCAGCCGGATCGCCGGGCGCACGAACACCTCGAAGGCCACCAGCGCGGCGACCGGCTCACCCGGCACGCAGATGACCGGCACCGAGTCGCGGCCCAGCCGGCCGAACGCCTGCACCGGGCCCGGGTGCATCGTCACGGGCGAGAAGTGCATCCGGCCGAGCTCGGCCATGACCTCCTGCACCGTGTCACCCTCGGTGGCGAAGGTGCCCGACACGAGCACCAGGTCGCTGCGCAGCAGCTGGCTCTCCAGCACCTCGGACATGCGGCGCCGGTCGGAGGGGACGATCCCCGACCGGTAGGCCTCCGCGCCCGCGTCACGGGCCGCGGCGGCCAGCGCGTAGCTGTTGACGTCGACGACCTGCCCAGGGCCCGGCGGCGTGCTGATGTCGACCAGCTCGCTCCCGGCGGACAGGACGGCGACCCGAGGCCGCGGGCGCACCTGCACGCGGTCGCGCCCCACCGCGGCCAGCAGGCTGATCTGGGCCGGCCCGATCGGCGTCCCCACCTGCACCGCGGCGGTGCCCGGCGCGACGTCGTCCCCCGCGCGACGCACGTAGCCGCCGGGCTCGACCGGCGCGTGGACGGCGACGGTGACCACGCCCCGGTCGGTCCACACCGCCGGGACGACGACGTCGGCGCCGGCGGGCAGCATCGCGCCCGCGCTGACCTTCTGCGCCATGCCCGGGCCGATGGACGACGGGCCGCTCGGGCCCGCGACGGTCTCGCCCACCACCGCGAGGCGAGCCGGCTCCTCGAAGGAGGCGCCCTCCACGTCGAGAGCGCGGGCGGCGTAGCCGTCGAGCGCGGCCTGGTCGAAGGCGGGCAGGGCGCGCTGGCTGACGACCTCCTCGGCGCAGAGCAGGCCCTGCGCGTCGAGGACGGCGAGCTCGATCGCGTCCGGCTGCGGCACGGCCGAGAGGATCTCGTCGAGGTGCTGCTCGACCGTGCGCGGCGCGGGCGGCTCGCCGGCCGCGGGTGGCGGCGGCACCTGCCCACGGTCGATCGCCGTGGTCTCGTGGACCACCGCCGGTGCCTCGCGCAGCACGGTGCCCTGACGCAGGTCCATCGCCGTGGTGTCGCGCTGCCCTGCGGGCGCTCCGCTCGTCTCGTCCCCGGTCATGTCCACCACGGAGGACGATGCTCCCCCCTGAAGCGCTCGGTTCAGCCCTGCGACGCGCCCTCGGCGGGCAGGTCGGCGACGAAGTCGGTCAGCCAGGCCCGCAGCGGCGGGCCGAGGTCGTCGCGCTCGGCGGCCAGCTGGATGACCGCCTTGAGGTAGTCCAGGCGGTCGCCGGTGTCGTAGCGGCGGCCGTCGAACACCACGCCGTGCACCGGCTCCCCGCGCTCGACCAGCGTGGCCAGCGCGTCGGTCAGCTGGATCTCCCCGCCGCGGCCCGGGGCGGTCTCCCGCAGCACGCCGAAGACCTCCGGCGCCAGCACGTAGCGGCCGATGATCGCCAGGCTGCTCGGCGCCTCGTCCACCGGCGGCTTCTCCACCAGGCCGGTTATGGTCACCACGTCGGTGCCACCGGGCTCCACGGCGACGGCGCCGTACTTGTCGATGTTCTCCCGGCCGACGTCGAGCAGCGCGACCACGGAGCCGCCGTGCTCGGCCTGAACCTGCAGCATCTGCTCGAGGAGGTGGTCGCGGGCGTCGATCAGGTCGTCGCCGAGCAACACGGCGAACGGCTCGTCACCGACGAACGCGGCCGCCTGCAGCACCGCGTGGCCCAGGCCCCGCGCCTCGCCCTGCCGGACGAAGTGCACCTGGGCCACGTCGGTGGACTCCTGGACCGCGGCGAGCCGGCCGGCGTCACCCTTCTTCTCCAGCGCCGTCTCGAGCTCGGGGTGGCGGTCGAAGAAGTCCTCGATCGCGGCCTTGTTGCGGCCGGTGACCATGAGCACCTCGGCCAGCCCGGCGCGGGCGGCCTCCTCGACGATGTACTGCAGCGCCGGTCGGTCGACGACCGGGAGCAGCTCCTTGGGAACCGCCTTGGTGGCCGGCAGGAACCGGGTGCCCATCCCCGCGACCGGGATGACGGCCTTGCGCGCCGGGCGGGAGCTCGAAGTCGGCATGGCGGGAGCCTAGCCAGCAGCCGGGACGCCGCTCGGGGGGACGCCGGGCGGCGCACCGCTCGCGTGGCTAGCCTGCGGCGGTGACCCCTGCGGACGACGTGGCCGCCCGCAAGGCCGCGTTCCGCACGCGGCTGCTCGCCCGCCGCTCCGCCCGCCCGGCCGCCGAGCGCGCCGCCGCCGCGGCCGCGGTCACCACCGCACTGCTGCGCGGGCTGGCCGGCGTCCACACGCTGGCCGCGTTCGTGCCCGACCCCACCGAGCCCGGCGCCGGCCGGCTCCCGGCGGCGTACACCCGGCTCGGGGCGCGGGTGCTGCTGCCCGTGGTGCCCGCCACCGGCCGGGAGCTGTCCTGGGCCGTCGACACCGGCCGGCTGGCACCCGGCCGCTTCGGGCTGCAGGAGCCGGTGGGGCCCCGGCTGGGCCCGACGGCGATCGGCACCGCGGAGGTCGTCGTCGTCCCGGCGGTGGCGGTGTCCCGGGACGGGGTGCGGCTGGGGCGCGGCGGCGGTTACTACGACCGGGCGCTGCGGCACGCCCGTCCCGGCGCCCGGCTGGTGGCGCTGGTGTTCGACGACGAGCTGGTCGACGACCTGCCCGCCGAGCCGCACGACCACCGGGTGACCGCGGTGGTGACGCCGTCAGGGGGCTGGGAGGCGGTACCGCTCGGGGCCTGAGAGCATGATCACGCCCACGCCACCGACGCCACGGGAGCGCCCGTGTCACCCGAGATCGTCACCATCCTCGCGCTCGTCGTGATCTTCGCGATCGCGACGTTCCTGCCCATCAACATGGGCGCGCTGGCCTTCACGGCGGCGTTCATCGTCGGGACGCTGTCGGTCGGGTTGACCACCGACGACATCCTGACCGGCTTCCCCGCCGAGCTGGTGGTGACGCTGATCGGTGTCACGTACCTGTTCGCGATCGCGCAGAACAACGGCACCGTCGACCTGCTGGTCAGAGGTGCGGTGCGCCTGGTGGGCGGCCACGTCGCGGCGATCCCCTGGATCATGTTCTTCGTCACCGCGCTGCTGACCGCGATCGGCGCCCTCTCCCCCGCGGCGGTGGCGATCATCGCCCCGATCGCGCTCACCTTCGCCGTCCGCCACGGGATCAACCCGCTGCTCATGGGCATGATGGTCATCCACGGGGCCCAGGGCGGCGGGTTCTCGCCGATCAGCGTCTACGGCGTCACGGTCAACACGATCGTCGACGACGAGGGCCTGCCCAGCAGCCCGATCGCGGTCTTCCTCGGCAGCCTCTTCTTCAACCTCGCCATCGCCGTCGTCCTCTTCCTCGTGCTCGGCGGTCGCCAGCTCATCGGCCGGAAGGTGGCCGCCACGGTGCCGGCGGAGGCCGAGCCCGCGGAGGCCACCGTCGTCCGCGGGCACGGTGCGGCTCCCGGCCCCGCGGTCGGCGGCGGCACGGGCGGCGAGCGGACGACCGGTTCCGGCGGCGGCGCGGGCGGCGCCCCGGAGGAGACCCCGAAGGTCACGCTCGACCAGATCCTCACCCTCATCGGCCTGGCGACCGTCGCCGTCCTGGCGCTGGTGTTCGACCTCGACATCGGGTTCGTCGCCATCACCGTCGCGACTCTGCTCGCCCTCTTCGCCGCCGCGCGGCACAAGAACGCCGTGAGCCAGATCAGCTGGTCGACCGTGCTGCTCATCGCCGGCGTGCTGACCTACGTGTTCGTCCTGCAGGAGGCCGGCGCGATCGACTACGTCGGCGAGGCGGTCACCGGCCTCGGCGCCCCACTGCTGGTGGCCCTGCTGCTCTGCTACATCGGCGCGGTGGTGTCGGCGTTCGCGTCGTCGGTCGCGATCATCGGGGTCGCCATCGCGCTGGCGGTGCCGTTCCTGCAGGCCGGGACCATCGGCGCCGTGGGCGTCGTGGTGGCCCTGTCGGTGTCCTCGACCATCGTCGACGTGAGCCCGTTCTCCACGAACGGCGCGCTGGTGCTGGCCAACGCCCAGGACGTCGACAAGGACCGCTTCTACAAGCAGATCCTCGCCTACGCCGGGATCGTCGTCGCCGTCGGGCCGCTGCTGGCCTGGCTGGTGTTCGTCGTCGTCCCGTCGTGGTTCTGACCGGAACGGAGAACTGCCCATGACCGAGCTCGCGAGGTCGTGCAAGGACACGGCACCGCTGGGAGCGAGTGCGACGAGCGCCAGCGAGGAGCCCTCGTGACCGGACCGCTCGACGGCGTCCTCGTCGTCGACCTGACCCGAGCCCTCGCCGGGCCGCACGCCGGGATGATGCTCGGCGACCTCGGCGCCCGCGTCATCAAGGTGGAGAACCCCGGCAGCGGGGACGACACCCGCGGCTGGGGCCCGCCGTTCGTCGACCCGGCCCAGGGCGAGCGGGAGTCGACCTACTTCCTGTCGACCAACAAGAACAAGGAGTCGATCACCCTCGACCTCAAGGACGACGGTGACAAGGCGCTGCTCACCGAGCTGATCCGCCGGGCCGACGTGCTGCTGGAGAACTTCCGCCCCGGCACCCTGGCCCGCCTGGGCTTCGGCACCGACGTGCTGGAGTCGCTCAACCCGCGGCTGGTCACCCTGTCGATCAGCGGGTTCGGCCACGACGGCCCCGAGGGCGGCCGGGCCGGCTACGACCAGATCGCCCAGGGCGAGGGCGGGCTGATGTCGCTGACCGGCTCGGGCCCGGAGGACCCCCAGCGGGTCGGCGTCCCGATCGGTGACCTGCTGGCCGGCATGTACGGCGCCTACGGCGTGCTGGCCGCGCTGCTCGAGCGCGAGCGGACCGGCCGCGGGCAGGTGGTGCGCACGTCGCTGCTGGCCGCGATCGTCGGCGTGCACGCCTTCCAGGGGACGGCGTGGACGGTGGCCGGCAAGGTCGGTCACGCGCAGGGCAACCACCACCCGTCGATCGCCCCCTACGGCCTCTTCCACTGCAAGGGCGGCAGCGTGCAGCTGTCCTGCGGCTCGGAGGGCCTGTGGCGCAAGCTGTGCGCCGAGTTCGACCTGGACCCCGAGGCGCCCGGGATGGCCAGCAACGGTGAGCGGGTGGGCAACCGGCAGCAGGTCATCGAGCTGCTGGAGCGCACCTTCGCCGACATCTCCCCCGAGGAGCTGCTGGGCCGGCTCGCCGCCGCCGGCATCCCGGCCGGGAAGGTCCGCACGATCGACGAGGTCTACACCTGGGACCAGACCCGCTCGCAGGGCCTGCTGGTCGACGTCGAGCACGAGACCCTGGGCCGGCTCCAGCTGCCCGGCCCGCCGCTGCGCTTCTTCGCCCCCGGCCCGGACGGCGAGACCGAGACCACCCGTCGCGACCACAGCGCGCCGCCCGTGCTCGGCTCGTCCAACGAGGCGATCCGCGCCTGGCTCCAGCAGTGAGCCAGCCGCTGGACGCCCGATCGCTGCGGGACCTCGTCCTCGACCCGGGTTCGTGGAAGACGTGGGACTCCCCCATCACGGTGGGCGACGTCTCCCCCGAGTACGCCGACGAGCTGGCCCGCGCGGCGGAGAGGACCCGCCAGGACGAGGCGATCATCACCGGCGAGGGGCTGCTGCGCGGCCGGCGGGTGGCGGTCATCGCCGGGGAGTTCGGCTTCCTCGCCGGCTCCATCGGGGTGGCCGCCGCCGAACGGCTCATCGCGGCCGTGGAGCGGGCCACCGAGGAGGGGCTGCCGCTGCTGGCCGCCCCGGTGTCCGGCGGCACCCGGATGCAGGAGGGCACCGTCGCCTTCCTGCAGATGATCGGGATCACCGCCGCGATCGCCCGGCACAAGGAGGCCGGGCTGCCCTACCTGGTCTACCTGCGGCACCCCACCTTCGGCGGCGTCCTCGCGTCGTGGGGCTCGACCGGGCACGTCACCATCGCCGAGCCCGGGGCCTCGATCGGCTTCCTCGGCGCACGGGTCTACCAGGCGCTCTACGGCGAGCCGTTCCCCGAGGGCGTGCAGACCGCCGAGAACCTGGCCGCCCACGGGCTCATCGACGCGGTCGTGCCGCACGAGGAGATCGCCGACGTCGCCGACCGGGCGCTGCGGGTGCTGGCCGCCCGGCAGACCTGGCACCTCGACGTCCGCGACGCCGAGCGGCCCCGGCCCGAGGACGGCACCGACGCCCACGACCCCGAGGACCACCGCAGCGCCTGGGACGTCGTCACCGCGTCGCGGCGCGAGGAGCGGCCCGGCGTCCGCCGGCTGCTGCGGACGGCGGCGACCGACATCGTCGGGCTGTCCGGGACCGGCGCCGGCGAGAAGGACCCCGGCCTGCTGCTGGCCCTGGCGCGCTTCGGCGGGGCGCCCTGCGTGGTGCTCGGGCAGGACCGGCGCGGGCAGTCGCTGACCGCTCCGCTGGGCCCGGCGGCGCTGCGGGAGGCCCGGCGCGGCATGCGGCTGGCCGCCGAGCTGCGGCTGCCCCTGGTGACGCTCATCGACACCCCGGGCGCGGCGCTGTCGAAGGAGGCCGAGGAGGGCGGGCTGGCCGCCGAGATCGCCCGGTGCCTGCAGGACCTCGTGATGCTCAAGGCCCCGACGCTGGCGGTGCTGCTGGGCCAGGGCACCGGCGGCGGGGCGCTGGCGCTGGTGCCGGCCGACCGGGTGCTGGCCGCGGCCAACGGGTGGCTCGGCCCGCTGCCGCCGGAGGGCGCGTCGGCGATCGTGCACCGCACCATCGACCGCGCCGGTGAGATGGCCGCCTCCCAGGGCGTGCGCGCCACCGACCTGTGGCGGGCCGGCATCGTCGACCGCGTGGTGCCCGAGCGGCCCGACGCCGCCGACGAGCCGGTGGAGTTCTGCCGCCGGCTGGGGCGGGTGCTCGGCGAGGAGCTGGCCAACCTGCTCGGGCGGGACGACGGCGAGCGCTTCCGCAGCCGGCTGCACCGCTACCGCCACCTCGGCCGCTGAGGCGTCGCCGTCCTGTCAGGCCGCGGGGCTCTCCGCCCCCGCCAGGCCCCACGCGGCGGCGACGAGCTCCAGGCTGCGGAGCCGCTCCGCGACCCCGTGCGTGGACGCCGACAGCATCAGCTCGTCGGCGCCGGTGTCGGCGGCCAGCCGGCGCAGCTGTGCCACGGCGCCGGCGACGTCCCCGATGACCGCGTTGCTCGGCATCGCCTCGGCGGCGGCCCGCTCCGGGTCGACCTGGGCCTCCTCGACGCTGGGCAGCGCCCGGGGCCGGTTCATCCGCAGGGACAGCCGCATGAGCTGACCGGGCAGCGCGAGCCGGCGGGCCTCATCCTCGGTCTCGGCCGCCAGCACGTTCGCGGTGACGATGGCGAACGGCTCCTCCAGCACCGGGGAGGGGCGGAAGGTCTCGCGGTAGAGGCCGACGGCGGTCAGCACGTTCGGGCCGCCGAAGTGGTGGGCGAAGGCGAACGGCAGCCCGAGGTGGCCGGCCAGCTGCGCGGAGAAGCTGCTGGACCCCAGCAGCACGACCGCGGGCGCGGACTCCGCCGCCGGGGTGGCCCGGAAGCGCTCGGCGAGGCCCCCCTCGACCCGCGGGTCGCCGAACAGGCCGAGCAGGTCGATGAGGTGCTGCGGGAAGTCGTCGGCCGACAGCGCCGCGGGGTCGCGCCGCAGCGCCGCCGCGGTCTGCTGGTCGGTGCCGGGGGCGCGGCCGATGCCCAGGTCGATCCGGCCCGGGTGCAGGGCCTCGAGGACGGCGAACTGCTCGGCGACGACCAGCGGCGCGTGGTTGGGCAGCATGACGCCGCCCGAGCCGACCCGGATCCGCTCGGTGACCGCGGCCAGGTGGGCGATCAGGACCGGCGGGCTGGTGCTCGCCACCGCCGGCATGTTGTGGTGCTCGGCCACCCAGAGGCGTGAGAACCCCAGCCGGTCGGCGGTCTGCGCGACGCGGGTGGTGGCCGCGAGGGCCTCGGCGGTGGACTGCCCCGAGCCGACGGTGGCCAGCTCGAGGACGGACAGCGGCAGCGGCTCGGACATCACCGGCGGCAACGCGCGCCGGGCGCCCGGCCTTCCCCGGTCAGGACGCGTCCGCGCCGTGCTCGACGCGCAGGCTGTGGTCGGGGTCCAGCCGGTCGACGACGAGTTCCAGCGCCTCGCCGAGGGCGCGGGTCTGCTCGCGGGTGAGCGGCTCGAACAGCGCGGCCCGGACGGCGTCGACGTGACCGGGAGCCACCGACCGGACGACGTCCCACCCCGCGTCGGTGAGGACGGCGAGGTTGCCCCGGCCGTCGTCCGCCGAGCGCTCGCGCCGCACCCAGCCCCGCTCCTCCAGCCGGGCGACGGTGTGCGACAGGCGGCTCTGCGACTGGTTGGCCCGGCGGGCGAGGTCGCTCATCCGCCGGCTGCGGCCCGGCGCCTCCGACAGCATCGCGAGGACGACGTACGCCGCGTGACTGATGCCGGCGTCCCGCTGCAGCTGCGCGTCGAGGACCCGCGGCACCAGTTCGGCGGCGGTCAGCCACGCCCGCCAGGTCCGCTGCTGCTCCTCGTCCAGCCACTCCTGCGCCACGAGGGGGACCGTACTTGCGCCCACCCGGCGGACGGGCCACCCCGGAACGCGGCCGTCAGCCGCGCTGCGTGGGGATGCTCGGCGCCGGGATGTTGACGTTGCGGTGGAAGACGTTGCGGGGGTCGTACTTCGCCTTCAGGGCGACCAGGCGCTGGTACTTCGGCCCGTAGACGACCTCGACCTCGGCGGCGTCGCGGCCCTCGACGGCGTTCACGTAGCCGCCGGCGCTCATCATGTGCGGGCGCAGCGCCTGCCACAGGGACCGGACCCATTCGCGCTCCGCGGGGAGCATGTCCGCCGTGGGGGTCAGCCCGATGAAGAACCCGGTGTAGCGCGGCGTCCGCCCCCCACTGAGGGCGGTGTCGTCCTCACCGACCTCGGAGTAGGCCTGGTCGAGCCGGTAGAACAGCAGCACCGACAGCGGCGAGGTCTTGCGGGGCGCGTACTCGGCCAGCACGTCGATCACGTCGTCGGTGAGCTCGGCGAAGTAGCCGCTCTTGTCGTAGGCGTGGAAGCCCCACGCGTTCGCCTCGTCCAGCAGCTGCTGCAGCCCCGTGTACGGCATCGGCGCGACCACGTCGAACAGCGGCGGGAGGGTCTGGCGGATGCGCCGGGTCACCTGCTCGTGCTCGGCCGGGTCACCGAAGCCGACCAGGACGAGTGCGTGCCCCAGCGTGCCCTGGTGCTCGGCCGGCACGAACGGCGCCGGAGGGGCGGTCAGCGCGACCGCCGGGAGGGCGTTCATCGTGCGGGGCAGATCGGCCAGGACGTCCCGCATCAGCCGCAGCGCCTCGCCGGCCCGCGACTGGTCCCAGAAGAACAGCCCGAACTGCACCGTCGGGCCCACCTCGTGCAGCCGGAACTCGAACTCCGTGACGACACCGAAGTTGCCGCCGCCACCGCGGAGGGCCCAGAACAGGTCGGGGTTCTCGTCCTCCGCTGCCCGCAGCACCCGGCCGTCGGCGACCACGACCTCGGCCGACACCAGGTTGTCGATGCTGAGGCCGGCCATCCGGGACAGCCAGCCCATCCCGCCGCCCAGGGTCAGCCCGCCGACGCCGGTGTGGCTGACCATGCCTGCCGGGACGGCGAGCCCGTGCGCCTGCGTGGCGAGGTCGAGGTCCCGCAGCAGCGCGCCGCCCTGCACCCGAGCCCGCCGGGCGTCGGGGTCGACGGTCACCGCGTTCATCCGCCGCAGGTCGACGACCAGGCCCCCGTCGACCGAGGAGTGTCCGGGGACGCTGTGTGCGCCACCGCGGACGGCGATCTCCAGGCCCTCCGTCTCGGCGAAGCGGACGGCGGTCACGACGTCCGCCGTCGAGGCACACTCGACGATCACGGCCGGCCGCCGGTCGATGCCGGCGTTCCAGAGCGTCCTGGCCTCGTCGTAGCCCGCGTCGTCCGCTGCGAGCACCGGGCCCCTCACCTGGGAGCGCAGTGTCTCGATGCCGCCGCTCAGCGTCTCGGTCATGATCCGGCCCACCTCTCCGGTCTCCGGCCCGGCTCCCGTGAGAGCGCAGTGTGGTCCGGCCCGCGCCCGGACGACGTCCCGCGGGCGCCGTCGCCGGCGCGTCCGCCCGGGGCCCGGCGCGCGGCAGCCGTCCGGACCGGACCGACTACCGGCGGTCGCGCGGCGCGCCCCGGCGCGGGGCGCTCACGTGGACAGCAGGCCGAGCTCCTGGGCCTTGACGACCGCCTCGAGCTGCGAGCGGACACCGAGCTTGGTGTGCAGGGACTTCACGTAGCCCCGGCAGGTCTCCACGGTGATGCCGAGGACGCGGGCGATCGACTTGACCTGCATGCCGCGGCCCAGGCAGTCGAGCACCTCCTGCTCCCGGCGGGTCAGGTGCGGGCGCGGCTCGGCCACCTGCGCGGGTGTGCTGCCGGCGGTCGGCGCGGCGGAGAACGTGGAGGGGGCCACCAGCATCTGGCCGAGCTGCACACGGGTGAGGACGTCGATCATCTCGGCCAGCGAGCCGTCCTTGGGGATGAAGGCTGACGCCCCGGCCTGGGTGGCGCGCACCACCCATCCCGGGTCCCGGTGGGCCGTGACCACCGCGACGACGGCGTCCGGGGCCACCTGACGCAGTCGGCGGGTGGCCGACAGGCCGTCCTCCCGGCCAGGCATCTGGATGTCCATGACGACCACGTCGGGCTGGGTGTCCTCCGCGATGGCGACCGCCTGGGCGGCGGAGTGCGCGGTGCCGACCACCTCCATCCCGCCGGCCTGCAGGGCGATGCAGAGCATCTCGGCGAAGGTGCGGTGGTCGTCGACCACCAGCACCCGGGGAGGCGTGAGCGTGCGCCGGTCGACGGCGACGGACTGGTGCTGCGGACTGGGCTGGTCGAGCTCGGCGAGCGGCAAGGAAGTCCCCCGTGCGGTCAGGCCCCGTTGTCGGAGCGCGCAACCATGAGAGGTGAGCGCTCACACCCTGCGAAAGAGCACGCGGGGAAGTCAGGACAAAGGTCCCTGCGCCGACGCCTCGCCGGATCGCGTGTCGGAACGATGAGTATCGGATCGACACCGTCCCGCACACGGCCCGTCAGCCGGCCGCCGGCTCCGCCACCGGCCGGTCGAGGACCGCCCGGCGCGGCAGGGCCCGCCCGAGCACCAGCGTGACGATCCCGGCGAGGACGACGGTGAGGAGGGCGGCGCGCAGGCTCACGGCGTCCGCGACGGCACCGACCAGCGGGGGCGAGACGAGGAAGCCGATCCGCAGGAGCCAGTTGATCGCGGCCAGCCCCATCCCGTGCGGCAGCCCCGGCAGCTCGTCAGCGGCGGCGTAGACGGCCGGCACCAGGGTGGCGACACCGAGGCCGGCCAGGGCGAACCCGGCCACCGTGGTCGGTACCGACGGGAACGCCAGGGCCAGCCCCATCCCCGCCGCGGTGACGGCCCCGCCGGCCCGCGCCACCCGGCGCTGGCCGAACCGGTCGACGACGCGGTCGCCGGTGAGCCGCCCGACGGTCATCGCCACCGACAGGGCGACGAAGCCCAGCCCCGCCGTGGCCGCGCCGGCCGCGAGCTCGGTGCGCAGGTACAGGGCGCTCCACGAGGCTCCGGCGTCCTCGACGAACGCGCCGCACGCGGCCAGCACACCGAGCACCGCGAGGGCCGGGAGGGCGGCTCGCCGGCGGGGGCGCTCCCGCGGGTGCTCGTCGGCGGTGGGCTCGGGCTCGTCGCGCCCGGGCAGCATCGCCCGCGAGGCGACCAACGCCAGGGCACCGAAGACGACGGCCGAGCCGGCGAGGTGCGCGACGAGCGGCACGCCCAGCCCTGCGGCGACCGAGCCGAGCACGCCACCCGCGACCGCGCCGATGCTCCAGATGCCGTGGAAGGCGTTGAGGATCGAGCGCTGGTAGAGCCGCTGCACTCGCAGCCCGTGGGCGTTCTGGGCGACGTCGACGATCGCGTCCAGGGCGCCGATGACCAGCAGCGCCGCGGCGAGGGCGAGCCAGTTGGGCGCCACCGAGACCGTCCACACCATGACGCCGAGCAGCACCAGTCCGGACGAGGCGACCCGGCCGGAGCCGAACCGGCGGATGAACGCCGCCGAGGACAGGCCGGCCAGCAGCGCGCCCAGCGGAACGGCCGCCAGGGCCGCGCCGAGGGCCGTGCTGCTCAGCCCGAGCTGCGCCTTCACCTCCGGCAGGCGCGGCACGAGGGCCGCGTAGAAGACGGCGTTGGTGAAGAAGCAGGCGGCGACGGCGACGCGGGCACGGCGCAGGCGCGCGGCGTCGGGCGTGGTGGTCTGCACGGTGTCCTCGGGGTCGTCCCTCAGCCGGCGAGCCGGGTGAGGGCGGAACGGATCTGGGTGGCGTCCATCGGGTCGGTGGACAGCGCACTGTGCAGGACGAGCCCCTCCACCAGGGCGTCGACCTCCCGCGCGGTGACGGGGTCGAGGTGGCGCTCCATGCTGCGGCGGCTGCGGCACATCCAGTCCTCGGTGACCGCGCGCAGCGCCGGGTCGCGCGCCGCGGCGACGTAGAGCTCGACGGCCAGCACGAGGTCGCGGCCGGAACCGAGCAGGTCGCCGGTGAGGTGCTCGGCCAGCGCCTCGAGCGCCGCGGCCCGGTCCGGTGCGGCGCGCATGCGCTCGTCGAAGCGCTCCGCGACGGTGTCGACGTGCCGGGTGAACGCCGCGGCGAGCAGTTCGGTCAGGGAGCCGAAGTGGTAGGTCAGCGATCCCAGCGGGACGTCGGCCGCGCGGGCGATGGCCCGGTGCGTGGCGGCGGCGACGCCATGAGCGGCGATGACGTCGAGGGTGGTGTCGACCAGCCGGTCGCGTCGTCCCGGATCGTGCCGGCGGGCCCGGCGGGCCCGGCGCGCCGGGGCGGGGACGGCGCTCACCGGCCGGACGCGTCCAGCGTGGCGGCCAGGTCCAGCGCGCGGCTGCCGGCCTCGGCGAGCTCCGGGTCGTCGGCGATGGAGAGGTCGCCGGCGAGCATCCGCTCGCACATGGCCCGGGAGTCGCCCGCGTCGGGCCGGGAGCTCATGAGAACAAACGTACACAACGGTGCGCCGTGCGGGCGCCGGTCGGATCACTCCCTGTCGGCCGACGACGGTTGGTGGCCCAACCATTGGGCGCCGCGAGTCCTAGGCTGGGGTGGTGACGACCCGCCAGACGCCCGCCGCCCTCCCCGGACCCGAGGACGTGCTCGCCCTGGACCGGCAGGTCTGCTTCGCCCTGTCGGTGGCCGCCCGCAACGTGGTCGCCGTCTACCGGCCGGTGCTCGAGCCGCTGGGCCTCACCCATCCGCAGTACCTGGTCATGCTCGCGCTCTGGCAGCACGGGACCCTCTCCGTCAAGGAGTTGTCCGGCCTCCTGCAACTGGACCCCGGGACGCTCTCGCCCCTGCTCAAGCGGCTGGAGGCGGCGGGGCTGCTGCGCCGGGAGCGCGACCCGAAGGACCAGCGGAACCTGGCACTGGCGCTCACCGACAAGGGCACGGCCCTGCGCGAGCAGGCCGAGCGGATCCCGGCCGGCATCGTCGAGCGCCTCGGCATGCCGGTCGAGCGGCTGATGAGCCTGCACGAGGCGCTCACCCAGGTCATCGCGGCCTCCCAGCAGGCACTGGCGCACCCCGACGCCGGCCGGCAGGCCGGACCGGAGGCCGGGGTCGCCTGACGCCGGCCCGCTGCGTGACGAGGAGCACGGCCGGGGCGCCGATGATTGGTGCCCCAACCCTTTGCACACCCATCGTTTCGCGGGACCATGATGGGGTGACCGTCGTCGAGCAGGAGCACACAGGCCTCATGACAGCGCCCGAGCAGGACACGACCGAGCCGGTCGTCCGGCCCGCTCCCCACCGCTGGCTCTGGTACGCCTTCGGTGGCGGACTTCCCGCCCGCCACCGCGGCTGGGTGCTGTTCGACACCACCACCGGCACGTGGTGGGCGCGGCACATCGCCCGGACGTTCGTCCAGATGTCGATCCCGATCGCGCTGATCGTGGTCTTCCTGCCGGCCCCGCTGGGTCTGCGCGCCGCGGTCGCCGGCGGTGGCATCGCGCTCGGGTTGCTCTACTCGCTGGCCTACATGCCGGAGACCACGGAGAACCGGGTCGTGAAGGCCGGCTACCCGGTCGGCACCGCCACCGCCCACCGCGAGCGCTCCGCCCACCAGCGCGACCTGCGCGACAGCGAGCGCCGCCGCGCGGCCGCCGCCAAGCGGGCTGCGCGCTACCGCGAGCGCACGGGCCGCTGACCGCCCGCCCAGGCGTCAGAGGCGTCCGGCGGGCGGGGCGGGACGTCGGCCGGCCCTGAGCCGGCGGGCCGGGGCCGGAGCTGGACGACGGCGACCGAGGCCAGCACCAGCAGGCCGCCGAGGAGCTGCACCGGGGTGAGGAACTCCCCGAGGGTGAGCGCGGCCAGCACGGTGGTGACGACGGGTTCGAGCGTCGACAGGATCGCCGCGGTCGACGCGCCGGTCAGGCGCAGGCCGGCGAAGAAGGCGAGCATCGCCACGACGGTGGACACCACGGCGATGCAGCAGACCCACAGCCACCCGCCCGGGCCGAAGCCGAGGTCCACGCCACCGGTCGCCGCGGCCCGTCCGGCGAGTGCCGCC
This sequence comes from Geodermatophilus sp. SYSU D01186, assembly GCF_054050215.1. NCBI lineage: Bacteria > Bacillati > Actinomycetota > Actinomycetes > Geodermatophilales > Geodermatophilaceae > Geodermatophilus > Geodermatophilus sp. SYSU D01186. The sequence goes on along the minus strand of NZ_JBJGYW010000004.1, from coordinate 9,856 downwards.
GCGGCCCCGGTCATCACCAGCGCCGACAGGACCACCGGCGGAACGCGGTGCACCGCCGTGTCGGAGACGAGGATGTAGATGGTGTAGGTGACCGCGGCGCCGAGGGCCAGCCCGACACCGAGCGCGTCGAACCGCAGCGCGCCGGCACCGAGCAGGACCAGCAGCGCGCCGCCCGACGCGACGACCAGCGCGAGGGCGCGCGCCGGAGTCAGCCGGTCCCGCCCCAGCAGGACGGCGGCCACGGTGACCAGCGCCGGGTAGGTGTAGAGGACCAACGCCACCAGTGACGCGTCGATCCGCTCCAGCGCGGCGAAGAACAGCGTCGCCTGCGTGGCGTAGCCGAACACCCCCAGCCCCAGACCGGTCAGCACGAACCGCCGGGTCAGCGCCCCGGACGCCGGCGCCTCGCGGTCCGACCGCAGCTCCGGTCGCACCAGCAGGACGCCGCCGAGCAGCACCGCCGCGGAGGTGAAGCGGAGCAGGAGCAACGCGTCGGGCGAGACGCCGGCGGCGTAGGCGAACTTGCCGAAGACCGCCATGGCGCCGAAGCACGCCGCCGAGAGCAGGCACAGTGCGGGACCCACGACGTGAGACTCGACGTCCTCGTCGTTCACGTCCAGTGACGGTTTCTGAACCTGACACGTTAGCGTTGCTGCATGGTCAGCCTCGACCTCCGCCGCCTGCGGATGCTGCGCGAGCTGGCCGAACGCGGCACCCTCGCCGCGGTCGCCACGGCCCTCGGCTACACCCCCTCCGCGGTGTCGCAACAGCTCGCCGTCCTGGAGCGGGAGACGGGGGCGCGACTGCTGGAGAAGGCCGGCCGCGGGGTGCGGCTGACCGACGCCGGCCGCCTGCTCGCCCGGCACGCCGACGTCCTCCTGTCGGCCGCCGAGGCGGCACAGACGGACCTGGCGTCCCTGACCGGGGAGGTCCGCGGCACGGTGCGTGCCGGCGGCCTGCAGTCGGCGACCCGCCGCATGCTGATCCCCGCCGTGGTCCGCCTGCTGGCCGACCACCCCCGGGTACGGGTGGAGATCTCCGAGCTGGAACTCGAGCAGGCGCTGCCCGAGCTGCGACTGGGCACGCTCGACGTCGTCATCAGCGACGAGTACGACGGCCACCCGCGACCGCGGCCGGCCGGGATCAGGTCCGAGCTGCTGCACGAGGAGCCGCTGAAGCTGGTGCTCCCCGCCGCGCATCCCTGCGCCCGGCACGGCGGACCCGTCGCGGTGGCCGAGTTGCGCGACGACGTCTGGGTCTCCGCGGCCGCGGGCACCGGCCACCACGCCCTCGTCGTCGGCGCCTGCCGCTCCCTCGGCGGCTACGAGCCCGACCTGCGGCACCGCTCCAACGACGCCGACGTCCAGTTCGAGCTCGTGCGCACGGCGGGGGCCGTCGCGCTGATGCCCGCCCTCACGCTCCCGGCCGCAGATCCCGCCCTGGCCGTCCGCGACGTCGCCGGCGCCGTCGTCGGCCGCCGGCTGGTGGTCCTCACCCGCGACCAGCCCACCGCCCCCGCGCTCGACACCTTCCTGGCCGCGGTCAGGGAGCAGACGAGGCGACTCGCTCAGCGATGACCCGGGGTCGTCGCCGCGCGGAGGGGCGCGGTGAGCACGCGCGGGCCGTCCTCGGTGACGGCGACCGTGTGCTCGACGTGCGCGGCGCGGCTGCCGTCGGCGGTGCGGATGCTCCAGCCGTCGTCGTCGGTCCACGAGGTGTCGTCGCCGCCGGCCATGAACCACGGCTCGATGGCGATGACCAGCCCCGGGCGCAGCCGGAGCCCCCGCCCCGCCCGGCCCTCGTTGGGCACGTGCGGCTCCTCGTGCATGCGGCGGCCGACGCCGTGCCCGCCGTGCGTGGTGTCGATGCCGACCCCCGCGGCGCGGCCGACGGCGGCGATCGCGGCGGAGACGTCGCCCAGCCGGCCGCCGGGCACGGCCGCGGCGATGCCCGCCGCCAGCGCGCGCTCGGTGGTGTCGATCAGCGCCTCGTCCTGCGCGCGGCCGGCGCCCACGGTCAGGGAGACCGCCGAGTCCCCGACCCAGCCGTCCAGGGTGGCGCCGGCGTCGACGCTCAGCAGGTCGCCGTCGGCCAGGCGCCGCGCGGTCGGGATGCCGTGCAGCGCGACGTCGTTCACCGACGTGCAGACGACCCCCGGGTACGGCGGCATCGAGCGGTTCGGCCGGTAGTGCAGGAACGGCGACCCCGCGCCCGCCTCGGCGAGCACCTGCCGGGCCACCTCGTCGAGCTCGCGCAGCCGCACCCCCGGCGCCGCGGCTGCGCACACGGCGGCGAGCACGCGCGCCACGACCGCGCCCGCCGCCCGCATCGCCTCGATCTCGCCCGGCGTGCGCAGCTCGACCATGACCGGCTCCTCGAGTTGGTATTCCTATCCCGGTATTACTATCACGGCCATGGTGCGACCGCCGCTGACGGCAGCCGAACGCGAGCGCGGACGCCGGCTGGGTGCACTGCTCCGGACGGCGCGGGGCGACCGCAGCCCCGCGGAGATCGCCGCCGTCTCCGGAGTCAGCCTCGAGGCGTTGCGCAAGATCGAGACCGGCCGGGTCCCGACGCCGGCGTTCTTCACCGTCGCGGCTCTGGCCCGGGCACTGGACCTGCCCCTGGAGCGGCTCGCCGCGATCGACGAGCCGGCCGAGGGGTCCCTGGCCTCGTAGCCGAGCACCGGCGCCGAGCACAGGGGCCGAGCACAGGGGCCGAGCCCCGGGCGGCACCCACACCCTCGGGTGGCGCGATCGTGACGCTCGCCGGCAGACGTGGACGGACGGCGGATCGGCGCGCATCATTGGCAGTCGCCGGGCACGAGTGCCAGCCCGGCCCGTCCCACGAGGAGCGCTCCGCCGTGCCCACCTACCAGTACGCCTGCACCAACGCCGAGACCCGGCACGAGTTCGAGGTCGTGCAGTCCTTCACCGACCCCGCGCTGAGCGAGTGCCCGCAGTGCGGCAGCCCGGTGCGGAAGGTCTACGGCTCGGTCGGCGTGGTCTTCAAGGGCTCGGGCTTCTACCGCACCGACAGCCGGTCCGGCTCCTCGGCCGGCGAGTCGGCCGGCAGCTCGTCGAAGAAGGAGCCGGCCGCGGCAGCCTCGTCGTCCAGCAGCTCCTCGAGCAGCTCGACGTCGGGCAGCTCGTCGTCCTCCGGCGCCTCCACCAGCAAGGCCGCCGCCGGCTGATCCCGCGAGGGCGCCGTCCACAGGCCGACCGCTCCTCCACAACCGCCCGGTAGCCGGTCCTCCGCGGCCCGGCCGCCGTCAGCGTGTGTGCATGGTCCGCCTCCGCCGTCCCCGCTCCCTCCTGCACGCCGCCCGGCAGCTGCTCGCCGCTCTGCTCGCGGGCACCGCCCTGGTCCTGGCGCTGCGGCCGGCCCCCGAGCCTGCGGCAGCCGGCCCGCCGGCCACCGTCCCGGTGGTCGTGGCGGCCGACGACCTGCCGCCGGGGGCCGTGCTCACCGCCGGCGACCTGACGCTGGCGCGCTATCCACCCGCGCTGCGACCGGGCGGGGCCGCGGCCGGCCCGGAGGGCCTCGTCGGCGCCACCCTCGCGGCGGGGCTGCGGGCCGGCGAGCCGGTCACCGACGCCCGCCTGGTCGGCGCGGGCCTCACCGCACTGCTCCCCGGCGGGCAGGTGGCCGCGCCGGTGCGGCCGGCCGACCTCGCGGTCAGCGCCCTCGTCCGCCCCGGTGACCGGGTCGACGTCCTGGCCACCACCCCGGGGGCCGAGCGCGCCGCCGTCGTGGCCGCCGGCGCGCTGGTCCTGGCGGCCCCGGGGCCCGACGGCACCGGCGAGGGGCTGCTCCTGCTCGCCGTGGACGACGCCACCGCCGCCCTCCTGGCCGCCGCGGCGAGCAGCGCGACGCTCACCCTCAGCCTCCCGCCGGCGTGAGCCCACCCACCGGCCGCCGCCGCGGCCGCGCCCCGGACGCGCCGACGCGGCCTGACGCCGCCACCGCGTCCCTGTGGCTGGATGGGAGCCATGCTGAAGGGCTTCAAGGACTTCCTGCTGCGCGGCAACGTGGTCGACCTCGCGGTCGCGGTGGTGATCGGCGCCGCCTTCACCGCCGTGGTGGCCTCGTTCGCCGACTCGTTCCTGACCCCGCTGATCGGCCTGGTCGGTGGCGGCGGGGAACTCGGCGGCTCCCTGGAGGTCAACGGTCAGACGTTCACCTGGGGCGCGTTCCTCAGCCAGGTCATCACGTTCGCGATCACCGCGGCCGTCGTCTACTTCGCCGTGGTGCTGCCCATGAAGACGATCATCGAGCGGCGCAAGAGGGGCGAGGAGGCCGGGCCGGCCGAGCCGACCCTGGTGGAGCTGCTGATCGAGATCCGCGACCTGCTGCGCGCCCAGCAGGGCGCCGGCCCCGGCTCCGATCCCTCCGGCCCCGGCACCACCACGCTGCCCGGGCAGCTGTGACCGGTCAGACGCTGCCCCAGTGCGGAGGGCGGTCCTCCAGGTAGCGCCGGTCGTCCGCGGAGCGGTCGTCGGGCCGCTCGCCCCAGCCGACGTCCCGGTCGTCCGGCGCCCGCTCGGTGCGGGCCGCGGCGGCCGGCGGGGGCGGCTCGACCGGCGGGCGGCCCAGCCCGTCGAGCACCACGGCGGCCGGCAGCGCGGCCAGCGCCGCTCCCGGCAGCGCCAGCTTGCTGCCGCGCGTACCGGAGCCCACCACGACCACGTCCGCGGCGACGACCAGCGGGTCGACCAGCACCGGCCAGGACGGCGGGAGGCCGATCGGCGTGATCCCGCCGTAGGCCATGCCGCTCTCGGCGACCGCGACGTCCTGGGGTGCGAACGAGGCCTTCCGCGCCCCGAGGTGGCGGCGCACGAGGCCGTTGACGTCGGCCCGCGTGCTGGCCGGCACCAGGCAGGCGGCCAGCATCGTCTGACCGGCCCGGCGGGCCGCGACCACCACGCAGTTGGCCGAGGCCTCCAGTGGCACCCCGTAGGCCTCGGTGAACGCGGCGGTGTCGGCGAGCGCGTCGTCGATCTCCGCCACCCAGGACGGCGCGGCCAGGTCTCCCAGCGCCGCGGCGACCGGGGCGGCGAGCAGATCGGGGCGGTCGGCGGCGGGGAGCCAGGTCAGGGAGCCCAGCTGCGGGGCGGGGGAGGGAGACGGGGCCACGCCCCCGATCCTGCCCCGCTGGCCGGATCACGGCGGCAACGGGCCGGAACCGCGCTGGTCGGAGCCGGGACAGCCGGTCAGGATGGGGTCATGATCGGCCAGTTGCACTCCGTCGTCATCGACGCACCCGACGCCCACGCGCTCGCCACCTTCTACGCGCAGCTGCTCGGCATGGAGGTCAGCAAGGGCCAGCCGGGCGACGACTGGGTGGTCGTCACCGGGCAGGGCCACCGCCTGGCGTTCCAGCAGGCGCCCGACCTGCAGCCGCCGGACTGGCCCGACCCCGACCGGCCCCAGCAGTTCCACCTCGACGTCCGCGTGGCCGACATCGAGGAGGCCGAGCCGAAGGCGCTGGCGCTCGGCGCGCGGAGGCTGCCCGGCAGCGGCGGCGACTTCCGCGTCTACGCCGACCCGGTGGGCCACCCCTTCTGCCTGGTGTGGGACGCGTGAGCGCCGAGCTGCCCGCCGTCGACCTGACCTCCGCCAGCCGGTTCGTCGCCGCGACCGGCTTCACCGTGGACGAGGTCAGCGGCACCCGGGTGACCGGCACGGTGGAGGTGGGGCCGGACCAGCACACCCCGTGGGGCGTGGTCCACGGCGGGCTGTACTGCACCGTCGTCGAGTCCGCCGCCAGCATCGGCGCGAGCGCGGCGGTGGTCGACCGCGGCCAGTTCGCCGTCGGCGTCAACAACAACACCGACTTCCTGCGCGCCTGCACCGAGGAGCGGCTCGACGTCGTCGCGGAACCGGTCCAGCAGGGCCGCACGCAGCAGCTGTGGCAGGTGCTGCTCACCCGCGCCGACGGCAAGCTGGTCGCCCGTGGTCAGGTGCGGCTGCAGAACGTGCCGTTGCCGGACGCGTGAGCACCGGCCCGTCCCCCGCCGTTCCACCCGTTCGGAGGGAGCCACCCCCGCGTCGTCTTCCGCGATCCCGCTCGGCCACGGATGCTCGGTGAGCACGTACCGGACCGGGAGGGAGCTCCACGTGATGATCACCGTGCGGGCGCGCCCCGCCCCGGACCTGCAGGTCGCCGCCGAGGTGACCCGGCTGCTGGAGCGGCGAGCGGCGCTGCCGCACCCCCCGGTGAGCATGACCGTCTCGGACTCCGTGGCGCTCGGCATCGCGGGGCTCTTCCGCAGTCCCTCGCTGACCGGCCAGGTCCTCGACCGGTTCCACGGCGGGGGCACGGTCCGGAGCGGCGAGCTGGTCGAGGCCGCCAGGTTCGAGCAGGGTTTCGCCTCCCCCGAGGGACACGCCGCCCTGCGCTGCCTGATCCTGTGGGTGCAGGGCCGGCTGGACCAGGAGGAGCGGCGGCGGGCGCCGTCCCAGCGGTGAGCCACCCGGCCCCTGCGCGCCGGCCGGCTCAGTAGGCGCGGCCGACGACGGCCAGGGAGCCCGGCTCGTCGTCGTCGTCCGGCAGCCCGCCGTCCGGCCGGACCAGGCAGCGGACGGTGACACCCTGCTCGGCCAGCCGTGCCTCGCCCTCCGGGCCGAGCCGGTCCCAGCCGATGCGGGCCCACCCGTCGCGGGCGGCGGCGAGGGCCTCCTCGGCCGTCGCCACGTCCGCCGTCCGCTCGGCGAGCCGGGCGCGGGCCTCGTCCAGCAGCCGCGCCTGGTCCTCCCCGAGCGCGCGGAGGGCGACCTCGGGCACGTCGGCCAGCGGGGCCGGCGTGGACGTGCCGGGGATCCGGCGGACGACGACGGCCCGCCTCTCGGCGAGGTCCCGCGGGCCGAGGTCGATGCGCACCGGGACGCCCTTGAGCTCCCAGTCGACGGCCCGGCGCCCGTAGGGGACGTCGACCCGGTCGTCCACCTCCACCCGCACGCCGCGCGCCCGGAGGTCGCCGGCGAGTGCCCCGGCGGCCTCGGTCACGCCCTCCCCGGGGCGGGCCACCACCACGGCTGCCTGCACCGGTGCCAGCCGGGGCGGCAGCCGCAGGCCCGCGTCGTCCCCGTGGCTCATGACCAGCCCGCCGACCATGCGGGTGGAGGAACCCCACGACGTCGTCCAGGCCAGCCGCCGCTCGCCGTCGGCACCCAGGAAGTCGATGCCGAACGCCCGGGCGAAGTTCTGCCCCAGCTCGTGGCTGGTGCCCATCTGCAGGGCCTTGCCGTCGCGCATCATCGCCTCGACGGTCAGCGTGTTGACCGCGCCGGCGAACCGTTCCCGGCGGGTCTTGCGCCCCGGCACCACCGGGATGGCGAGCACCCCGGTCATGACGTCGGCGTAGACCTCGCGCAGGACCCGCCGGGCGTAGGCGGCGGCGTCGGCCTCGGTGGCGTGCGCGGTGTGGCCCTCCTGCCACAGGAACTCGGTCGTGCGGAGGAACAACCGGGGCCGCAGCTCCCACCGGACGACGTTGGCCCACTGGTTGAGCAGCAGCGGCAGGTCGCGGTGGCTCTGCACCCACCTGGCCATGTACTCGCCGATGACCGTCTCGCTGGTCGGCCGCACGACGGCGGGGACCTCCAGCTCCGTGCCGCCGGCGTGCGTGACCACCGCGAGCTCGGGGCTGAACCCCTCCACGTGCTCGGCCTCGCGGCGCAGGTACGGCTCCGGGATCAGCAGCGGGAAGTAGGCGTTGCGGGCGCCGGCGTCCTTGATGCGGTCGTCGACCTCGCGCTGCAGCCGCTCCCAGATGGCGTACCCGTGGGGCCGGATCACCATCGTCCCGCGGACGGGGCCGTTCTCCGCCAGCTCCGCCTTCGCGACGACGTCCTGGTACCACCGCGGGAAGTCGGCGGACTGGCTGGTGAGCACGGAGGGTCTGGCCACGCGCGCACCCTGGCACGGCGGGCCGGGGGCGCGCCGCCCGGTTACGCGGGCACGTGCGCGGGGTCGAGGACGACCTCGAACAGCGCGCGGGGGTCCTGCAGGGTGGCCGGCGGGCGGGCCGCCGACCGGGGGACGACACGGTCCCAGCGAGCCGGACGGCGGTGCGGCAGCAGCTCCCGTCCCTGGAAGAGGTACTCCCCCACCACCTCCCCGAGCAGCAGGCCGGCGCCGTGCTCGATCGGCAGGCCGACCCGGTCGCCGGGGCGGACCTCGTCGAGGAAGGCCGACAGCTGGCGCAGGTCCTTGGCGGGGCGCCGCCCAGAGATCTCCTTCGACAGCGCCCGCAGCTCGGCCGGGGTGAGACCGGTGGCGTCGACGTCGATGCCGGACTGGGTGCCCAGCCCCACGACCCCGGCGGCCAGGCACGCGCCGAGCTCGTTGTGCGCCCGGGGTCGCACCACCCAGACCCGGACGCCCTGCGGTGCGGGCGCCGGCGGGACGTCGTCCGGCTCGGGCCAGACGTAGGGCAGGTCGTCCGGCTCCGGACCGAAGCGCTCGGTGAACCGCGGCCGGTAGAAGTCCGGCTCCTTGGCCAGCAGGTTGGACCGGTGGGAGAGGTGCAGCGCCTCGTCCCCCACCCACGACGGCAGCAACCCGGCGCCGGCCAGCTCCGCCTGGGGCACGCCGGCGACGTCGGGCGCGAACTCCGAGATCAGCGGGTACGTGCTGTCGGCGAACCCGCGCTCGCGCCACACCCGGACCATCGCCAGCCCGTAGGCGACCAGCGCCGGCGTCCGCCCCCGCCACATCCGGACGACGGGGTGCGACACCCAGCCGTAGTCGGGCAGCTCGAGGGCGCGCAGCACCTGCAGGGTCTCGACCCGCTGCTTGCCGAGGCGGGGCGAGTCCAGGAGCCGGGCGCTGTCCTCGAAGTCGGCGACGGGCAGGAAGGTCTGCATCGCCGTCGGTCCTTCCCGGGCCGGCGTGGGGCCAACCGCCCGGCGGTGCGGCCGGCCTCGCGGCTCACGCGACCAGGCGGCGGGCCAGGTCGGGCAGGACGGTGCCGAGCGGGGCGTCGACCCGGACGTCGACCTTCGCGTCCCCGCGGGTGGGGCCGAGGTTGACCAGGCCCACCGGGATGCCGAGCTTCTCCGCCCGCAGCACGAACCGGTAGCCGCTCATGACGGTCAGCGAGGAGCCGAGGACCAGCAGGGCACCGGCGTGCTCGACCATCGCGAAACAGGTGTCGACCCGGTCGCGGGGCACGGTCTCGCCGAAGAACACGACGTCGGGCTTGAGCGGCCCGCGCCCGCAGGCCAGGCAGTCGACCATCACGAACCCGTCGAGGACCTCGTCGGGCAGCTCGGCGTCGCCGTCGGGGTTGACCTCGTCGGCGTGCGGCCCGAAGTGCGGGTTGGCCGCCCGGAGCCGCTCGTCGAGCGCGGCCCGGTCCGCGACGTCCCCGCAGGCGAGGCAGACCGTGCGGTCCAGGCCGCCGTGCAGCTCCAGGACGTCGCGCGCCCCGGCCGCCTGGTGCAGCCCGTCGACGTTCTGCGTGATGACGCCGGTGACCAGGCCGGCGGCCTGCAGGTCGGCGACCGCGCGGTGCCCGGCGTTGGGCCGGGCGGCGCGGATCTGCCGCCAGCCGACGAAGCTGCGCGCCCAGTAGCGGTGCCGGCCGCGGGGGTCGCGCAGGAAGGTCTGGTAGGTCATCGGCGTGTGCCGGCGCAGCGAGCCGGTGGCACCGCGGTAGTCGGGGATGCCCGAGTCGGTGGACAGCCCCGCGCCGGAGAGGACGACGATGTCGCCGTCGTCCACCAGCGCGGCGAGGTCGTCGAGGGCCGCCGGGTCGAGGGCCGGGGGCTCGACGACGGTGGGCAGTGCGGTCACCGGGCCATCGTCCCCTCCGAACCCGGTTCGCGCCGCCGGCTGAGCCGCCCGCCC
>NZ_JBJGYW010000003.1:0-264555 GCF_054050215.1 Geodermatophilus sp. SYSU D01186 | reverse complement strand
CGAGGTGGTCGACCACCTCGCGCTGCGGGTCAGCGGCCGCCGGCGACGTCGAGCACGCTGCCGGTGCAGTAGCCGGCGTCGTCGCCGAGCAGCCACAGGACGGCGTCGGCGACCTCCTCCGCGCGACCGGCCCGGCGCATGGGCACCGTCGGGCCGAGCCGCGCGACCCGGTCGGGCTGGCCGCCGCTGGCGTGGATCTCCGTCTCGACGATCCCGGGCCGCACGACGTTGACCCGGACCCCCTCGTCGGCCACCTCGCGGGCCAGGCCGATCCCCAGCGTGTCGACGGCCCCCTTGCTGGCCGCGTAGTCGACGTACTCGCCGGGCGACCCGAGCCTGCTGGCGACCGAGGACAGCAGCACGATCGACCCCCCGGACCCACCGTGCCGGGTGGACATCCGCCGCACCGCCTCCCGGCAGCACAGGAAGGCACCCAGCACGTTGACCGCCAGCATCCGGTGCACCCGCTCGGCGGTCAGCTCGTCGACCCGCGCCCGCGGGCCCACGATCCCGGCGTTGGCCACCAGTCCGGTCACCGCGCCCAGCGCCTCGGCGGCGGCGAAGGCGGCCAGGACGTCGTCCTCCACCGAGACGTCCGCGCGGACGGCGCAGGCGGTGCCGCCGCCCGCCTCGATGCCGGCCACGACGGCAGCCGCCGCGGCCGCGTCGTCCCGGTAGGTCAGCGCGACCGACCACCCGGCCGCCGCGGCGGCACGCGCCGTCGCCGCGCCGATGCCGCGGCTCCCGCCGGTCACGAGCACGACACCGGGAGGCATGGTCGGACCGTAGCGTCGCGCGGGTGCGGGGCGCACTCCGCCGTGCTGGGGTGGACGTCGTGCCCGCCGAACAGCCCCCGTGGTGGACCCGTGCCGTCGTCTACCAGGTCTACCCGCGCTCGTTCATGGACTCCGACGGCGACGGCATCGGCGACCTCGGCGGGATCCTGCAGCGGCTGGACCACCTGGCCGATCTCGGCGTCGACGTCCTGTGGCTCTCGCCGGTCTACCCGTCACCACAGGCCGACAACGGCTACGACATCAGCGACTACCAGGACGTCGACCCGCTGTTCGGGGACCTCGCACAGTTCGACGATCTGGTCGCCGCGCTGCACGCGCGCGGGATCCGGCTGGTCATGGACCTGGTGGTCAACCACACCAGCGACCAGCACCCGTGGTTCCGGGAGTCCCGGTCGTCCAAGGACTCCCCGAAGCGCGACTGGTACTGGTGGCGGCCGCCGCGGCCGGGGATGACGGCCGGCGCGCCGGGCGCGGAGCCGACCAACTGGCACTCGTTCTTCTCCGGCCCCACCTGGGAGCTCGACGAGGCCAGCGGCGAGTACTTCCTGCACCTGTTCGACCGCCGGCAGCCGGACCTGAACTGGGAGAACCCCGAGGTCCGGCAGGCGGTGTACGCGATGATGCGCTGGTGGCTCGACCGCGGGGTCGACGGCTTCCGCATGGACGTCATCAACATGATCAGCAAGGACGTCGCCGCCGACGGCCACCTGCACGACGGCCCGCCGCTGCCCGGCCTCCCTTACGGCGACGGCTCGGCGTCCTACCTGTGCGGGCCGCGGATCCACGAGTTCCTGCAGGAGATGCACCGCGAGGTGTTCGCCGGCCGGTCGGAGGCGCTGCTGACGGTCGGTGAGATGCCCGGCGTCACCGTCGAGCAGGCCCGGCTGTTCACCGACCCGGCGCGGGCCGAGGTGGACATGGTGTTCCAGTTCGAGCACGTGGGGCTGGACTTCGACGAGTCCAAGTGGCACCCCCGGCCGCTGCGGCTGCGCGACCTCAAGGCCTCGTTCGGGCGGTGGCAGGCGGGGCTGGCCGACGTCGGCTGGAACTCCCTCTACTGGGACAACCACGACCAGCCGCGGGCGGTCTCCCGCTTCGGGGACGACTCGCCGCGGTACCGCCGGGACTCCGCGACCTGCCTGGCCACGCTGCTGCACCTGCACCGGGGGACGCCGTACGTCTACCAGGGTGAGGAGCTCGGCATGGCCAACGCCCCGTTCGCCTCCCTCGACGACTTCCGCGACGTCGAGTCGCTCAACCACTTCGCGCAGGCCGTCGCCCACGGCGAGGACCCCGACCGGGTGCTGGCGGCGATGCGGCGGGTGGGCCGGGACAACGCCCGGACGCCGGTCCAGTGGGACGACTCGCCGCACGCCGGCTTCACCACCGGGACGCCGTGGATCGCGGTGAACCCTGACCACACCGAGTGGAACGCCGCCGCCCAGCGCACCGATCCGCACTCGGTGTTCGCCCACCACCGGCGGCTGATCGCGCTGCGGCACGAGTCGGCGGTGGTGGCGCTGGGCGACTTCACGATGCTCCTGCCGGAGCACGACGACGTGTACGCCTTCACCCGGTCGCTGGACGGCGAGACGCTGCTGGTCGTCTGCAACGTGAGCGGGCACGAGCACCGGCTGGACGAGCTGCTGCCCGAGGCGGTGGCCGCGGAGCCGGTGCTGGGCAACCTGGCGCCGGCCGACCCGGCCGACCCGGCCGACCCGGCCGTCCTGCGCCCGTGGGAGGCGCGGGTGCTGCGGCTGCCGTGAGCGGAGGCTCGGCCGGCCCCGTCCCGGGTCTTCAGGCCGGCACGGGGGTCCCCGCGGAGGGGCGCCGGTCCAGCGGGTGGGCCAGCTCGTCGGCCGGCAGCCGCCCGGCCAGCAGCGCGACCGCCGCCAGCACCGGGGGCACGAGCCCGGCGACGAGGAAGGTGGCGGACAGGCCGATCAGCTCGCTGACCGGGCCGGCGAGGGCCATCGACAGCGGCATGAACGCCGTGGAGACGAAGAAGTCGAGGCTGGAGACCCGGCCGAGCAGCGCCGGCGGCACCCGCCGCTGCAGCAGCGTGCCCCAGATGACCATGCCCGCCTGCATGGAGGCGCCGGTGACCAGCCCGGCGCCGATCATGACGGCCAGCTGGGTGGTGGTCCCGAAGACGACGAGCGGGACGCAGCCCAGGCCCCACAGCAGGTTCATGACCGTGAGGTAGCGCCGGGGCAGGCGCATCGAGGCCACGGTCATCGAGCCGAGCGCACCGCCGACCCCGAAGGCGGCCAGCACGAGGGCGTGCTCGAACGGCCCGCCACCGGCCCGGTCCTTGATCGCGAAGGGCGCGAGCACCTCGAACGGGCCGATCATCACCAGCAGCATCAGGGAGGCGAACAGCAGCGTGGCCAGCAGCCACGGCGTCCGGACCATGTAGGCGAAGCCCTCGCGCATGTCGGTGAACAGGCCGCGCACCGGGTGTGCGGGCGCCGTCCCCGGCTCGCGCCGGACCGGCGTCGCGGGGAGCGCTGCCACGCAGACCGCCGCGCCCACCGCCGCGGTCGCGGTGACGACGAGGGCGACGCCGGGGGACGTCGCCGCGATCAGCCCGCCGGCCAGGGCGGGGCCGGTGGCCTGGTAGAGGACCGGCCGCATCGTGCCCTCGAGCCCGTTGGCCGGCAGCAGCTCGTCCTGCGGGAGCAGCGCCGGGACCAGCGCGGAGTACGCCGGGTAGTAGCAGCCGTTGGCCAGCCCGCCGGCCAGCGCGACGGCGGCCAGCTGCCACAGCGCCAGCACCCCGGTCAGCGACAGCACCGCGACCAGCGCGATGCCGACGGCCTGCACCAGCGCCACGGCCAGCAGCACGTGCCGCTGCGGGACGCGGCCGGCCAGCGCGCCGCCGAGCAGCGTGCTGGCCAGCATGCCGCCGGCGGTCAGCCCGCTGACCAGCGACAGCTCGGCCGGGCCGCCGTCCAGCGCGACGACCTGCCACACCACGGCGACGGCGAAGGTGCTGTTGGTGAGCAGCGAGAGCCCGAGGGAGGCGGCCAGCAGGCGGTAGCGGGGGTGCCGCAGCGGCGCGAGCGCCCGCGGCAGGCCGGCCATCGTTCTCCCCCGTCGTCCGTACCGGCCCGGGGTCGGGCGGGCGGTGACCGGGGGAGCATACGGTCGCCGCCGGGCCGCTCCCCCGTGACCGGGGTCAGCGCAGCCGGTAGGTGATAGGCAGCCGCTTGATGCCGTTCTGGAAGTTCGACCGCAGCCGCACCACCGGCCCGGCGAGCTCGACGTCGTGCACCCGGTCGAGCAGCTCGCCGAACAGGGCGCTCATCTGCAGCCGGGCGAGGCCGGCGCCGAGGCAGAAGTGCGGGCCGACGCCGAAGGTCAGGTGGTCGTTGGGCGTGCGGCCGACGTCGAACCGGTCGGGCCGGTCGAAGACGGCCCCGTCGCGGTTGGCCGAGGCGTAGTAGACGACGACCTTGTCCCCGGCACGGATCGGCTGGCCCGCGAGCTCGGCGTCCCGGGTGGCGGTCCGGCGGAACTGGGTGACCGGGGTGACCCAGCGCAGCATCTCGTCGACCGCGGTGGGCAGCAGCCCGCGGTCGGCGCGCAGCCGCCGGAGCTGCTCCGGGTGCTCGAGGAGGGCGAGCATGCCGCCGGGGATGGCGTTGCGCAGCGTCTCGTTGCCGGCGACCGAGAGCAGGAAGAAGAAGTTCTCGAACTCCTCGTCGGTGAGCGGCTGCCCCTCGACGCCGGCCAGCAGCAGGCTGATCAGGTCCTCGCCGGGGTGCGCCCGCTTGTGCGCGGCGAGCTGGTGGGCGTAGTCGAACATGTCCTGCAGGCTCGCCCGCGACCGCGGGTCCACCGGGCGGCCGCCGTCCCCGGCCGTCGCGTACTCCTCGTCGTGCACGCCGATGACCCGGTTGGCCCAGCCGAACAGCAGGTGCCGGTCCTCCCGCGGGACGCCCATGATCTCGGCGAGGGTGAGCAGCGGGAGCTCCCGGCCGACGTCCTGGGCGAAGTCGCAGGACGTGGTCCCGTCGAGGCCGTCGACGATCTCCCGGGCGCGGTCGTGCACCCAGCCGGCCATGCGGGCGACCGCCCGCGGGGTGAAGGCCCGGTTGACCGTGCGGCGCAGCACCGAGTGCTCCGGCGGGTCGAGGTTCAGCAGCATCCGCCGCTGGAAGACCAGGTCGTCGGGGGCGGGGTCGTGGATCTGGGTGGCGCCGAGCTGGGAGCTGAAGACGTCGGGGTGCGTGTTCACCGCGCGGACGTCGGCGTGCCGGAACACGCCCCAGTAGCCCGGCCCCTCCGGCCAGCCGAGGACGGGGACCTCGTCGACCCAGGCCACCGGCGCCCGCGCGCGCAGGGCGGCGAAGGCCTCGTGCGGCTGCCCCCGCTCGGCCCACACCTGCGGGTCGAACAGCTCGAGGTCGACGACGTCCCTGGCCAGCGGTGCGGTCACCGGCGCTCCGTCCTGCAGGCGGCTGAGCCGGGATCGTGTCCGGCGCCCGGGCGGGGTGTCAACGCGTCGTCGCACGTGGGACACGGAGCCGGCGGGGCTGGCCTGTCGCGACCGGCCGGGCCTACCGTCGTCGGCACGCGCCGGCCGGACCGCACCGGGCGCCGGACCGCACCGGGCGCCGGCCGGCTCCTCCAGGGACGGAGGCCGGGCGATGGCGACGTTCGTGCTGGTGCACCCCGCCTGGCTGGGCGGCTGGTGCTGGCGGAAGCTCACCCCCCTGCTCCGCGGAGCGGGCCACGAGGTGGTGGCGCCGACGCTCACCGGGCTCGGCGACCGGTCCCACCTGCTCGACCACGGGATCGACCTGCTCACCCACGTCGAGGACGTGGTCAACGTGCTGACCTACGAGGACCTCGACCGGGTGGTGCTGGTCGGCAGCAGCTCCGGGGGCGCGGTGGTCACCGGGGTGGCCGACCGGCTGCCGGAGCGGGTGGCCGAGGTCGTCTACCTGGACGCGTTCGTCCCGGAGGACGGCCAGTGCGTGTTCGACCTGGTCGCTCCGGAGCGGCGGGCGGCGATGGAGGCGCTCGTGGCCACCGAGGGCGACGGGTGGCTGCTGCCCCGGTTCGCGCCGCCACCGTGGCCGGAGATCCTCTCCCGGCTGTGGGGGATCACCGACGCGGACGACGCCGCGTGGGCCGAGCCCCGGCTGCGGGCCACCCCGGTGGGCCACTTCACCCGCCCGCTCCACCTGACCGGCGCCGTCGGCGACCTGCCGCGCAGCTACGTGCGGTGCACCCGCTTCCCGCACCCCGGGTTCGACCGGTGGGCGCAGCGGGCGGCGGAGTCACGGGGGTGGCGGCACCGCGCCCTCGACTGCGGGCACCTCGCTCACGTGTCCGACCCGGACGCCGTCGCCGCCGTCCTGCTCGAGCTGGCCGGCAGCGACCGGCTGACGGCCGGCGCGGGGCGGTGACCCGGGCCTTCAGCGCGGGCCGCGCTCCCGCGCCAGGGCCAGGTAGTGCTCGACCGCGCCGGGGTCGTCGACGGCGCCGACGTTGAGCGCCCGGGCCGGGTCGACACCCTGGAACAGCCGCTTGAGCGGCACCTCCAGCCGCTTGCCGGTGCGGGTGTGCGGCACCGCGGGGACGGCGATCACCTCGTCGGGCACGTGGCGGGGGCTGGCCTGGCGGCGGATGGCGTCCCGGATCCGGGTGGTGAGCTCCTCGGTGAGCTCGGCGCCCTCGGCCAGCTTGACGAACAGCGGCATCCAGTAGCCGCCGTCGCGCTGCTCCACGCCGAGCACGACGCAGTCGAGCACCTCGGGGACGGACTCCACGGCGGCGTAGATGTCCGCCGTCCCCATGCGCACGCCGCCGCGGTTGAGGGTCGAGTCCGACCGGCCGGTGATCAGGCAGGTGCCGCGGTCGGTGACCTCCATCCAGTCCCCGTGCCGCCAGACGCCCGGCCACGGCTCGAAGTACGACTCCCGGTAGCGCTCGCCGTCGGGGTCGTTCCAGAAGTACAGCGGCATCGACGGCATCGGCTCGGTGATGACCAGCTCGCCCAGCTCGCCGACCACCGGCTCGCCGTGCTCGTCCCAGGCGGCCGCCGCGACACCCAGCATCGGCCGCTGCAGCTCCCCGGCGCTGACCGGCAGCAGCAGTGAGCTGCCCACGAACCCGGTGGCGACGTCGGTGCCGCCGGACAGCGACCCGAGGAACACGTCGGGCTTGACCGCGTCGTACACCCAGGTGAAGGCGGACGCCGGCAGCGGCGAGCCGGTCGACCCGATGCACCGCAGCGCCGACAGGTCGTGGGTCTCCCCCGGCCGGATGCCGGCCTTCTCGCAGGCGGTCAGGTAGCCGGCGCTGGTGCCGAGGTAGGTCAGCCGGGTCTGCGCGGCGATCGCGAACTGGGCGTCGACCGACGGGTACGCGGGGGCGCCGTCGTGGACGACCACCGTGGCGCCGCACAGCAGCGCCGAGGTGGCGATGTTCCACATGATCCAGGCGGTGGAGGCGTACCAGTAGAAGCGGTCGCCCGGGCCGACGTCCCCGTGCAGGGCCAGCTGCTTGTGCTCCTCGAGGGTGACGCCGCCGTGGCCGTGCACGATCCCCTTGGGCAGGCCGGTGGTGCCCGAGGAGTAGACGATCCACAGCGGGTGGTCGAACGGGACCTGCTCGAAGACCGGCTCCTGCTCCTCGGCGACCGCCTCGGCCCACGGGACGGCGCCGGCCGGCACCTCGCCGGGGAACAGCCGCGGGACGGCGATCGTCGTCCGGACGCTGGGCAGCGCGCCGCGCAGCTCGGTGACGACCTCGCGGCGGTCGTACTCCTTGCCGTTGAACCGGTAGCCGTCCACGGCGACCAGCACGGTCGGCTCGATCTGGACGAAGCGGTCGAGGACGGCGCGGGTGCCGAAGTCGGGGGCGCAGGAGGACCAGACCGCGCCGATGGCCGCCGTCCCGAGGAAGGCGACGACCGCCTCGGGGACGTTGGGCAGGTAGCCGGCGACCCGGTCGCCGCGCTGCACGCCGAGCCGGCGCAGCGTGGCGGCGAAGGCGCCGACCCGGGCGCGCAGCTGCGCCCAGCTGGTCTCCTCCGGCTCGCGGTCCTCGGCGACCGCGATCAGCGCCGGGGAGTCGGCGGGCACCGTGCCGTCGGCGCCGGCGCGCAGCGCCTGCTCGGCGTAGTTGAGCGTGGTGCCGGGGAACCACACGGCGCCGGGCATCTCCCGTCGGGTCAGCACCCGGTCGTCGGGTATGCCGGGCAGCACGCCGGTCCAGCCGGCCACGTCGGCCCAGAACTGGTCGAGGCGCTCCACCGACCAGCGCCAGATCGCGTCGTAGTCCGCCGGGTCGCCGAGGTCCAGGCCGCGCCGCTGCGCCACCCACCCGGCGAACTCGGCGATCCGGGTGGCCCGCACCGACTCCGGGGTCGGGCGCCAGAGGACGGTCGGCTCGCTCGCGTTACCGGTCACACCGGCACCCTGCCATCCCCCGCGCGCTGCGCGGGCGCGGTGCAGCCAGCAAGATTGACCCGATGAGCGGACCCGGAGGCGGCAGCGAGGAGCGCAACGTCCTCGGCGGGCCGCTGGAGCCGTGCGGCACCGAGCCGATGACCGGCTTCCTCCGCACCGGTGTCTGCAGCAGCGGCCCCGAGGACGTCGGCAGCCACACCGTCTGCGCCGTCGTGTCCGCCGAGTTCCTGCAGGTGCAGCGCGAGCTGGGCAACGACCTGGTGACGCCGCGGCCGGAGTACGCCTTCC
This sequence comes from Geodermatophilus sp. SYSU D01186, assembly GCF_054050215.1. Taxonomy (NCBI): domain Bacteria; kingdom Bacillati; phylum Actinomycetota; class Actinomycetes; order Geodermatophilales; family Geodermatophilaceae; genus Geodermatophilus; species Geodermatophilus sp. SYSU D01186. Next base: position 256,043 of record NZ_JBJGYW010000003.1, on the reverse strand, counting down.
CCGGCCTGCGCCCCGGCGACCGTTGGTGCGTCGTCGCCGCCCGCTGGCTGCAGGCGTACCAGGCGGGCGCGGCCGCCGGCGTCGTCCTGGCCGCGACGAACGCCCGCGCCCTCGAGGTCGTCCCGCTGGAGGCGCTGCGGCAGCACGCCGTCGACGTCCCCGACGACCTCAGCGGCCTCGACTAGAGGAAGGACCCCCTTGCCCCCCACCACCCGCACGCTGGCGGCGGGGCCCTGCGAGGGAGCCACCAGATGCGCTACACGACGAGGAGCGACATGAGCGACCTGCTGGACCTGCCGGTGACCACCCTCCAGGGCGAGGCCACGACCCTGGGCGCCCTCGCGGGCGGAGGCGCGGCCCTGGTGGTGAACGTCGCCAGCCGCTGCGGGCTCACCCCGCAGTACAGCCAGTTGGAGGCGCTGCAGCAGGAGTACGGCGGGCGCGGCCTGACCGTGGTCGGCGCGCCGTGCAACCAGTTCATGGGCCAGGAGCCGGGCACGGCGGAGGAGATCCAGAGCTTCTGCTCCACCACCTACGGCGTCACCTTCCCCATGACCGAGAAGCTCGAGGTCAACGGCCCGGGCGCGCACCCGCTGTTCCAGCGGCTGGCCGAGGCGCCCGACGCCACCGGCGAGGCCGGCGAGGTGCGCTGGAACTTCGAGAAGTGGCTCGTCGGCGCCGACGGCGCGGTCGTGGCCCGCTTCCGGCCGCAGACCCAGCCCGACTCCCCCGAGGTGCGGCACGCCATCGAGCAGGCGCTGGCCCAGTGACCCGGGACGCCGACCTGCACTTCTGGTTCGACCCGGTCTGCCCCTTCGCCTGGGTGACCAGCCAGTGGGTGCGCACCGTGGCCGACCGGCGGGAGTACACCGTCGAGTGGCGGCTGATCTCGCTGCGGCTGCTCAACCGGCACGTGGACTACGACACCCAGTTCCCGCCGGAGTACGAGGCCGGGCACACCGCCGGCCTGCGGCTGCTGCGGGTGGCCGCGCGGGCCCGCGACGAGCACGGGCCCGACGTGCTCGGCCCGCTCTACGCCGCGCTCGGGACCGCCGTCTTCGACGCCGAGCCGCAGGACGGGCCGCAGGACCGGGAGCAGCGCGGCACCCGCGCGTTCGTCGCACCCGTCCTCGCCGGCCTCGGCCTGCCGGCGGACCTCGCCGACGCGCTGGACGACGAGTCGTGGGACGCCGCGATCCAGGCCGACACCGACGAGGCGCTGCGCCTGGCCGGCAAGGACGTGGGGACGCCGATCCTGCACTTCGCTCCCCCGGACGGCGCCGCGTTCTTCGGCCCGGTGATCAGCCGGGTGCCCAGCCCCGAGGACGCCGTCGAGCTGTGGGACCACGTGGTGGCCCTCGCCGCCTTCCCCGGGTTCGCCGAGCTCAAGCGCAGCCTCCGGGAGCGCCCGCAGGTGCGCTCCTTCGGCGTCCGCCCGGGCGAGGTGGGCGTGCAGGAGGACTGGCACGGGGGCAGCCGCCGCCAGCACCGGTGACCGCGGCACGCCGCGGGAGCGCACGGGCCGGCTGAGGTGAGGCTAACCTGTGTCGGCAGACGGCCCGGTCGATGCGGGTGGTCCCCCGTCCCTCGTCCCTGGAGCCGCGCGTGTCCTCGACGACCGACGCCGCTCCCCGGACCCCGGGGGCGGTGGCGCCGCCCCGGACGCGCGGTCTGCTGCGGGGCCGCGGCCCGCGGTTCCTCGCCGCCCTCGCGCTGCTGCTGCTGGTCGTCGCCTCCGCCGCGCTCAGCATCGCCGTGGGCACCCGCAGCATCGGCCTGGGCACCGTCTGGCAGGCGCTGACCGACTCCTCCCTCGGCAGCGAGGAGGCGGTGATCGTGCGCGAGCTGCGGCTGCCGCGCACCGCCCTGGGCCTCCTGGTCGGCCTGGCGCTCGGCGTCGCGGGCGCGCTCACCCAGGGCCACACCCGCAACCCGCTGGGCGACCCCGGCCTGCTCGGGGTCACCGCCGGCGCCTCCCTCGGCGTCGTCCTGGCCATCTGGGCGCTGGGCCTCAGCACGCCCGCCGGGTACGTGTGGTTCGGCTTCGCCGGGGCGCTGACCGGCACCGTGCTGGTGTTCACCCTCGGCTCCGCCGGCCGCGGCGGCGCCACCCCCGTCACCCTCGCCCTGGCCGGTGCCGCGCTGTCGGCGCTGCTCTACGCGCTGGTCCGGGCCATCCTGGTCAGCGACTCCGACAGCCTGGACAGCTTCCGGTTCTGGGTCGTCGGTGCCCTCGCCGGCCGCGGCGCGGACATCGCCTGGCAGGTCGCCCCGTTCATCGCCGCCGGGCTGGTCCTCGCGCTGCTCAACGCGCCGGCGCTGGACCTGCTCGGCCTCGGGGAGGACGTCGCCCGCGGCCTCGGCCAGCGCGTCTGGCTGGCCCGCCTGGTGGGGCTCGGCGCGGTCACCCTGCTGTGCGGCGCCGCCACCGCGGCCTGCGGCCCGATCGCCTTCGTCGGGCTGGTCGTCCCGCACGTCGTCCGGGCGCTCACCGGCCCCGCGCACCGCTGGCTGGTCCCCCTCTCGGGCCTGCTGGGGGCGGCGTTCCTGCTGCTGGCCGACGTCCTGGGCCGGGTGGTGGCCCGGCCCGGTGAGCTGCAGGTCGGCATCGTGCTCGCCCTGGTCGGCGCGCCGTTCTTCATCGCGCTGATCCGGCGCCGCCAGCTGGCCGGCCCGTGACGGCGACCGCTCCGGAGCGCGTCGCGGTGCCGCGGGAGACCGTCGTCCGCGCCGGCCCGGTCTCCGGTCGGCTGCGCTGGCGGCAGCTGCTCGTGCCGGTGAGCGCCGCGGTCGTCGTCGTCCTGCTGGGGGCGGTGAGCCTGGGCCGCGGCGACTTCCCGATCGGCGTCGGCGACGTCCTCGAGACCCTCGTCGGCCTGGGCGAGCAGACCCAGGAGTTCATCGTCCTCGAGCTGCGCGCGCCGCGGATCGTCGTCGGCGCGTTGGTCGGGCTGGCGTTCGGCATCGCCGGGGCGCTGTTCCAGACCTTCGCCCGCAACCCGCTGGCCTCCCCCGACGTCCTCGGCATCACCCAGGGCGCCTCGGTGGGGGCGGTGGCGGCGATCGTGCTGGGCGGGACGTCGAGCGGCGGGGCGCTGCTCGGCGGCCTCGGCGTCCCGCTGGCCGCCCTCCTCGGCGCGCTGGTCACCGGCGTCCTGCTGTTCGTGCTGGCCTGGCGCCGCGGCGTCGACGGCTACCGGCTGGTGCTCGTCGGCATCGCGCTGTGGGCGGTCGCCTCCGCGCTCACCGACTGGCTGCTGACCCGCGCGGAGATCTTCGACGCCGCCGCCGCCTACGTGTGGATCACCGGCTCGCTCAACGCCCGGACGTGGGACCAGGCCGGGCCGCTGTCCCTCGCCCTGGCCGTGCTGGTCCCGCTCGCGCTGGCCGCCAGCCGCGCCCTGGCGGTGCTGCAGTTCGGCGACGACACCGCCCGCGGGCTCGGCGTCCGGTTGCCGCTGGCCCAGGCCGCGGTGGTCCTCGTCGCGGTCGCGCTCACCGCCGCCGCCGTCGCCGCCGCCGGCCCGATCTCCTACGTGGCGCTGGTGGTCCCGCAGATCGCCGTCCGCCTCAGCGGTGGCTCCCGGCCGCCCCTGCTCGCCTCCGGGCTGCTCGGCGCCGCGCTCGTGATCGGCGCGGACCTGCTCACCCGCACCGTCCTGCCCGAGGCCCTGCCGGTCGGCATCCTCACCGCCGCCGTCGGCGCCCCGTACCTGCTCTGGCTCCTCGTCCGCGGAAGGCGGCGATCCACGCTGTGACGACCACCGCGCACCCCCCGGTCCCCACCGGGACCCGGCCGGTCCGCCTCGCCGCCGAGTCGGTCAGCCTCGGCTACGACGACCGCGTGGTCGTCCGCGACCTCGACCTGGAGCTCACCGACGGCTCCTTCACCGCGATCGTGGGCCCGAACGGCTGCGGCAAGTCCACCCTGCTGCGCGCCCTGGGCCGGCTGCTGCGCCCCAGCCAGGGCCAGGTGCTGCTCGACGGGCACGCCATCTCCCGGACGCCGACCCGCGAGGTGGCGAAGGTGCTCGGGCTGCTGCCGCAGACGCCGGTCGCGCCGGAGGGGCTCACGGTGGCCGACCTGGTGGCCCGCGGCCGCCACCCGCACCAGTCGTGGCTCCAGCAGTGGTCACGCGGGGACGAGGCCGCGGTCGCCGAGGCGCTGGCCTGGACCGACATGTCCGAGCTGGCCGAGCGGCCCGTCGACGCCCTCTCCGGGGGGCAGCGCCAGCGCGCGTGGATCTCGATGGCGCTGGCGCAGGGCACCGACCTGCTCCTGCTCGACGAGCCGACGACCTACCTGGACCTGTCGCACCAGATCGACGTCCTGGAGCTGGTGGGCCGGCTGCACACCGAGCGGGGCCGCACCGTCGTCGTCGTCCTGCACGACCTGAACCTGGCCGCCCGGTACGCGCAGCGGCTGGTGGCCATGAAGGACGGCGTCCTGGTCGCGTCGGGGACGCCGGCCGAGGTGCTCACCGAGCGGCTGCTGGCCGACGTGTTCGACCTGGAGGCGCGGATCGTGCCGGACCCGGTGGCCGGGACGCCGATGGTGGTGCCCGTCCGCCGCCTGCGGTAGGGCGCGCGCCGGTTCAGCTCGCGATGCCCTGCCGCCAGTAACCCATGAACGCCACCGCGCCGCGCGGGACGCCGAGGTCGCCGACCAGGTGCCGGCGCAGCTGCTTGACCACCCCGGCCTCGCCGGCGAGCCAGGCGTAGCAGCCCGAGGTGGCGTCCGCGTCCGGGACCTCCCACAGCAGCCCGGCGTCGAGGTCGACGTCCTCCGGGACCTCCGTGGGCGTCGCGACCACGCCGAGCTCGCACAGCGCGGCGTGCACCGCCGGCACCAGCAGGGAGCCGCGGGCGGCGCCGGAGCGCGGCAGCCAGCGCACGCTCACCCCCGGCGGCAGCACGAGGTTCATCGCGTCGGCCTCGGCCGGCACCTCGAGCAGGGCCACGACGCGGCGGGGGGACTGCCCGAGCCCCTCGAGGATCGCGCAGACCGCGGGGACGGCGGTCTCGTCGCCGGCCAGCAGCAGCGTGGTGGCCGCGGCGGGCGGGGCCCACTCCACGCCCCACATCCGGCCGCGCCCGGGCCGGTCGGGGCCGAGCAGCACGATGCGGTCGCCGGGCGCGGCCGCCGCGGCCCAGCGGGCGGCCGGACCGGCGTGCCCGTCCTCCACCCCGTGCAGGACCAGGTCGACGTCGACCTCGGCGAGCTCGGGGCGCGCGGCGCGCACCGTGTAGGTGCGGACCCAGGGCCGCTGCTCCTCGGGCATCGCGCAGTACTCCGGGTACCAGTCCGACCCCCGCTCGACCAGCCGGCGCATGCCGGCCGGGTCACGGGGCAGCACCAGCTTGATCCGCTGGTCGTCGCCGGCGACGCCGAAGCCCGCGAGGTCGGGGCCGGTGAGGGTGACCCGCACGAAGCTCGGGCCCAGCCGGCGGACGGCGGCCACCGTCGCGTCGAAGAAGGCCCACCCGGGGGCGGCCTCGACCGCGGTCTCGACGGTGACGGTCATGTGGCGTCTCCACTCTCTCCCGGCGCCCCGACCCTTGCCGACGGCAGCAGAGGTGAGGCTAACCTAAGCCGCCTTCCGGGAGGAACCACCTCCCGGGATGACCAGCGAGGAGACCCCCGTTGCACCGCATGCCGCGCCGCCTGATCGGCGCCTCCCTCACCGTGGCCGCCCTGCTCGCGGCCGGAGGCTGCTCCGACGGACCCGCCGACGCCGCCGGCTCCAGCGCCCCCGGGGAGGGCGGCTGGGAGTTCACCGACGACCTGGGGAACACCGTCGAGCTCGACGAGACGCCGACCCGCATCGCCGGCCTCAACGACGTCGTCGCCTCGCTGTGGAACTACGGCATCGAGCCGGTCGGCGGCTGGGGCCAGACCTCCGCCGCGGACGACGTCGCGTTCGAGGGCAAGGACCTCGGCGGGTTCGCGATCCTGGGCGAGAGCTACGGGCAGATCGACCTCGAGCGGCTGGCCGCGGCCGCCCCCGACCTGATCGTCACCTCGGTCTACCCGACCGACTCCGCGGGCACGATCGACCGGACCCAGCCCCTGTACGGCTTCGAGTCGATCGAGCAGCAGGAGCAGGTCGCCGAGATCGCGCCGATCGTCGCCATCACCTGGGGCGGCTCGGCGGCCGACGTCATCGAGCGCACCCTCGAGCTGGCCGAGTCCGTCGGCGCCGACGACGAGCTGGTCGACGCCGCGCGGGAGGACTACGAGGCGGCGTCCACCGCCCTGACCGAGGCCGCGGCCGGCGGCGTGACGGTGCTGCCCGTGTACGCCTCCCCCAGCGACGGCTGGTGGATGGCCAAGGCGCCCGACGACCCCTCGCTGCACCTCTACCAGGACCTCGGCGTGCAGTTCGTCGACCCCGGCGGTGACGGCTACTTCTGGGAGTCGGTCGGCTGGGAGGAGGTGCCGAACCACCCCAGCGACGTGCTGCTCTACTCGCTGCGGCTCAGCATGACCCCGGAGGAGTACGCGGCCCAGCCGACCGCCGCGCTGCTGCCGGCGGTGCAGGCCGGCCAGCTCCACCCGTGGAAGTACATCGGGATGGACTACGCCGCCCAGGCCGCCTACATGGAGGAGCTGGCCGGCTACCTCACCGAGGCCCGGAAGGTCACCTGAACCACGGGCGGGGTCGCTCGGTGCCGGTTCCCGTCACCGAGCGACTCCGCTCAGGAGGGCGCGACCGCCTCCGGCACCGCGGCGGCGACGGGCGCCGGCCGCGCCGTCTGGGCCAGGCCGATCCCCACCAGGACGACGATGCCGCCGAGCACCTGCCAGCCCGACAGCACCTGCTCGACCCACAGCCAGGCCACCACCGACGCCAGCACCGGCTCGACGGTCGCCACGAGGCCGGCGGTCGTCGGCGACAGGTGCCGCAGCGCCGCGATGGACAGCCAGAACGGCACCATCGCCCCGAGGACGACGATCCACACGACGAGCACCCACAGCGGGAGTTCGAGCGACCCGGCCGACACCGGCACCCGCTCGGTGAGCACTCCGGCGTCGAACTCCCACCACGGCGCGGCCACCGACCAGAACAGCCCGGCGGCGACGAAGCTCCAGCAGGTCAGGCCGACCGGGTCGCGGGTCACCGTCCCCCGCTCGCCCATCAGGTAGTAGGTGGCCAGGCACAGCGCGGCGGCGAGCCCCGCGGCCACCCCGAGCGGGTCCAGCGAGCCGCCTCCCTGCCAGACCTCGGCCACGAAGACCAGGCCGGACAGCGACAGCAGCAGGGCCACCCACAGCCGGCTGCGCACCTGCTCGCGGCGGACCAGCCACACGTAGAGGGCGATGAACACCGGCGCGGTCATCTCGAAGACCAGCGCGATGCCGACCGGCAGCCGGCCGATCGCCACGTAGTAGAGGAACTGCGTCAGCGCGACGCCCACCACCCCGAAGACGGCGAGGAAGGGCACCTCCCGCCAGGTGATCCGCAGCCGCCCGGGCGACACCAGCGCCAGGACGACGAGCAGCCCCACGGCGGCGCCGACGCAGCGCAGCGCGGTCAGCCGGGTGGGCGGGATGCCCGCCTGGAGGGCGAGGGTCGACACGGTGCCGTTGACGGCGAAGAACCCCGCGGCGGCGACGGTGGCGGCGTAACCGAGGACGGGGCGCTGCACGGACAGCAATGTAGTTGCCGTGATGCCCCGTGCCACCTACCTGCCGGGCTGTCGCTCCCCGCGACCCCGGGGCGCGAGATCGGCGATCTGGTGGCCGTCAGCCGCTGATCGCCACCAGGTCGCCGATCTCGCGCAGGGACGAGCGGCTCAGGCGCGGCGGACGGCGACGAAGCGCTGCCGCACCCGGAACCCCTCGCCGTCGTCCTCCTCGGCCCGCCAGTGGAAGCCGTCGGCCCCGACCTCGGAGAAGACCCAGCGCAGGCGGGTGCCGTCCCGCTCGCCGGACAGGACCAGTCCGTCCGGGGAGGGCGCGGCGGTGAACGGGATGACCCAGCCGCGCGCCGGGCCGTGCCAGGTGGACCGGTAGGCACCCAGCGCCTCGTCCCAGAACCGCAGGCTCAGGCCCCACTCGCCATCCGGGGCGCCGCGGGCACGCGCGGCCCGGGACGGGCTGATCCAGACGTCGGCCAGCGCGCGCCCGTCCAGCGCCCAGCCGAAGTGCCACTCGCCGTACCGCTCCGTCTCCGAGCCGTCCGCCGCGACGTCGGTCACGCGGAGGTCCCAGCTGCCCACCAGCGGTGCGAAGAGCGCGAGCCGGTCGGCCAGTTCCGCCCGGGGTGCACCTGCGGTGAACACCCCGGCCAGCGCCTCGGCGGGGGTCACCGGACCGCGGACGGGTCCATCCAGACGGCCTCCCAGACGTGCCCGTCGGGGTCGGTGAAGCTCGCGCCGTACATGAACCCGTGGTCCTGGGGCGGCAGCCAGGGCTTCCCGCCGTGCGCCAGGGCCCGCTCGACCAGCTGGTCGACCTCCTCGCGGCTGGCCGCCGACAGCGCGGCGAGCTGGGTGGTCGCGGCCGCGGGGTCGCCCACCTCGCCGGTCACGAAGTCGGCGAACCGGTCGCGGGTCAGCAGCATGACGACGACGTTCTCGTCGATCACCACCGAGGCCGTCCGCTCGTCGGAGAACTGCTCGGTGAAGGAGAACCCGAGCCCGCCGTAGAACGCCTTGGCGGCCGCGAGGTCCCGCACCGGGAGGTTCAGGAAGATCATGCGCACGGTCGTCGGTCCCGTCGTCCGGAGGCCCGGTCGGCCCCGTCGGAGGGAAGACGGGGCCGACCGGCGGAACTCATCGCCGGGTGCCGTCGGGCACCGGCCAGCCGACCTCGTCGACCTGCACGCCGCTGCGCCCCTCCCGGTGCTCGACGGTCCGGACCGGGGTGGAGTGCGTGGCGGTGTCGGGCACGCCGTCGGCATCGGCGTCCGGAGCCGGCTCGACGACGAGCACGAAGTCCTCGCCGTGCCGGGTGATGCCCTCGACGACGGCCTGCTCGACCGCCTCGGCCGCGACCGTGCGCCGCAGCACCATCGGGTCGGTGCGCACGTCCTTGGCCAGCGACACGGCCAGGCCCACCATCACCAGGGCGAAGGGCAACGCGGCGATGATCGTCAGGTTCTGCAGGCCGGTCAGCGCCTCGTCGCCGCCGACCAGCAGCATGATCGCGGCGACCGCGCCCATGACGACGCCCCAGAACACCACCGTGGTGCGGCTCGGGGACAGCGTCCCCCGCTCCGACAGCGACCCCATGACGATCGATGCCGCGTCCGCGCCGGACACGAAGAAGATCGCGACCAACGTCATGACCAGCACGGTCATCACCGTGGCGAGCGGGAAGGTGTCGAGGACGCCGAACAGCTGGCCCTCCGTGGTCGCCTGCCCGGCGACGTCCACCCCGCTGCGCTGCACGGCGATGCCCGCGCCGCCGAAGACGGCGAACCAGACCAGGCTGACCACGCTGGGCACCAGCAGCACGCCGGTGACGAACTGCCGGATGGTGCGGCCGCGGCTGATCCGGGCGATGAACAGCCCGACGAACGGCGTCCAGCTGATCCACCAGGCCCAGTAGAAGACCGTCCAGCCGCGCAGCCACTCGGCGGTCGCGTCGCCGCCGGTCGCCTCGGTGCGGGCGGCCATCTGGCCCAGGTCGCTGAAGTAGGTGCCGATCGTGGTCGGCAGCAGGTTGAGGATGAACACCGTCGGGCCGACGGCGAACACGAACACCGCCAGGACGACGGCCAGCACCATGTTGGTGTTGGCCAGCCACTGGATCCCCTTGGCGATGCCGGAGACCGCCGAGGCGACGAACGCCGCGGTCAGGACGGCGATGATGACGACGAGGACGCCGCTGCCGACGTCCCCCGCCCAGCCGAGGATCTCCACGCCGCTGCCGATCTGCAGCGCACCCAGGCCCAGGGACGCCGCCGAGCCGAACAGCGTCGCGAAGATGGCGAGGACGTCGATCGTCCTCCCGGCCCAGCCCTCGGTGCGGCGGGTGCCGAACAGCGGGGCGAACGCGGCGCTGATCAGCTGCCGGCGCCCGCGACGGAACGTGCCGTAGGCGATGGCCAGCCCGACGACGGCGTAGATCGCCCACGGGTGCAGCGACCAGTGGAACAGCGTCGTCGCCATCGCCGTCTGCACCGCCTCGGGCGTCTCGGCCGCGACCGTCCGCGGCGGCGGGGAGACGTAGTGGGACAGCGGCTCGCTGACGCCGAAGAACATCAGGCCGATGCCCATGCCGGCGCTGAACATCATCGCGACCCACGAGACGGTGCGGAACTCCGGCGCCTCGTCGTCGCGGCCCAGCGGGATGCGGCCGTACCTCCCGGCGGCCAGCCACAGGACGTAGACCACGAAGGACGACGCCAGCAGCACGAACAACCAGCCGAGGTTGGTCTCCACCCACTCCAGCGCGCTGCCGCTGGCCGAGCCCAGGCCCGCCGGGGACAGGAAGCCCCAGGCGACGAAGGCCAGCGCGACGACGGCGGAGACGCCGAAGACGACGCGGTCGAGCGACGCGCCGCGGTCCGCGGGCAGCGGAGGCGGCGGGGCCACGGCCGGGTGGTCGCTGGTCGCGACGAAGTTGGGTTGGCGTCTTCTCTCGGTTTCTCTCGTCACTGTGCCGCGTGGCGCCGGTGCCGGCGCTCCTCCCTCTCGATCGACGACGGGCGCGCCGCCGCTCCCGGGGACGGGAGGAGCGACTCATCCACCGTCCGGAGCCGGCCGGCCGCGCGCAAGCCCGCTGTGATCTCGGCGAGACCGCCACGCGACGCCCGCGGGTGCCTGTGTGCCCGCGGGAGGCCGGGGGCACACCTGGGGCGTGGCGCCGCCGTTCCCCCCGCCCGGATCGGGGTCGTCGTGGTCCCCCCGACGCCGGAAGCTGCTGGTCGGGCTGGGGGTCGGCCTGGCCGTCGGCGTCCTGTGCTCGTTCCTGCTGCCCGCGCAGTACGGCATCCCGGCGCTGTTCCTCGCCGGCCTGTGCGGCTTCCTCCTCGTCGTCGCCGTCGTGGTGTTCGTCACCTACCCCGGGCCCGGCACCCTCGGCCAGGTGCTGCGCACGCCACCACTCGCCGGGGCGGTGCTGGTCGTGGCGGTGCTGCTCGTGCTGGCCGACCCGGCCGGGTCGCTGCGCTGGCTGTGGGTGGTGGCCGCCGTCCTCGCCGCCGCCTGGACGGCGTTCGCGGTCTGGGAGACCCGCCGGTCGGGCCTCTGACGGCCGCGGGACGCCGCCCTCTGCGGGCCCCTTCCCTCTGCGGACGGGATCGCACCGACAGAGCGCGGGACCCCCGGCAGGGCCGGCGGCACACTGGGCGGCATGCGCCCGCCCGCGACCGGGGACATGCCTCCCGCCCTGTACGAGCCGGTGGACGGCGGCTACCGCGCCACCGCGCTGACGATCGGGCCCTGGGACCCCGGGCTGCAGCACGCGGGCCCCCCGGCGGCGCTGCTGGCCCGCGAGGCGGAGGCGGCCGGCGGGATCCCCGACGCGCAGACCGTCCGGCTGGCCTTCGACATCCTCGGCCCCGTGCCGGTCGGCCCGGTCGCCGTCTCGGCGCGGGTGCTGCGGCCGGGCCGGCGGGTGGAGCTCGTCGAGTCCCGGCTCACCGCGGGCGACGACCGGCCGCTCATGCGGCTGACCGCCTGGCGGGTGCGCACCCGCGCCGCCGAGGGGACGCCGGAGCCCGCCGTCCCCCTGCCCGGGCCGGAGGAGAGCCGGCCGGAGACCGCCGACTTCTTCACCACCGACGTCGCCTACCACCGGGCGCTGGAGTGGCGGTTCGCGCACGGCTCGTTCAACGCGCCCGGCCCGGCCGCGGCCTGGACCCGCCCGCTGTGCGGCCTGGTGGCCGGCGAGCCGATGACGCCGCTGCAGCACCTGCTGGTGATGACCGACGCGGCCAGCGGCATCTCCGCCGTCCTGGACTGGACGACGGCCACGTTCGCCAACGTCGACCTCGGCCTGTCGCTGGTGCGCCCGCCGGCCGGCGAGTGGCTGGGCGTGGACGCCGTCACCACCCTCGGCCCGGCCGGTGCCGGCCAGTGCTTCGCCGACCTCTACGACGCCACCGGGCGGGTCGGCCGCTCCGCGCAGTCGCTGTTCGTCGAGCCGCGCTGACTGCCGGTCACGGTTGGCGTTCCCCGGCGGCGGCGACGACGCTGGGGGGCGATGGAACCACTGGACGCACTCCTGGACTGGCTCTCCGGCCGCGGGCTGGAGATCGTGCTCATCATCCTGGGGTCGGTGCTGCTGGCCCGGCTCGTGGCATGGGTGGGCACGAAGATCACCGACAGCATCGACGCCCGCTCCACCGGCGGCGACGTCCTGGTCAGGTCCGAGGCGGCCAAGCACCGGCACTCCCTGACCCAGGTGATCACCTGGACCCTCATCGTGCTGATCTACGCGATCGCCGCCTTCTTCGTGCTCGACCGCGCCGGCATCCCGATCGGCGGGCTGGTGGCGCCGGCGACCGTCCTCGGCGTCGGCCTGGGCTTCGGCGCCCAGCGGATCGTCGGCGACGTGCTCGCCGGGTTCTTCATCATCACCGAGCGGCAGTACGGCTTCGGCGACGTCGTCTCCATCCAGGTGGTCGGCGGCGGTGACGAGGCGACCGGCACCGTCGAGGACGTCACCCTGCGCATCACCCGGCTGCGCTCGCCCAACGGCGAGGTGGTCACGCTGCCGAACGGTCAGATCGTCAAGGTGGTCAACCTCTCCCGCGACTGGGCCCGCGCCGTGGTCGACATCCCGGTGCCCACGACCATGGACGTCAGCCGCGTCAACGACCTGCTGCACGAGGTGGGCGAGCAGGCCTTCGCCGACCCGGCGATGCGCCCGTTGCTGCTCGACGAGCCCAGCGTCATGGGCGTGGAGACCCTCGACCTCGAGCAGGTCAACGTCCGCATGGTGGCGCGCACGCTGCCCGGCAAGCAGTTCGAGGTCGGCCGTGACCTGCGCGCCCGTGTCGTCCTGGCCTTCCGCCGGGCGGGCCTGAACATGCCCGCGCCGACGTCCCACGTGGCCGCCGAGGACCTCTCCGCCTCCGCGGACGGCGCCCGGTGAGCCCCCGCCACTCCGGGGAGCACCCGACCCACGAGCTGCCGTCGGTGCGCACCGCCCCGCCCTCGGGCCTGCGCCGGTTCTGGGCGGCGGTGCCCCACCACCTCGGCCGCGCCCGCACCTCGACCGTCGTCCTGACGATCCTGTTCCTCGCCGTCGGCACGCTGTACCTCTACGTGAGGCCGCCGGTCACCGGGGTCGGCACCGTCCAGCAGCCCGTCAGCGACACCCAGCCCGCGCCGGCGCAGGAGCCGGCCCGGCCCGCCGAGCCCGCGCCGGCCCCCGAGACCCCGGAGCCGACCGGCACGACGGCCCCGACGCCGACCACGAGCCGCAGCACCGCGCCGACGACGACGGCGCCGCGGGAGACGGACTCGACCACGCCGCCGACCACGACCGGCGGCGGGGAGACCGCGGAGAGCACACCGGGAGAGCCGACGACGACCCGGGCACCGGCGTCCGAGCCGCCGGCCACCACCTCTCCGGAGCCGTGACGGCCGCCACCGCACGGCGGTCACCAGGCACCTCGCCGCACCAGGCCGGAGGCTCGCAGGGCAGGATCAGCACCCTGTGCCTCGGCGGACGAGGCACCCGTGGAGGGAGACAACCCGTGGCCATCCGATCCCTGACCCGGCGTGGACGGGTCGCCGTCGCGGCCGCCGCCGGCCTGACCCTCGCGCTCGCCGGCTGCGGGGACGACTCCGGCGACGATGCGGGCAGCGGTGGCGGGGGCGGCGGCGCCGCGGCGACCAGCGAGCCACTGCCCACCGTGGAGGCCGACGAGGCGCTCGCCGCCCGCGTGCCCGCGGCGATCGCCGAGGACGGCGTGATCAGCGTCGGCAGCGACACCAGCTACGCCCCCAGCGAGTTCATCGCCGAGGACGGCGAGACGATCGTCGGCTTCGACGTCGACCTGTTCACCCTCGTCGCGCAGAAGCTGGGCCTGGAGGCGCAGTTCCAGACCGCCGCCTTCGACTCGATCATCGCCGGCGTGGGCTCGGGGCGGTACGAGGTGGGCGTCTCGTCGTTCACGATCAACCCCGAGCGCCTGCAGCAGGCCAACATGATCAGCTACTACGAGGCCGGCACGCAGTGGTCGACCAAGGCCGGCAACCCCGACGGGGTCGACCCGGACGACGCCTGCGGGCTCACCATCGCCGTCCAGAAGGCCACCGTGCAGGTCGACGACATCACCGCCCGGTCGGAGGCCTGCGAGGCCGCCGGCGAGGACCCGATCACGATCAACCAGTACGACCTGCAGAGCGACGCCACCGCGGCGGTCGTCTCCGGCGCCGCGGCCGCGGGTCTGGCCGACTCCCCGGTCATGGCCTACGCCGTGCAGCAGACCAACGGCCAGCTCGAGCTGCTCGGCGACATCTACGACGCCGCGCCCTACGGCTACGTGGTCGCCCAGGACCAGGCCGACTTCGCCCAGGCCGTCGCCGACGCCGTCAAGGCCCTGATCGACGACGGCACCTACACCGAGGTGCTCTCCCGGTGGGGCGTCGAGGACGGCGCCATCGACGACCCGACGGTGAACCCCACCGTCGGCTGACCGGAGCACTCCGCCATGGCCGCCGAGGCCCCCGACACGACCAGCCGGCCGGCACCGCCCGAGCAGATCAGGGCGGTGCCGGTCCGGCACCCCGGCCGCTGGATCGCCGCCGTCGTCATCGCGGTGCTGGTGGCGATGTTCGTCCACATGCTGGCCACCAACCCGGTGTTCCAGTGGGACTTCATGCTCGACAACATGTTCACGCCCCCGGTCCTCCGCGGGGCGCGGACGACGCTGATCATGACCGTCCTCGCGATGGTCCTCGGCGTCCTGCTGGGCATCGTGCTGGCGGTCATGCGCCTGTCGCCCAACCCGATCGTCTCGGGCGCGGCGTGGGCCTACATCTGGGTCTTCCGGGCGATCCCGCGGATCGTCCTGCTGTTCTTCATCGCCAACCTCGGCGCCCTGTACGCGACCTACGACCTCGGCATCCCCTTCGACCGGCAGCTGATGGACCTCTTCGGGTTCGAGGGCGACCTGCGCTTCCTCGGCCTGGACGGCAACCAGATCTTCGCCGGCTTCACCGCGGGGCTGCTCGGCCTGGCGCTGTCGGAGGGCGCCTACATGGCCGAGATCGTGCGGGCCGGCATCCAGTCGGTCGACCCCGGCCAGGCGGAGGCGGCCAGCGCGCTGGGCCTCAGCCGCGGCAAGACGATGCGCCGGATCGTGCTGCCGCAGGCGATGCGGGTGATCATCCCGCCGACCGGCAACGAGACGATCGCGATGCTCAAGGACACCTCGCTGCTGCTCGCGGTGCCGGTGACCAGCGAGCTGAACTTCCAGCTGCGGGCCATCGGCAGCCGGACGTTCCAGATCATCCCGATGGCCGTGGCCTCGATCCTCTGGTACCTGGCGCTGACGAGCCTGCTCATGGTCGGCCAGTACTTCCTGGAGAAGCGGTTCAGCCGCGGCTTCGGCGCGCGGGAGACCCGGGCGCAGCGGGCGGCGCGGGAGGCGCGTGAGGTGGGGAGCTCGAAGTGACCGCGAACGGGCAGGCGATGGTGAAGGCCGAGGGTGTGCGGAAGTCCTTCGGCCACGTGGACGTGCTCAAGGGCATCGACCTGGAGGTCCGGCCGGGCGAGGTGGTCTGCGTCATCGGCCCGTCCGGCTCGGGGAAGTCGACGTTCCTGCGCTGCATCAACCACCTGGAGAAGATCGACGCCGGGCGGCTGTGGGTCGACGGCTCCCTCGTCGGCTACCGCGAGAGGGGCGGCAAGCTGCACGAGCTGCGCGACCGCGAGGTCGCCGCGCAGCGCCGCGACATCGGCATGGTGTTCCAGCGGTTCAACCTGTTCCCGCACAAGACGGCGCTGGAGAACGTGATCGAGGCGCCGACGCAGGTGAAGGGCGTGCGCAAGGAGGCCGCCCGGGCCCGCGGCATCGAGCTGCTCGAGCGGGTGGGCCTCGGCGAGCGGGTGCACAACTACCCGAACCAGCTCTCCGGCGGCCAGCAGCAGCGGGTGGCGATCGCCCGGGCGCTGGCGATGGAGCCCAAGCTGATGCTCTTCGACGAGCCGACCTCGGCGCTGGACCCGGAGCTGGTCGGCGAGGTCCTCGACGTCATGCGCGGCCTGGCCGAGTCGGGCATGACGATGGTCGTCGTCACCCACGAGATGGGCTTCGCCCGCGAGGTCGGCGACACCCTGGTCTTCATGGACGACGGCGTCGTCCTGGAGGCCGGGGACCCGAAGCAGGTGCTCACCGACCCGCAGCACCCCCGCTGCCGGGCGTTCCTCTCCAAGGTCCTCTAGGGGCGGGTCCTCCCGGCGCGGTCGGCCAGAGTGGCCACTTCGGCCGTTCCACGTGCGGCCGAAGTGGCCACTCTGGCCGTCAGAAGCGGGTCGCCACCGCGATGCCCGGCGCCCGGCCGACGTCGGCCAGCGCCGCGGCGGCGTCGTCCAGGGCCAGGTGGCGGGTGACCAGGCGCTGCGGGGCCAGCCGGCCGGCGGCGATGAGTCCGAGCAGCTCCGGATAGGCGTGCGCGGCCATGCCGTGGCTGCCCAGCACCTGCAGCTCGCGAGCGATGACCAGCTCCATGGGCACGGCCGGGCGGCCCTGCGCGGGAGGCAGCAACCCGACCTGCACGTGCCGTCCGCGCGGGCGCAGGCAGCGGACCGAGTTCTCGCAGGTGGCCGCCGCTCCCAGGGCGTCCAGCGACACGTGCGCGCCACCCCCGGTCAGCTCGGCGACCGTGGCCGCGACGTCCTCCGCCACCCCACCCGTCCCGCCGCCGTCCACCGTGTGCTCGGCACCCAGCGCGCGGGCGAGGTCCAGCGCCGCCGGGGAGACGTCGACGGCGACGACCCGGGCGCCGGCGGCCACCGCCACCTGCACCGCCGAGAGCCCGACGCCGCCGCAGCCGTGCACGGCGACCCACTCCCCGGCCCGCACCGCGGCGACCTGCACGACCGCGCGGAAGGCGGTGGCGTACCGGCAGCCCAGGCTCGCCGCGGTCACGTCGTCGAGCCCGTCGGGCAGCCCGACCAGGTTGACGTCGGCGGCGTCGAGGGCGACGTACTCCGCCAGCGACCCCCAGTGGGTGAAGCCGGGCTGCGTCTGGTGCGGGCAGACCTGGTGCTCCCCCGCGGCGCACTGCGGGCAGCGGCCGCAGGCGTTGACGAACGGCACGGTCACCCGGTCCCCGGCCCGCCACCGGCGCACGCCCGGCCCGACGGCCGCGACGGTGCCGGCCAGCTCGTGGCCGGGCACGTGCGGCAGGACGACGTCGGGGTCGTGGCCCTGCCAGGCGTGCCAGTCGCTGCGGCAGATGCCGCTCGCCCCCACCCGGACGACGACGCCACCGGGCGCCGGGTCGGGCACGGGCACCTCCTGCACGGTCAGCGGGCCGCCGAAGGACTCGAACACCAGTGCGCGCACGCGGGCAGCCTGCCGCACCGCCGGTCCAGGCCCGAGACGAGGCCGACAAGCGGCGGCCCGCGGTGATCGTGAGCAACGACCGCGCCAACGCCGCGGCCGCACGCTCGGGCCGTGGGGTGGTGACCGTCGTCCCGGTGACCAGCAACACGGCCCGCGTCTTCCCCTTCCAGACCGTGTCACCGGCTCGCGGGACCGGTTGCGCGTCGACTCGAAGGCCCAGGCCGAACGGGTGCGCTCCGTCGCGATCGAGCGCATCGGGCCGGCCCTGGGCCGCGTACCGGGCGAGCTGATGGCCGCGCTCGACGACGCCCTGCGCCTGCACCTCCAGCTGTAGCGGGGCCGGCCCGGGCACCGCCCACGTGCTGAGACGGGTGTTCCTCGTGGTGGAGTGGCTGCCTAGGATCGCGACTGGCTCACGAGAGGCAGTGGAAAGCACCTGGCTGGCTGCCCGGCAACCTCGACTCCGTCCGAGGTGCTCCAGGGGAAGAGCCGGCCCGACGGCGCCCGCCGCCGGGCAAGGACGGAGGTCCCCGTGCGCCGCGGGGTCTCCCGACGAGAGGAGACCGGCGCATGACCGACCCGCAGAGCTGGAGCTTCGAGACCCGGCAGATCCACGCCGGCACCAGCCCCGACCCGACGACCGGGGCCCGCGCGCTGCCGATCTACGCCACCACGAGCTACCAGTTCCGCGACGCCCAGCACGCCGCCGACCTGTTCGCGCTGGCCGAGATGGGCAACATCTACACGCGGATCATGAACCCGACGCAGGACGCGCTCGAGCAGCGCGTGGCATCTCTGGAGGGCGGCGTCGCGGCGCTCGCGGTCTCCAGCGGGCAGGCGGCGGAGACCCTCGCGATCCTCAACATCGCCGAGGCCGGCAGCCACGTCGTCGCCTCCGCCTCCCTGTACGGCGGCACCTACAACCTGCTGCACCACTCGCTGCCGAAGCTGGGCATCACCGTTTCCTTCGTCGAGGACCCCGACGACCCCGAGAACTGGCAGTCGCTGGTGCGGGAGAACACCAAGGCGTTCTACGCCGAGACCATCGGCAACCCGAAGGGCGACGTCCTCGACATCAGCGCGGTGGCGGAGATGGCGCACCGCAACGGCGTCCCGCTGATCGTCGACAACACCATCGCCACGCCGTACCTCATCCGCCCCATCGAGTTCGGCGCGGACGTCGTCGTCCACTCGGCGACGAAGTACCTCGGCGGGCACGGCACGGCGATCGCCGGCCTGATCGTCGACGCGGGCACCTTCGACTGGACCGGCGGGAAGTTCCCCGGCTTCACCGAGCCCGACCCGACCTACCACGGCGTGGTCTACGCCGACCTCGGTGCGCCGGCCTACGCGCTCAAGGCCCGGGTGCAGCTGCTGCGCGACCTCGGCCCGGCGATCTCGCCGTTCAACGCCTTCCTGGTGGTGCAGGGCATCGAGACGCTGTCGCTGCGCATGGAGCGGCACGTGGCCAACACCCAGCGGGTCGCGGAGTTCCTCGAGGCCCACGACGCCGTCGACCGGGTCAACTACCCGGGCCTGGCCTCCTCGCCGTGGCACGCGGCCCAGCAGAAGTACGCGCCGCGCGGCGCGGGCGCCGTCCTGACCTTCGAGCTGCACGGCGGCGTCGAGGCCGGCAAGCGGTTCGTCGACGCGCTGGAGCTGCACAGTCACGTGGCCAACATCGGCGACGTGCGCAGCCTGGTCATCCACCCGGCGTCGACGACGCACTCGCAGCTGACCCCGGAGGAGCAGCTGACCACCGGCGTCACCCCGGGCCTGGTGCGGCTGGCCGTCGGCCTCGAGGGCATCGACGACATCCTGGCCGACCTGGAGGCCGGCTTCCGCGCCGCGAAGGAGGCCTGATGGACGGCGGGGCCCCGGTCGGGCAGGTCGCTGCCCCCTGGGCCCCGCCGCACCCCGGTGGCTGGCGGGACGGCGACCCGGCCGGGGACCGGCGCTTCCTCGACCTGCCGGGGCCGTTCGCCCTGGAGCGCGGCGGGACCCTCCCCGCGGTGCGGGTCGCCTACGAGACGTGGGGCCGGCTGGACCCCGACGGCGGCAACGCCGTCCTCGTCGAGCACGCGCTCACCGGCGACAGCCACGTCGCCGGCCCGGCCGGGCCGGGGCACCCCACCCCGGGCTGGTGGGAGGGGCTGGTCGGCCCGGGCGCGCCGCTGGACACCGACCCGCTGTTCGTCGTCTGCGCCAACGTCCTCGGCGGCTGCCAGGGGACCACCGGCCCGTCGTCCACCGCACCGGACGGCGCCCCCTACGGGTCCCGCTTCCCGGCCGTCACCGTGTCCGACCAGGTGCGGGTGGAGGCGGCGGTCGCCGACGCCCTCGGCATCGGCCGGTGGACGGCGGTGCTCGGCGGCTCGATGGGCGGCATGCGGGCGCTGGAGTGGGCGGTCGCCCTGCCCGAGCGGGTCGGGGCGCTGCTGTTCCTGGCCTCCGGGGCCGTGGCGACCGCCGACCAGCTCGGCACCCAGACCACCCAGCAGGCGGCGATCCTCAGCGACCCCGCGTGGGCCGGCGGCGACTACCTCCCCGGCCCCGGCCCGGTCGCCGGCCTCGGCGTCGCCCGGCGGATCGCGCACCTGACCTACCGCAGCGCGCTGGAGCTCGACGCACGCTTCGGCACCACCGTCCAGGACGACGGCCGCTACGCCGTCGCCTCCTACCTCGACCACCACGCCGACAAGCTGGCCCGCCGCTTCGACGCCGGCAGCTACGTGGTGCTCACCGAGAGCATGAACCGGTGGGACGTCGGCCGCGGCCGGGGCGGGGTCGAGGCGGCCCTGTCGCGGGTCACCGCGCGCGCGGTGGTGGCCGGCGTCGACACCGACCGGCTCTACCCGCTCGCGCTGCAGCAGCAGGTGGCCGACGGCCTCGGCGTCCCCTTGCAGGTGATCCCGTCGCCGTACGGGCACGACGGCTTCCTCATCGAGATCGACGCCGTCGGCGCGCTGGTGCGGGAGCTGCTGGGCACCTGACGCGCCCGCCTCTCAGTCGGCGAAGTCGTCCCCCGGCACCGCGCCTGCGGGCGGCAGCGGCTGGCGGACCACCGGCCGCACCCGGCGCGCCGCGGGCAGTCTGTCGGTGTAGCTGGCGGCATTGCCGCGGATGTGGGCGAGGTCGTCGTCGGTCGCCTGGCGGATCACCTTCGCCGGGATGCCGGCGACCAGCGAGCCCGCCGGCACCTCGGTGCCCTGGGTGACGACCGCACCGGCGGCGACGATCGACCCGGACCCGATGTGCGAGCCGTTCATCACCACGCTGCCCATGCCGACCAGGACGTCGTCATCGACCCGGGCGCCGTGCAGCACCACGTTGTGGCCGACGGTGACGCCGCGGCCGATCACCAGGGGGAAGCCGGGATCGGAGTGCAGCGTGCAGCCGTCCTGCACGTTCGAGCCCTCGCCGATCTCGATGACCTCGTGGTCGGCCCGCGCGACCGCGCCGTACCAGATGCTCGATCGCGGGCCCATCGTCACGGCCCCGACGACGACCGCCGTCGGTGCGACGAAGGCCTCCTCGTCGATCTTGGGGGCGCCGAAGTCCAGCTGTGCGATGTAGTTCTCGGCCACGAGGGTCAGCACAGCACAGTGGGGCCGTGCGCGCAGCGTCCGGACGCACGGCAGACTCCACCGCATGGTCGCCGCGCTGCCGCCCCTGCCCACGTCCATCGTCGGGAGCCTCCCGCAGCCCGGCTGGCTGATCGACCACGACAAGCTGGCCCACCAGTTCCCCCCGCGGGTGCGCGCCAAGGAGCTGTGGCGGGTGGCCCCGGCCCAGCTGGAGGAGGCGCAGGACGACGCGACGCTGCTCGCCGTCCGTGCGCAGGAGGAGGCCGGGCTCGACATCCTGACCGACGGCGAGCAGCGCCGGGAGTCCTACTCCAACCACTTCGCCACCGCGCTGCACGGGGTGGACGTCGACGACCCGGGCACCGTGCTCAACCGCTCGGGGCAGCCGATCCCCGTGCCCCGCGTGGTCGGTGACATCACCCGCCGCGAGCCGATCCAGGCCCGCGACGTGCGGTTCCTGCGCGCGGCCACCGACCGGACGGTGAAGATCACGCTGCCGGGGCCGTTCACCATGGCCCAGCAGGCCCAGGACGACCACTACGGCGACGACCGGGCGCTCGCCCTGGCCTACGCCGACGTCGTCCGCGCGGAGATCGCCGACCTGTTCGCCGCCGGCGCCGACATCGTGCAGATCGACGAGCCGTGGCTGCAGGCGCGTCCCGAGGTCGCCCGCCGCTACGGCGCCGAGGCGGTCACCCGCGCCGTCGAGGGCGCCGCCGGGCCGGTGCACCTGCACCTGTGCTTCGGCTACGCCGCGATGGTCTCCGAGCGGCCGGAGGGCTACTCGTTCCTCCCCGAGCTGGCCGACACCCCGGTCGACGCGGTGTCGGTGGAGACCGCCCAGTCGCACCTGGACCCGGCCCAGCTGCGGCCGCTGCGCGGCAAGGGGATCGCCCTCGGCGTGCTGGACCTGTCGACCCCCGAGGTGGAGACGCCGCAGGTCGTCGCCGACCGCGTGCGCCGCGCGCTGGACGACGTCGACGTCGAGCGGCTGGTGCTCACCAGCGACTGCGGCCTCAAGTACCTGCCCCGCGCGTCGGCCGAGGGCAAGATGCGCGCCCTGGCCGATGCCGCCAGCCTGCTGCGCGCGGAGCTCTGACCGCGGGGCCCGCTGCCCGCCTCACACCAGTCCGTGGGCGTGCACCGCCTCGGCCACCTCGAGGAAGCCGGCGACGTTCGCGCCCAGGACGAGGTCGCCGGGCGAGCCGTACTCCTCGGCCGTGGCGGAGCAGCGGGCGTGGATGTCGCGCATGATCGCCTCCAGCCGCGCCTCGGTGTACTCGAAGGTCCAGCGGTCGCGGGAGGCGTTCTGCTGCATCTCCAGCGCCGAGGTCGCCACCCCGCCGGCGTTGGCCGCCTTGCCCGGGGCGAAGCCGATCCCGGCGTCGCGGAAGACCCGCACGGCCTCCGGCGTCGAGGGCATGTTCGCGCCCTCGACGACGTACCGGCACCCGTTGCGGGCGAGGACCGCGGCCGCGTCGCCGTCCAGCTCGTTCTGCGTCGCACTGGGGACGGCGATGTCGCAGGGGACGTCCCAGATGCGGCCGCCCGCGACGAACGACGCCGTCGCCACCCGCTCGGCGTAGTCGCTGATCCGCCCGCGCTCGACCTCCTTGACCTGCTTGAGGACCTCGAGGTCGAGGCCCTTCTCGTCGACGACGAAGCCGGTGGAGTCCGAGCAGGCCACGGCCGTACCGCCGAGCTGGTGCACCTTCTCGACGCCGTAGACCGCGACGTTGCCCGACCCGGACACGACGACCCGCTTGCCGTCGAGGGACTCCCCGCGGGCCCGGAGCATCTCGTCGGCGAAGAAGACCGCGCCGTAGCCGGTCGCCTCGGGGCGGACCAGCGAGCCGCCCCAGCCCAGGCCCTTGCCGGTGAGCACGCCGGACTCGTAGCGGTTGGTGATCCGCTTGTACTGCCCGAACAGGAAGCCGATCTCGCGGGCGCCGACGCCGATGTCACCGGCCGGCACGTCGGTGTACTCGCCCAGGTGCCGGTACAGCTCGGTCATGAACGACTGGCAGAAGCGCATGACCTCGGCGTCCGAACGGCCCTTGGGGTCGAAGTCGGAGCCGCCCTTGCCGCCGCCGATGGGCATGCCGGTGAGGGCGTTCTTGAAGACCTGCTCGAACCCGAGGAACTTGACGATGCCCAGGTCCACCGACGGGTGGAAGCGCAGGCCGCCCTTGTAGGGGCCCAGCGCGGAGTTGAACTCCACGCGGAAGCCGCGGTTGACGTGCACCTCGCCGCGGTCGTCCTGCCAGGGCACGCGGAAGATGATCTGCCGCTCCGGCTCGCAGATGCGCTGCACGGTCTTCATCTCGGCGTACTCGGAGTGCCGGTCCAGGACGACGGCGAGGGACTCCAGGACCTCGCGCACCGCCTGGTGGAACTCCGTCTCGCCGCGGTTGCGCCGCAGCACCTCGTCGTAGATCGCCTGCACCGTCGCAGGAACCTCGCCGCTCACCGCTGCCTCCTCCGGTCGCCGTCCGACCCCCGCACGCTACGGAGACGGTCGGGCGCTCCGGACGGCGGCCCCCGGCGTCAGGCCTCGAGCTCGCTGAGCACCCGCGGCACCTCCGGCGGCAGCTCCCGGGCCAGGAAGCCCAGCCGGCCCACCGACGCGGCCAGCCGCTCGCCGGCCCGCCCGTGCAGGAAGGAGGCCCACACCGCGGCCTGCTCCGGCGGGGCACCGCGGGCCAGCAGCCCGGCGGTGATGCCGGCCCGCACGTCGCCGGCCCCGGACACCCCGAGGCCGGCCAGACCGCTGTCGTCCTGCCACAGCCGGCCGTCGGGCGCGGCGACCCAGGACGTCGCGCCGCCCAGCCCGACCACCCCGCGCGTCCGGCCGGCGAGCTCGGTGGCGGCACCGGCCGGGTCGTCGTCCACCTGCTCCTCGTCGACGTGCAGCGCGATGGCGATCTCGGTCGGGTTGGGGGTCAGCACCACCCGGCCCTCGAGGTGCCGCAGGCAGGCGTCGTCGGCCGTCACGCAGGCCAGCCCGAGGGCGTCGAGGGTCAGGCACCCGCGCACGCCGGACAGGAGCCGCTCCCCGAAGCCGCGGGCCTCCTCCGTGTCGGCCATGCCGGGGCCGATCAGGACGGCGTCCGCGGCCTCGACGAGCTCGCGGACCGAGTCGGCGGCACCGGCCCGGACGGCGCCGCCCCGGGTCTCGGGCAGGGCGCACACGCGCGCCTCGGGGAGGGCCGTGGCGACGAAGGGGGCCAGGGACGCCACGGTGGCCACCTGCAGCTTGCCCGCCCCGGCGCGCATGGCCCCGTGCGCGGCGAGCAGCACCGCGCCCGGCGTCTCGGTGCTGCCGCCGATGACCAGGACGGAGCCGCGGGCGTTCTTGCCGCCGGTCGGCTCGGGCAGCGGCCACCCGCGCAGCAGCTCGGGGCCGATGCGGGTGGGGTCAGGGCCGCGGTGCGGCATCGGGCTCCTCGGTGACCGGCTCGGCCTCGGCGGTGAGGTGGTCGACCTCGTTGAACGCCGCCAGCCGCAGGGAGCCGTCGGCGTCCATCTCGTACCGGGTCAGCGAGGCGTTGGCCACCCGGTGGTCGCGGTCGACGGCCAGCAGCTCCTGCTCGGTCAGCTCCTCGAGCACGTAGCGGAACACCATGATCACCGCCTGGTGGGCGACGACGAGGAGCCGGTCGCAGTCGTGCCGCAGCGCCTCGGTCGCCAGCAGGCTGCGCAGCCGCAGCGCGACGTCCGCCCAGCTCTCGCCGCCCGGTGGCCGGTAGTAGAACTTGCCGAGCAGGTCTCGCCGGTCGGCCTCCTCCGGGTGGTGCTCGCGGATGCCCGCGCCGGTCATGCCGTCGAAGGCGCCGAAGTCCCGCTCCCGCAGCCGCTCGTCGGTGCGCACGCGCACGCCCAGGCCGGCCGTCGCCAGCCGCGCCGTGGTGAGGGCGCGGGCGAAGGGGGAGCTGAGCGCCGCGGTGGGCCGCTGCTCCGCCGGCAGCGCGGCCAGGTGACGCCCGAGGGCCTCCGCCTGCGCCCGGCCGGTGTCCGACAGCGGGACGTCGGGGTCGCGGATGTCGAGGTCCAGCCGGCCGGCCCCGGCCTCCTGGGCCCGCGCGTCGGCGACGTTGCCCATGCTCTCGCCGTGCCGGACCAGCCACAGCACCGCCGGTCCGGGGCCCTGGTCACCCATCCCGCCTCCTCGGGTCGCGCCGCCCGGCCGCAGCGCCCGGGATCCCGCCTCTAGCCGCCCGGCGGAGCGGCCAAACCGCCGACCGGCGTGCGGGCACTGGACGGCGGCGCCGGGCCGGCCCGAGGATCGCCGCCGTGACGCTGCCGACCGACCTGCCGGTTCGGGCCTTCCCCGACCAGTCCGCGCTGGAGGAGTGGCTGGACGCCGAGCACGCCACGGCCCCGGGGCTCTACGTGAAGCTCGCCAAGAAGGGCGCCGGGGTGCCGTCGGTGACCTACGCCGAACTCGTCGAGTCGGTGCTGTGCTTCGGCTGGATCGACGGCCGGTCCAACCGGCTCGACGACGACTTCTACCTCCAGCGCATCACCCCGCGCCGGGCGCGCAGCATCTGGTCGCAGAAGAACGTCGCGGCGGTCGAGGCGCTGACCGCGGCCGGGCGGATGCGCCCGGCCGGGCTGGCGGCCGTGGCGGCGGCGCAGGCCGACGGGCGCTGGGAGCGGGCCTACGCCGGGCCGGCCACCGCGACGGTGCCCGACGACCTGGCCGCCGCGCTCGCCGCGGTCCCCGCGGCCCAGGAGCAGTTCGCCGCGCTGGACCGGGCCAACCGCTACGCCGTCCTGCACCGGGTCACCACCGCCGCGACGTCCGCGACCCGGGCGCGGCGCATCGCCACGCTGGTGCAGATGCTCGCCGAGGGCCGGCGGCCGCACTGAGGCCGGGGGGCCGACTCAGAGGATGCGGCGCGCTCCGGCGTAGCCGCGCTGGTCGACGGTGGTGACGGCGACCGGCTGCCCGAAGGTCCGGGCGTGCACCATCTTGCCGTCGCCGATGTAGATGCCCACGTGGCTGACCGGCGAGTAGAAGTAGACGATGTCGCCCGGCTGGAGCTGGGCGCGGGGGACCTCGGTGCCCATCTGCGACTGCGACCGGCTGGAGTGCGGCAGCGAGACCCCCGCCGCCTGGTAGGCGAAGCTGGTCAGGCCGGAGCAGTCGAACCCCTCGGGGCCGGACGCGCCCCACACGTAGGGCTTGCCCAGCTGGGCCAGCGCCGCCCGGATGACCGCGCCGACGGCCTCGCTGGGCGCGGCGGCCACCACCGCGGCGGTGGAGGGCGCCGCGAGGGCCGGGCCGGCCAGCCGTGCCGTGACCGCGGCCTGCTCCTCCTCCGACAGCCGCTCGAAGTCGGCCTCGTAGGCGTCGACGCGGGCCTGCACGTCGGCCTTCTGGCGCTCCAGCTCGGCGAGGGCCGCGGTGGCCTGGGCCGCGGCGGCGTCCGCCTGGGCCTGCGCCTCCTGGGCCGCGTCCTGCGCCGCGGCCACCTCGGTGAGCAGCCCCTCGGTGTGGCTGGCGATGAGGTCCAGCGTCGTCATCTGCTGGACGACGTCGGCGGCGGAGTCACCGGTGAGGAAGGCGGCGACCCGCGACTGCGAGTGGCTGGTCCAGCCGCTCTGCGCGAAGGCCCGCAGCTGCGGCTCGTACCGGGCGACCTCGGCGTGCGCCTGCTCGGCGGTCTGCGCGGCCGCGGCGGCCACCTGCTGCTGCTCGGCGACGAGGAGCTGCGCCGAGTGCACCTGCTCGTCGAGGTCGGTCAGCTGCTGGCCGGTCTCCTCCACCAGGCGGGCGGCGTCCGCGGCGGTGGTCGGCGTGGCGCCGGCGGTGGCGGGGGCCAGCACGACCGCCGCGGCGGCGCCCACGGAGAGGGTGGCTCCGAACCAGCGTCGCCTCGTCGTCCGGTTGCGCTGCATCGCCGGCCCCCTCTCGCCACGCCCCGCCCCGGGAAGTGGGCGGTGTTCCTCGCGCGTCTGTACGCACGGTAAGGAGGGCATGTCGACGTGTAGGGGGCGCCGCGCGGGCCGCAGGGCCGGGGTCGCGACTCATGCGTCACACCGGCACCAGCAGGCCCCCGCGTCCCGCCGCGGCGTCGGACCTGTCAGCAGGAGGGGCTAGCGGGACGGCGGTGTCCTCGCCGCGGCGGTGAGGACGGCGATCACGGCGCGGCAGCTACCGCCGGCGGGGTCCGGCCGCCCCGGACGGGTGCCGGTCGGGCGCCAGGGGGACCAACCGGTCGGCGACGGCGCCGGTGACGAACGAGTAGAGGGCCTTGCCGCCGAGGTCGACGACCTGGTCGCGTCGGGACCAGGTCCACGGCGGCGCGCCGACGCCGGTGGCGTTCTCCAGCGTCTGGTCGGTGGCCAGCCGCACGGAGGTGTGCCAGGCCGACGCCCGCCAGCCGCGCAGGCCGCTGGCCGACCAGATGCCGCGCAGGGCGCCGACGAGGGCGCCGGTGCCCCAGTGCATGAGGTGGTTGCGCACCGGCGGGCGCGCGGAGCCCGGCAGCCGGCGGCGGGTGGTCAGCGCGGTGAGGGTGCGGGCCGGCACGTAGGAGTCCGGCCGGTGCGTGAACGACTGCTCGACCTTCTCACCGAGCGTCATGGCTGCGGTGCCGGCCAGCCCGGCCAGGGCACCGCGGAGGGCAGCTCGTCCCAGCATGGGGCGGCCCTACCCCAGAGGCCGCGCACCAACCGGCGCGCGGCTCCGGAGCTCAGCAGTCCCTGGCGTTCAGCCGGCGAGGGGCTCCTGGGCGTCGATCCCGGAGACCATCTCGAGGTCGCGCAGGATGGCGCCGAGCTCGTCGGCCGTCCAGGGCTCGCAGCAGTCGCAGTCGTCGCGGTAGCTCGCCAGGCCGAGCAGACCGGCGGCCTGGTCCTCGGCGATGGTGAGGTGACCGGCGGAGGGGTGCCGGTGGCAGGAGCAGGCGGCGGCGCACAGCCCGAGACCCCAGCCGGAGACGACGACGGTGTCGCCGTCGTCCCAGAGCTGACCGACCTGGAACACCGACGGCTTCTGACCTCGTGCCACGGGACCTCCCCCTCACCGGCCCCGGTGTGTGCGCGGGGCCTGTCTGTGGCCGGGACGAGGAAGACGTCCGAGCCACGTTTCGACTGTTGCGCGGGGTGGTACTGGCGGTGGTTGCGTCCGTGCGTCCATCCCGACAGGACTCACGGTATTTGGGTGTTTGCAGAACGTCACGGTCACGATCCGCCAACGATGTGACGGAACGGTTGGCACTCGACCACCCACCGTGGCGAGGTGTCGGCGCGCCGCGCCGCGATGACCGTCCTGGCGCGGCCCTCAGCCGGCCGTGGCCACGCGCCGCTTCCGCCCCCGGTCCGCTCCTCCCTCGCTGGCGCTCGGTCGATGCTCCCGGCGGCGTCAGCTGGCGGGCGACACGCTGCTCATGTTGAAGTCCGGCACCCGCACCGGCGGCATCGCCGCTCGCGTGAACCAGTCGTTCCACTCCCGCGGGAGGGTCCGCTCGGTGCGACCGGCCTCGGTGATGCGGGCCAGGAGGTCGACCGGCGACTCGTTGAACCGGAAGTTGTTCACCGCGCCGGTCACCTCGCCGCCCTCGACGAGGAAGACGCCGTCGCGGGTCAGCCCGGTGAGCAGCAGCGTCTGCGGGTCGACCTCGCGGATGTACCAGAGCGTGGTCAGCAGCAGGCCGCGGTCGGTGGCGGCCACCATCTCCTCCTGGGTGGCGGTCGCCCCGGGCAGCTCGAGCACGAGGTTGTCGACGGCGGCGGTCGCCGGCGCCGTCGTCTTCAGGGCCCACGCCCGCGGGCGGATGAGGTTGCTGAGGACGCCGCCGGAGATCCAGTCGACCGCCGGCGTCGCCATCCCGTTGTCGAAGACCGACGCCGACCCCGACGACCCGCTGACCACCTGGAACGGAGCGGCCTCCAGGCCCGGCTCGAACGGGTTGCTGCGCAGCGTCAGCGGCAGGGCCGCCAGCCGCTCCCCCACCCGGTTGCCGCCGCCGGCCTTGGCGTAGACGTTGCGCCCCTCGTCGGCGTCGCGGGCCTCCATCGTCCAGTAGGCGTAGATCATCAGGTCGCTGACCGCGGACGGCGGCAGCAGCGTCTCGTACCGGCCGGCCGGGAGCTCCACCCGGCGCCGCGACCAGCCGAGCTTGCGCTCCACCTCCGCGGCCAGCGCCGCCACCGAGACGTCGGCGAAGTCCCGGGTGCCGGTGCCGGCCCAGACCGAGCGGCTCATGTCGGCGCTCTTGCCGTTGAGCTCCACCCGCCCGGTGGGCTGGTCGTGCCGCAGCCGCAACCCGGTCGAGGTGCCCAGGTAGGTGGTCGCCATCGCGTGCTCGGCGTAGCCGAACAGCAGCTCGTCGCGGCCGCGCGCCTCACCGAAGGCCTGCCCGAGGGCGGGGGCGAAGTCGGCGAACACGCCGATCGAGGTCTCGGCCGGGTCGGCGTCCCAGTCCCCGGCGCCCGGCGGCGTCTCCGACACCAGCGGCACGGCGTCCTCGGCCGGCCCCGCGTCACGGGCGGCCTGCTCGCTGGCCGCGACCAGCTCCGCGACGTCCGGGTTGCCGGTGCGGGCCACGGTGCCGGTCGCCATCCCGGCCCCGCCGTCCACGAACGAGACGACGACGACCTGCCGCGAGCGCATCGACCCGTTGGTGGTCAGGCTGTTGCCCGCCCAGCGCAGGTTGGCCTGCGAGCTCTCCACCACGAAGGCGACCTGCCCGTCGGCGGTGGAGGCGGCCAGCGCCTTCTCGACGACGTCCTGCGGGGTCGAGGAGCTCATCGGCCGGCCTCCTGCACCGTGTTGAGGATGTTCACGTTCTCGAACAGGGCGACGGGGCAGCCGTGGCTGACCGGGGCCACCTGACCGGGCTGGCCCTTGCCGCAGTTGAGGGCACCGCCGAGCACGTGGGTCTGCGGCCCGCCGACGACGGCCATCGACCCCCAGAACTCCGTCGTCGTCGCCTGGTAGGCCACGTCGCGGAGCTGCCCGGCCAGGCGGCCGTTCTCGATCCGGTAGAACCGCTGGCCGGTGAACTGGAAGTTGTACCGCTGCATGTCGATCGACCAGCTCTTGTCGCCGACGACGTAGATGCCCCGCTCGACGCCGGCGATGACCTCCTCGGTCGAGGGGCCGCCGGGCGCCGGCTGCAGCGAGACGTTGGCCATCCGCTGGATCGGCACGTGCTGGGAGGAGTCGGCGAAGGCGCAGCCGTTGGACCGCGGGAGCCCGCGCAGGCGCGCCATGTTGCGGTCGACCTGGTAGCCGACGAGGACGCCGTCCCGCACGATGTCCCAGCTCTGCCCGGCCACGCCCTCGTCGTCCCAGCCGACCGTGGACAGCCCGTGGGCGGCGGTGCGGTCGCCGGTGACGTGCATGATCGGCGAGCCGTACTGCAGCGAGCCGAGCTTGTCGACGGTGGCGAACGAGGTGCCGGCGTAGGCGGCCTCGTAGCCGAGCGCGCGGTCGAGCTCCGTGGCGTGGCCGATCGACTCGTGGATGGTCAGCCACAGGTTCGACGGGTCCACCACCAGGTCGTACCGGCCCGCCTGCACCGACGGCGCCTTGGTCTTCTCCCGCAGCAGCTCGGGGATCTCGGCCAACTCGCCGCGCCAGTCCCAGCCGGTCCCGGTCAGGTACTCCCAGCCCCGCCCCACCGGCGGCGCGAGGGTGCGCATGCTCTCGAACGCCCCGGTGGACCGGTCGACGGTGAGCGCGGTGAGGTCGGGGTGGATGCGCACCCGCTGCTGGCGGGTCCGGGTGCCGGCGGTGTCGGCGTAGTACTTCTGCTCCTTCACCGCCGTGCAGCCGGTCTGCACGTGCTCGACGCCGTCGGCGGCCAGCAGCCGCTCGGACAGCTCGGTCAGCAGCCCGGTCTTCTCGGCGTCGGGCACCGTGAACGGGTCGACGTCGTAGTCGGAGACGTACACGGCGTCGGCGTACACCGGCTCGGGGGCGAGCTCGACGCGGTCGCTGTTCACCGCGGCGGACACCTGCGCCACCGCGACGGCCTCCTCGGCCAGCCGCACGGCCTCCGCGGCGGTGAGGACGACGCCGGCGGCGAAGCCCCAGGTGCCCTCGTGGACCACGCGCACGGCCAGCCCGAGGTCCTCCCCGTCGGCCAGGGACTCCAGGCGGGCGTCGCGCAGGCTGATCGACTGGGTGCGGACCCGCTCGACCCGCAGGTCGGCGTGCTCGCACCCCAGGTCGAGCGCACGGGTGAGCGCCGCGTCGGTCAGCGCGGAGAGCGGGAGGGCGAGGAAGGACGCGTCCACGTCGCGGGAGGCAGCCACCCGCCCTGTCTACCAGCCGGGGCGGACGGCCTCCCCTCCGTCGAGCTCCCGCCGCACGCACCGGGTCCTGCGGACCCCTGGCGATCGAGCGCTGGTGGCCACGAGCACGCAGGCCTGTCGGCTCCTCGGGCACCCGGCGTCACCCGCGAGGCGGCGGGGTAGTCGAGGGCCATGGCCACTCCCCCGCCGTCCTCCGCCGGCGACGTCACCCTCACCTTCGGCGGGAACGCCACCACGCTGCTGCGCATCGGCGCGTTCACCCTGCTGACCGACCCGAACTTCCTGCACCGCGGGCAGCGCGCCTACCTCGGCAAGGGGCTGTGGACCAAGCGGCTCACCGACCCCGCGCTGCTGCCCGCCCAGCTGCCGCAGCTGGACTCGATCCTGCTGTCGCACCTGCACGCCGACCACTGGGACCGCATCGCCACCGGCACCCTCGACAAGGACACCCCCGTGGTGACCACGCAGGCGGCCGCCGCCGCGCTGGGCCGGCGCGGCTTCCGGGCCACCCTCGACCTGCGGCCCTGGCAGCGGCACGAGCTGACCCGGGACGGCGAGACGTTGCGGATCACCTCGGTGCCCGGCGTCCACGGGCCCGGGCCGCTGGCGAAGGTGCTGCCGCCGGTGATGGGCAGCGTGCTGGAGCTGGTGCGCGGCGGCGAGGTGAGCTGGCGGGGCTACGTCAGCGGCGACACGATCTTCCGCCCCTGGCTCGGCGAGGTGCTGCAGCGCTGCGGCCCGCTCGACGTGCTCATCCCGCACCTGGGCGGCACCAAGGCCCTCGGCGTCACGGTCACGATGGACGGCCGGCAGGGCGCCGACCTCGTCGAGCTGCTGAAGCCGCCGGTCACCGTGCCGATCCACTTCGACGACTACGACCGCTTCCGGTCTCCGCTGGGCGACTTCGTCCGCGAGGTGGCGGCCCGGCGCGCCCCGGGCGAGCTGCGCACCGTGACCCGCGGCGAGACCATCTCCCTCCGGCCGTAGCGGAGGCGCCGTAGCGGAGGCCCACAGCGCAGGAAACGTGCACGCTCAGCCTCCGCTGAGGCGGGCCGCGCGCTCGGCGACCTCGGCCCGCAGCGCCTCGGCGTCCACCGTGGTGCAGGCGCCGTCGCGCACCACCTGCCGGCCGCCCACCCAGGTGTCGCGCACCAGCCGGGAGGCGCCGGACCAGACCAGGTGGGTGAGCACGTCCTCGACGTCCCCCACCGGCTCGAACAGCAGGTCACGGGTGTCGACGTGCACGAGGTCGGCCTGCCGCCCGACGGCGAGCTGCCCCAGGTCGGGCCGGCCGATGGCGTCGGCGGCGGCACCGGTGGCCAGCCAGAACGCCTCGGCCGCGGTCAGTGCGGTGGCCGAACGCTCCCGCAGCCGGGCCAGCTGCGCGGCCAGCCGGACGTCGGCCAGCAGGTCCAGCCCGTCGTTGGACGCCGGCCCGTCGGTGCCGAGCCCGACCCGGATGCCGCGGTCGAGCATCGCCCGGACCGGCGCGATGCCGCTGGCCAGCTTCGCGTTGCTGGCCGGGCAGTGCGCGACGGCGACGTCGTACTCGCGCCACAGCTCCAGGTCGCCCTCGTCGAGGTGCACGCAGTGGGCGGCGAGCACCCGGCCACCGAGGACGTCGTGGGCGGCCAGCAGCGCGGGTGTCGAGAGCCCGTGGGCGGCCAGCAGGTCGGCGTCCTCGACGACGGTCTCGGCCACGTGCAGGTGCAGCAGCAGGCCGTGCTCGCGTGCGGCGGCCGCGGCGTCGCGCAGCACCGGCAGGGGGAGCGTGTAGGCCGCGTGCGGCCCGATGCCGTACTCGATGGCGCCGTCGTGCGGGGCGCCGGCGGCGAGGTCCACCGCGTGGGCCAGCTGCTCGGCCGGCGGCGGCATCCCGGGCAGCGGGATGAGCGGGGTCGCGACCACGGCCCGCGCCCCGGTCCGGCCGACCGCGGCGGCGATCCGCTCGGGCGAGAAGTACATCTCCACGCTCGTGGTGACCCCGCCTCGCAGCATCTCCGCCGAGGCCGCGGTCATCGCGACCTCGACGTCCTCGGGGGTGAGCCGGGCCTCCCGCGGCCAGATGACCTCGCGCAGCCAGCGCTCCAGCGGCAGCCCCTCGGCCTGGCCGCGGAACAGCACCATCGGCGCGTGCGAGTGGACGTTGACCAGCCCCGGCGTCAGCACTCCCGGCAGGGCGACGACCTCGGCGTCCCCGGCGGGCGGGGCGTCCGCCGCCGCGCCGACCCAGGCGATCGTGCCGTCGTCGACGTCGACCACCGCGTCGGGGACCACCGTGCCGGCCCGGTCCCCCACGACGACGGCCCGGGCGGTGAAGCGCTGGCGCATGGGTGGCGAAGCTACCCCTGCCGTCCCGGCCCTCCCGTGACCGCGCCGTTACCGTGGAGCCATGTCGTTCCTCGCCGCCGCCTCCTCCGACCAGGGCGGCATCACCGGCTTCCTGCTCGACATGGTGGAGAAGCTGGGGCCGGTGGGCGTGGGCCTGTCCATCCTGCTCGAGACGGTCATCCCGCCGATCCCGAGCGAGGCCGTGCTCGGTGCGGCCGGCGTGCTGATCAACGAGGGCCGGATGACGATCGTCCCGGTGGTCCTGTGCGCCACGCTCGGGTCGGTCCTCGGGGCGATCTTCTTCTACTACGTCGGCCGGGCACTCGGGCCGCGCCGCTCGCACGCGTTCCTCGACCGCCTGCCACTGGTGGAGACCGCGGACGTCGACAGGACCTTCGCCTGGTTCGAGCGGCACGGGCGCTCGGCGGTGTTCTTCGGCCGCATGGTGCCGATCGTGCGCAGCTTCATCTCCGTGCCGGCCGGTGTCGTGCGGATGCCGTTCGGCCAGTTCCTGCTCTTCACCGCCGGCGGCAGCCTGATCTGGAACAGCGTGCTCATCGGGCTGGGCGTGGCGGCCGGCGACTTCGTCCGCGACAACCTCAAGTACCTGGACTACGCCGTCGTCGCCGCCGTCACCGTGGGGCTGGCCTGGCTGGTCTACAAGCGGGCCAAGGACGTCCGCCGGCACCGCCGCACCCGCGCCGCTGCCGGTCGGACCACCACCGCCGACCGCCCGGCGACCGAGCCCTCGACGACGGCCCCGGCCGACGACGCCGACCGGCGCGAGGCGTGAGCGCTCCCCTCCGCCGTCCGGACGTCGTCGCCTTCGACGTCAACGAGACCCTGCTCGACCTGGCCCCCGTGCGGGCCGCCCTGGTGGAGCTCGGCCAGCCCGCCGACCTGCTCGGCACCGTCTTCGCGCGCACCCTGCTCACCGGCTTCGCCACCGCGGCGGCCGGCACCTGGTGCCGCTTCCGGGACGCCTTCGACGCGGCCCTCGCCCAGGTCAGCGACCTCCCCGACGGCGACCGCACGCGGGTCGCCGAGGCGTTCCTCGAGCTGGCACCGCACCCGGACGTCGAGCCCGCGCTGCGCCGGCTCACCGCCGCGGGCGTGCGGGTGGTGACCCTCACCCACGGCTCGCCGGGCGTCGCCGAGGCCGGGCTCGAGCGCGGTGGGGTGGGGGCGCTGGTGGAGCGCTCGCTGTCCAGCGAGGTCATCCGCGCCTGGAAGCCCGCCCGCGAGGTGTACCTGTGGGCGGCCGGCGTCTGCGACGTGGCCCCGGAGCGGATGGCGTTGGTCGCCGCCCACGCGTGGGACGTGCACGGGGCGCTGCGGGCGGGCCTGTCCGCCGCCTGGTTCCCGCGCACCGAGCGGGCCTACCCCGGGGTGTACGACCCGGCCGCGCTCGTCGCCGAGGACGTCACCGGCGCCGTGGACGCGCTGCTCGCCCTCCCCGCATGACCGACCTGCCCACCCCGCTCGGCCCGGCCCGGGTCACCACCACCGAACCGGCCGACGGCACCCTCGGCACCCTCGTGCTGGGCCACGGCGCCGGCGGCGGCATCGAGTCCGCCGACCTGCTGGCCGTCACCACCTCCGCCGCGGCGGCCGGCTGGCGGGTGCTGCGCGTCGAGCAGCCCTGGCGGGTCGCGGGGAAGCGGATCGCGCCGGCGCCGGCCCGGCTCGACCTCGCCTGGACCGCCGTCCTCGACGCGCTGCGGTACGGCGGCCGGCTGACCGGGCCCCTGGTGCTGGGCGGCCGCAGCGCCGGGGCGCGGGTGGCCTGCCGGACGGCGGCGGCGCAGGAGGCCGCGGCGGTGCTGTGTCTGGCGTTCCCGCTGCACCCGCCGGGCAGGCCCGAGAAGAGCCGCGCCGGGGAACTGACCGCGGTCGAGGTGCCGCTGGTCGTGGTGCAGGGCGAGCGGGACGCGTTCGGCGGCCCCGAGGACGTCGCCGCCGTCCTGTCCGGCCGGGCCGGCGCCTCGGTCTACGCCGTGCCCGGCGACCACGCGCTCAAGGCGGCGCCGGACGTCGTCGCCGCGGCGGCCGTGGACGGCCTGGGCGGGGTCGCCGGCTGACCTCGCCGGCGACCCCACCCGACGGGCTCAGCGGCGGCGGCGCCGGCGCACGATCAGCGTGATCACCAGCAGCACCGCGGCGACGCCGGCCAGCGGCGTCGCGTAGCGGGCCATCGCCGCGCCGCCGGCGACCTCGAGCAGGTCGATCGGCTCGGGCTCGGCCTGGGGCGACCGGGCCGGGGTGCTGGCGGGCGTGGCGGCCGGGCCGGCCGGGGTGCTCGCCACCGTGGCCGGGGCCGCGGCGCCCGGAGCGGCGGTGGCCGGCACCGCCGGGGTGGACGCCGGGGTCGCGGACGGGCCGGCCGGGGTGCTCACCGAGGTGGTGTCACCGGCGGCCTTGTCCGCCGCGGCCGCGGCGGACTCCCGGGCCGCCGACGCCGCGTTGCGCGTCGCCGTGGCCGCGGCGCCGTCGCCGGGCACCTGCTCGACGGAGGCGGCGACCTCCTCGGCCACGCCGGCCGCCGTCGCGGCCGCACCGGCCGGGGGCGGGGTCGCGGCGGCCTGCTCGTCGCCGGCCCCGAGCTGGGCGGCGAGCTTGTCGGCGAACTGCCCCAGCAGCTTGTTCCCGACGTCGGTCATGACGCCGCGGCCGAACTGGGCGGGCCGGCCGGTGATGTTGAGGTCGGTGAG
This sequence comes from Geodermatophilus sp. SYSU D01186, assembly GCF_054050215.1. Classification (NCBI taxonomy): domain Bacteria; kingdom Bacillati; phylum Actinomycetota; class Actinomycetes; order Geodermatophilales; family Geodermatophilaceae; genus Geodermatophilus; species Geodermatophilus sp. SYSU D01186. The sequence goes on along the minus strand of NZ_JBJGYW010000003.1, from coordinate 219,662 downwards.
GACGTCCACCCGCGTGGTGTCGCCCTCGGCCTTCAACTGGGCGGTGATCAGCGCGGACGCGGTGCCGTTGCCGCGCTGGTCCTTGCCACGGCCGTCGATGACCGCCTTGTGCGCGGCCTCGTCCTTCTCGATGAAGGAGGCCTTGCCCTGGTAGGTGAGGTTGATCGGGCCGAGCTTGACCTTCACCCGGCCGGTGAAGTCGTCGCCGGTGACCGAGTCCAGGGCGGCGCCGGGCATGCACGGCGCGATCCGCTCGATGTCCAGCAGCACCCGCCAGGCCTCGTCGATGGGCACGGGGACGGTGAACGAGTTCTCCAACTGCACGGTGCGACCTCCTGGGCTACGTGGCTCGGCCGGTCCGCCCCGAGGGGCGGGCCGGCCGAGAGGGACTGGGCGGTTCCGGGGGCGGGTGACCGACGCTACAACCCGGCGGCGGTGGTCACCGCACGGCGAGTCAGCACCTGCGCCAGGTGCTGGCGGTAGTCGGCCTGCGCGTTGAGGTCGCTGCTCGGGCTGGTGCCCTCCGCGGCCGCCTGCGCCGCCGCCGCGATGGCGTCCGCGCTGGCCGCCGCCCCCGCCAGGGCGGCCTCGGCGGCTCTGGCGCGCAGCGGGGTCGGGCCCATGTTGGTCAGCCCGATCCGGGCCTCCGCGATGCGCCCGTCCTCGCGGCGGACCGCCGCGGCCACCGCGACGATCGACCAGGCCTGCGCCACCCGGTTGAACTTCTCGTAGTGCATGCCCCACTGCCCGGCCAGCTTGGGGACGCGGATCTCGACGAGCAGCTCCCCCTCCTCCAGCGCGGTGGTGAGGTAGTCGACGAAGAAGTCCGCCGCGGGCACCGTGCGCCGCGCCCCGCCGGGGCCGGCGATCACGAACTCGGCGTCCAGCGCGAGCGCCACGGCCGGCAGGTCACCGGCCGGGTCGGCGTGCGCCAGCGCGCCGCCGAAGGTGCCGCGTGCCCGCACCTGCCGGTCGGCGACGGTCTCGGTGGCCTCGGCGATCAGCGGCGCGTGCTGCGCGATCAGGGGGTCGACCAGCACGTCATGGTGCGTGGTCATGGCCCCGATGACGATCGCGTCGCCGTCGTCCCGGACGCCGCGCAGCTCGCTCACCCGCGACAGGTCGACGACCGTCTCGGGCGCGGCCAGGCGCAGCCGCATGACCGGGATCAGCGACTGGCCGCCGGCCAGGATCTTCACGTCCTCGCCGCCGTCGGCGATGGCCTGCAGCGCCTCGTCGACGGTCGTCGGCCGGGCGTACGCGAACGGAGCGGGGATCACGGCGCTTCTCCTTCGTCGAATCGGCAGATCACCGGTCACCTCCGAGGGACGACTGCGGGGTGGAGACGCCGGCGGTGGTCTCGGTCTGCGCCCCGCCGTAGGCGTTGGTGCCGGCGGTGGCGCGGTCGCCGCCGTCCCCGCCCTGGTGGATGGCCCGCCACACCCGTTCCGGCGTCAGCGGCATGCGGATGTCGCTCACCCCCAGCGGCCGGAGGGCGTCGAGGGCGGCGTTGACCACCGCGGGCGTGCTGGCGATGCAGCCGGCCTCGCCGACGCCCTTGGCCCCGATCGGGTTGCCCGGCGCCTCGTGCACCGTGTTACCGGTGTCGAAGTGCGGCAGGTCGGCCGCCGACGGCACCAGGTAGTCGACGAACGTGCCGGTGGTGAGGTTGCCGTCGGCGTCGTAGACGGCCTCCTCGTACAGCGCCTGGGCGATCCCCTGCGCCAGCCCGCCGTGCACCTGCCCCTCGACGATCAGCGGGTTCACGATCGTGCCGACGTCGTCCACGCAGGCGTACTTGCGGATCGTGACCATGCCGGTCTCGGTGTCGACCTCCATGGCGCAGATGTGTGTGCCGTGGGGGAAGGAGAAGTTGGCCGGGTCGTAGGTGGCGTCCGCGTCGATCGACGGCTCGACGTCCTCCGGGTAGTCGTGCGCCGCGAAGACCGCCAGGGCGATCTCCTGGATGCCCATGCTCGTGCCGGGCGTGCCGCGCACCGAGAACTTGCCGTCGGCGAACTCGAGGTCGTCCTCGCTGGCCTCGAGCAGGTGCGCGGCGACCTTGCGGGCCTTCGCGACGACCTTCTCCGCGGCCTTGACCACCGCCGTCCCGCCGACCACCAGGGACCGGGAGCCGTAGGTGTCCATGCCCTTGGGGGCCACCGCGGTGTCGCCGTGCAGCACCTCGACGTCCTCGAAGGGGACGCCGAGCTGGTCGGCGACCAGCTGGCTCCACGCCGTCTCGTGGCCCTGGCCGTGCGGCGTCGAGCCGGTGACGACCTCGACCTTGCCCGTGGGCAGCATCCGGATGGACGCCGACTCCCAGCCGCCGGCCCCGTAGGACAGCGAACCCAGCACCCGGGACGGCGCCAGGCCGCACATCTCCGTGAACGTGGAGAATCCGATGCCCAGCTGCACCGGGTCGTTCGACTCGCGGCGGCGGCGCTGTTCCTCGCGCAGCTCGTCGTAGCCGATCAGCTCCAGCGCCTGCCGGGTGGCGGCGTCGTAGTCGCCGCTGTCGTACTCCAGGCCCGCGACCGTGGTGAACGGGAACTCCTGGGCCTGGATCCAGTTCTTCCGGCGCAGCTCCAACGGGTCCATGCCCAGCTCGACGGCGAGCTCGTCCATGATCCGCTCGATGGCGAAGGTCGCCTCCGGCCGGCCGGCGCCGCGGTAGGCGTCGGTGGGCACCTTGTTGGTGAAGACGCCGTCGCACTCGAACCGGTAGGCCGGGAACTTGTAGATCGCCGGGAACATGAACGCGCCCAGCGCCGGGACGCCCGGGGTGATCAGCCGCAGGTAGGCGCCCATGTCGGCCAGCAGCCGCACCTTGAGGCCCTTGACGTTGCCCTCGCGGTCGGCGGCGACGTCGATGTACTGGATCTGGTCGCGGCCGTGGTGGGCGGTCATCAGCGACTCGCTGCGGGTCTCGGTCCACTTGACCGGCTTGCCCAGCCGCCGGGCCACCAGGAGGGCGATGACCTCCTCGGGGTTGACCTGCAGCTTCCCGCCGAAGCCACCACCGACGTCGGGGGCGATGACCCGGAGCTTGTGCTCCGGGACGCCGGTGACCATCGCCAGCATCACCCGCAGCACGTGCGGGATCTGGGTGGCCGACCACATGGTGAAGTTGTCGCCCTGCGGCTGGACGACGACCGAGCGCGGCTCCATGAAGGCCGGGATCAGCCGCTGGTTGACGAAGCGGCGGCTGACCACGACGTCGGCGTCGGCGAAGGCCTGCTCGGTGTCGGCGCCGGTGCCGGCCTCGCCCGCGTCGAAGACGAAGTGGTACGCGGTGTTGGACTCGATGTGGTCGTGGCAGAGGTCCGCCTCGCCCTTGACCGCCTCCTCCATGTCCAGCACCGGGGGTAGCGGGGAGTAGTCGACGTCCACCAGTTCGAGGGCGTCGGCCGCGGCGGCCCGGCTGCGGGCGACGATGACGGCGACGGCCTCCCCGACGTGGTTGACCTCCTCCACGGCGACGGAGGGGTGCCCGGGGTTGACCATGTCCGGCGTCACCGGCCACGCGCAGGGGATGGAGCCCTGCTCCTCGGCGAGGTCCCGGCCGGTGTAGACCGCGACGACGCCGGGGGCCTGCTTCGCGGCCGAGACGTCGACGTTCGTGATCTTGGCGTGGGCGACGGGGCTGCGGACGACGGCGATGTGCAGCATCCCCGGCAGGACCATGTTGTCGGTCCACGTCGTCCGGCCGGTGATGAGCCGGGCGTCCTCCTTGCGGCGGCGGGCCTTTCCGACCTCCTTGGCGGGGGCCAGGTCGGCGGCGTCCTCGGTGATCGTCATGCCTGCACCACCACGGTGTCAGCGGCGGCCGTGTCCCCGGCCTCCGAGCGGGCGGACGGCACCTCGGCGCCCCCGCTGCCGCGCATCTCGGCGGCGGCGTGCCGCACCGCGCGGACGATGTTCTGGTAGCCGGTGCAGCGGCAGAGGTTGCCCTCGATGCCCTCGCGCACCTCGGTCTCGCTGGGGTCGGGGTTCTCCTTGAGCAGGTCGACCGACGCCATGATCATCCCCGGGGTGCAGAACCCGCACTGCAGGCCGTGCATCTCGTGGAACGCCTTCTGCACCGGGTGCAGCTCGCCCTCCCGGGCCAGCCCCTCGATGGTGGTGACCTCGCTGCCGTCGGCCTGGACGGCGAGCACGGTGCAGGACTTCACCGCGGCGCCGTCGAGGTGGACGGTGCAGGCGCCGCAGTTGCTGGTGTCGCAGCCGACGACGGTGCCGACCTTGCCGAGCTGTTCACGCAGGTAGTGGACGAGCAGGGTCCGCGGTTCGACGTCGTCGGTGTAGGACACCCCGTCGACCCGCACGTTGATCTGTGTCACGGATCCTCCGCTTCGTTGCAGGGGTCGTGTGGCGAAGCCACCTGGAGGCGGAGTCTGGCAACGGGTGAGTGACTTAGGCCACGCTTACCTGCGCGGCACGTGAGATCGTCTCCGCTACAGCGGAACGAGGACGCTTGACGGTCCGCATCTGCGGAGGTCCCTATGGCGCGTCGTCCCGACTCGCGCCGCCGGACAACGTTGCAGGGCCGTTGCAGCACGCCCGGCCGCACCCCCGTGACCCGCTCGTGCCGGGACAGGTGTTAGGTGAGCCTCACCTACTGACCGCACCGAGGAGTCCTGATGCGTTCCCGTCCCGTCCTGCGTGGCGCCGCGCTGCTCGCCGTCGCCCTCCTGGCCACCAGCTGCGGCTCCGACCCGGCGGAGGACGGGGGCGACGTCGCGGCGTCCTCCGGGGCGTCGTCCGGGGCCTTCCCGGTCACCGTCGCCACCGCCTTCGGCGACGTGACCGTCGAGGAGGAGCCGACCCGCGTCGTCGCGCTGGGCTGGTCGGACGCCGAGACGGCGCTGGCCCTCGGTGTCCAGCCGGTCGGGGCCAGCGACTGGCTGGGCTTCGGCGGCGAGGGCGTCGGCCCGTGGGCGGAGGGCCGCTACGACGAGGCCCCGGAGCTGATCGACACCCTGGAGCCGAGCCTGGAGGCGATCGCCGCGCTGGAGCCCGACCTGATCCTCGACACCCGGTCGGCCGCCACGCAGGAGCGCTACGACCTGCTCGAGCAGATCGCGCCGACCATCGGCCAGCCCGAGGGCGCCGGCCCCTACCAGACCACCTGGCAGCAGCAGCTCGAGCTGGTCGGCCAGGCGCTGGGCAAGGTCGAGGAGGCGCAGCAGCTCGAGGCCGACATCGACCAGCAGTTCACCGAGGCCGCCGCCGCGCACCCCGAGTTCGACGGCACCGAGGTGGCCGTGGCGGCCTACACCTCCGAGGGCTTCGGCGCCTACGTCCGCGGCGACTCGCGGGTGGACTTCATGGAGCAGCTCGGCTTCGTCAACAAGCCCGCGATCCAGGAGCTGTCCGGCACCAACTTCTTCGTGTCGGTCAGCGACGAGCAGGTGTCGCTGCTCGACGCGCCGCTGACCGTCGTCTTCCCGATCTTCGTGGAGGCCGGCGCCATCACCTCGAACCCCGTCTGGGGCACGCTGCCGTCGGTCCAGCAGGGCCACGCGCTCGTCCTCGAGGACCAGGAGCTGGTCAGCGCCTTCTCCAGCGGCACCCCGCTCGGCATCGAGTACGCGCTGGAGAACGCGGTCCCGCTGTTCGCCGAGACGCTCTAGCCCCCCGCCGGGGCCGGTGCGGGCGCCGTCCGCACCGGCCCGGCGCGCCGCTCGCGGCGGCGAAGCACCGCCGAGGCCGTCAGCGCGGCCAGCCCGACGGCGGCCAGGCCCGCGCCCACCACCGCGGGGGAGGTCCAGCCCAGGCCGGCGGCGATGACCACGCCGCCGAGCCAGGCGCCGAGGGCGTTGGCGGCGTTGAGGGCCGAGTGGTTGAGCGCGGCGCCGAGCATCTGCGCGTCGCCGGCCACCTCCATGAGCCGCAGCTGCAGGGTCACGACGAGGACCGACGCGGTCGCGGCGAGCAGGAAGGCCCCGCCCAGCAGGCCCGCGGCCGAGCCCGCGAGGGCGGGGAACAGCGCCAGTACCAGCCCGACGGTGACCATGGCCCCCACCAGCGAGCGGAACAGCGCGAGGTCGGCCAGCCGGCCGCCCAGTGCGGTGCCCACGACGCCGCCGGCGCCGTAGACCAGCAGCACCCACGGGACCGCACCCCGCGGCAGCCCCGTCACCTCGGTGGTGACCGGCGCGATGTAGCTGTAGACGGCGAACATCCCGCCGAAGCCGACCGTGGCCACGAGCAGGGTCAGCAGCACCTGCGGACGGCGCAGCGCGGCCAGCTCGGTGGCCACCCCGGCGTCCGGCCGGCCCGGCGCGGACGGCACCACCGCGAGGACCGCGCACACCGTGACGGCGGCGAGGACGACGACCGCCCAGTAGGCCGCCCGCCAGCCCAGCTGCTGCCCGAGCCAGGTGGCCGCCGGCACCCCCGCGACGTTGGCCACCGCCAGGCCCAGCATCACCGAGCTGACCGCCCGGCCGCGCAACTGGGGCGGCACCAGGGCCGCGGCGACCAGCGAGGCGACGCCGAAGTACGCACCGTGCGGCAGGCCGCTGACGAACCGGGCCAGCAGCAGCGAGGCCTGGCCGGGCGCCAGCGCGCTGCCCACGTTGCCGACGAGGAACGCGGCCATCAGCCCGACCAGCAGGGCGCGGCGGGGCAGCCGGGCGCCCAGCGCGGCGATCACCGGCGCGCCGACCACGACCCCCAGCGCGTACGCGGAGATGACGTGGCCCGCGGTGGGGATGTCGACCCCGATCCCCGCGGCGATGTCGGGCAGGACGCCCATCGTGACGAACTCGGTGGTGCCGATCGCGAAGCCGCCCAGGGCGAGGGCGACGACCGCGGCGACGACCCGCCGGGTGGAGGGCAGGGGGACGTCCGGCGGTGCGCTCACGTGTCGGTGCCAAGTCCCGCCCCGTCGGGGACATTCCCGACGACGGCCTCCTGGAGGGTCCCGCCGTGAGCCTGCGAGCGGTGGGAGGCAGGGGTCACCCCATCGCCCCTGGCCCCCTGCAGGGTCCCGCCGCGAGCCTGCGAGCGGTGGGGGCAGGGGTCACCCCATCGCCCCTGGCCCCCTACAGGGTCCCGCCGCGAGCCTGCGAGCGGTGGGGGGCAGGGGGTCCTTCCTCAGTGCAGGCGCAGCGGCGCGCGGGGTGCCCGGCGGAGGCGGTGCAGGTGCGCGGCGACCGCGGGCCGGTGGGGGGCGCCCGGCGGCAGCCACTCCAGGCAGGTCTGCCACACCGCGACGTCGTCCTGGGCCTCGGGCAGCCGGCTGTAGCGCAGCAGCAGCTCCGGGCGGCGGCTGGCCAGGACCGCCTGCCGCAGGAGGGCCGTGACCCGCTCGCGGGCGGTCACGACGCCGGGCGCGGCCGAGCGCGGCAGCACCGCGCCGGCGTAGCGCTCCAGCGCGGCGCCGACCGCGCCGCGGCCCAGCAGCCGGCGCACCTGGTCCAGGTCGGTCTCCAGCGGCTCGAGCAGCCGGTACGGCCGGGAGCCGAGGAGGTCGGTGCCGACCAGCCGGCGCAGGCGGGACAGCTCGGCCCGCACGGTCACCGGCGCGGCCTCCCCGCCGTGGCACTCGGCCGCCAGCTGCTCGGCGGTGCGGCCGCGGCCGGTGACGGCGGCCTCGGCGAGCAGCAGCAGGAGCTCGGAGTGGCGCAGCGACAGCTCGACGGGGCCTGCGGGCAGCCGGAGGCGGGCGCGCTCCCGGCCCAGGACCTCCAGCCGCGGGGCGGCCGGCCGGGGCGCGGGCGGAGCGGGACGCCGGGCGGTCTGCTCGCGGTGCAGCCAGCGCAGCTCGGACTCGACCGCGGCCACGGTCGCCCGGACCAGCGTGAGCACGTGCGGGCTGGCCACGTGGTCGCCGCCGGTGACGTCGATGGCGCCGAGCAGGACGCCGGTCACCGGGTCGTGCACCGGCGCGGCCGAGCAGCTCCAGTTCTGCACCGGACGGCGGAAGTGCTCGCTGCCGTAGATCTGGACGGCGTGGTCGAGGGCCAGCGCGGTGCCGGGGGCGTTGGTGCCGGCGACCTCCTCCGACCAGCGGGCGCCCTCGACGAAGTTCAGGGCCTCGGCGCGCGACCGCAGCCGCCGGTCGCCCTCCACCCACAGCATCCGGCCGGCCGCGTCGGTCACCGCGACGATCATCTGGTCGGCCTCGGCGTCCTCGACCAGCAGCCGGCGGATCACCGGCAGTACCGGGGCCAGCGGGTGCGCGGCGCGGTGGACCAGCAGGTCGTCGTCGAGGAGGTCGACCGGGGGCGCGGTGCCGTCGGGGTCGACACCGCTGCCGAGACATCGGCGCCAGGAGTCCCAGACGACGGCGCGCACCGAGCCGCCGGCCGGTGGACCGCCCCGGGTGACCAGGGCCTCGTGGGCGGCCCGGAGCCGCCGGGCGTGGGCGGGGTCGGGGCGTCCCTCGGGCAGCGCGAGCCAGGGGTTGACCAGCGTCACGGCGTCGTCCACGGGCTCGGGCTCATCGCCTGCATCGTGGCCCCTCGCGCGGCTTTCCACCAGGCAGCCTCCGGCCGTCTCAGCGCGCGGCGGGCCGGCGCGGTGGGGCCATCGGGGGCGGGGCCGCGGGCAGCAGGGCGCGGGGGTCGCGCGCGCGGAGGGCACCTGCCCACAGCCCGGTGCCGTAGGCGAGGTCCTCCAGCCGCCGGGCCGCGGCGAAGCGCAGCAGGCCGACCGCGCGCCGGTGCGGCCACCAGGCGAGGACGGCGTCGGCGGCGGCCGCCGCGACCACCGTCCGCCGGGCCCGCCGGGACACCACCGCCGCGGCCAGCGCCAGCGGCCAGTGGTGCCGGGTGGCGCTGCGGGCCAGGGTGCGCCCGGCAGACGCGCTGCCGCGCAGCACCAGGGCGGCCGCCAGCCCGAGGGGCGGCGGCTCCCCCGGCCGGGCCAGCCGCCGCGCCAGCCGGATGGCCGTGACGGCCAGCGCCCCGCCCGCGGCCGCGACCGCCGGTCGACGGCCGGTCAGGAGCAGGCCCCAGGCCAGCGCCGACCACGGCGAGACGACGACGGGGGCCACCGCAGCACCGTGCCGCACCGCCAGCAGCGCGGCCCCGGTGCCGTAGAAGGCGCGGCGGCGCAGCCACTCGCCCGTCGCCGAGGGGTGCTCGTGGGCGACCTCGGCCGCGGGCTCGTAGCGCACCCGCCAGCCGGCGGCGGTGAGCCGCCAGACCAGGTCGACGTCCTCGGCCACCCGCATCGACTCGTCGAAGCCGTCGCCGAGCGCCGTGCGGCGGGCCAGCAGCGCGGCGCTGGGCACGTACGACACCGCCGTCCCGGCGGTCACCGGCGCGGGGTGCGCCCCCATGTCCAGCGCGCTGACCGCCGTCTCGTAGCGGTCCACCCAGCCGGCGCCGCGCGGGGGCAGCGCGGTGATCCGCGGCGCGACCAGCGCCAGGCGGGGGTCGGCCGCGTGCGGGGCGAGCACCGTGGCCCACCCCGGCCGCGGCACGCAGTCCGAGTCGAGGAACGCGACCAGGTCGGTGGTGGCCGCGGCCAGGCCGGCGTTGCGGGCGGCGGCCGGGCCGCGGCTCTCCTCGTGCCGCAGCACGCGGGCACCGTGCCGGGTCGCGACCCGCGCGAGGGTCCCGGGGTCGGCGGAGCCGTCGTCCACCACGAGGACCGGCACCGCCACGGTGGCGGGGTCGGCGCGCAGCGCGGCCAGCAGCCGGTCGACCGCGGCGGGGCGGTCCTTGACCGGGACGACGACGGTGAGGCCGGCCGCCGCGGCGCCGGGGAGGTCCGGGTGGGCGAGGGCTGGGTGGGCGAGGGCTGGGTGGGCGAGGCCGCTGTCGAGCAGCCGGGCGGCGAGCGCGGCGGTCGTGGCGTCCCGGACCACCAGCCGGTCACCCCGCAGCAGGTCGCGGGCCCTCGGCAGCAGCCGGAGCAGCCGCAGCGGGGAGCCCCCGAGCAGCGCCGTCCCGCCGTCCCTGCGCCTGGTCCGGGGGTCCAGCCGGACGGCGAAGCCGTCGGGGAGCCGGGCGGAGGGCGGCGCCGGGACCGCGGGGGCGGGCGTCATCCCGCCGCGAGGACCTCCGCGGTCGTGGTCACCTCGACCAGGGGCGCGTAGCAGCCGAGGATCCGCATGGTGTCGTCGTGCGACTCGTCGTCGGCCCCGGCGCAGGCGTCCGAGACCACCCGCACGCGCACGCCGGCGTCGGCCGCGGGCAGCACGGTGGACAGCACGCAGCAGTCGGTGGCGACGCCGGCGACGGTGACCGGACCCTCCCCGACCAGCTCGGCCACCTCGGGCACCCACTTGCCGAAGGTCGGGGCGTCGATGACGGGCCGGTCGCCCGGGTCCTCCGACAGCTGGAACAGCGGGATGGCGTGCGGCTCGGTGAAGTAGGCGTACTCCTTGTAGTAGTCGACCCAGGCGCCCTCCGGCTGCTCCGGGACGACGAACCGGGTGAAGACGACGCGTTCGCCGAAGGCCTCCACGAGCGACCGGATGCGCGGGCGGATCTCGTCGAAACGCGGCGTCGTCCACGGCGAGGACGTGTCGCGGAAGACCTCCTGGTAGTCGACGACGACCAGCCAACCCGACGGTGCGCCCATGCCGGCGACCCTAACCGCGGCCGGGATCAGCCCCTCAACCGACCGGTGGGGTCGACGTCCCACGCCCGGACGGCGGCCCCGAGCCGGGCGGCCATCGTGGCCAGGAGCTCGGCGCCCTCCTCGGCCGACGCACCCGCCGGGTCGCCGAGCACCCCGGTGGGGCTCACCTCGCGCACCCCCTCGGCGCGCAGCCGCGGCAGCAGCTCGGCGATCGGGGTGGTGTCCCCGGCAACCGCGCGGTCGGTGCGCACCAGCGCGGGTTCCACGTGCAACATCACCGACGTCTCGGTGCGCCCGGCGTGCGCGTCGGCCCCGGGCACGCCACAGGGGAACCAGGCGACGTCGCGCCCCTCGTCGCGCAACCGCCGCCCGGCGGTGCGCAGCGCGTCGAGGTTGCCGCCGTGGCCGTTGACCAGCACCAGGCGGCCGGCCCACCGGCACGCCGAGCGGCCGTACTCGACCAGCAGCCCGGTGAGCGCCTCGGTGCCGATGGAGACGGTGCCGGGGAAGCCCTCGTGCTCACCGCTCGCGCCGTAGGCCAGGGCGGGTGCCAACAGCGCGCCGTCCAGCTCGGCGACCGCCGCCTCGGCCACCGTGCACGCGACCGTGGTGTCGGTGGCCAGCGGCAGGTGGTGGCCGTGCTGCTCGACCGCGCCCAGCGGCACGAGCAGCAGCGGCCGCTGCGGGAGGTCCGGCCACACGGCACCGGCGAGGGAGGTCACCGCTGGAGCTTAGGGAGACCCCGTTCCGAGGCCCGCCGCGAGCCTGCGAGGGGTCAGGCGGCCCCGTCGCAGGGTCCCGCCGCGAGCCTGCGAGTGGCGGGGGGCGACGGGGTCCTTCTGGGGGTCCTTCTGGGGGGTCCTCCTGGGGGTCCTCCTACTCCGTCGTCTTGAAGACCCGCGCCGCGAGGGCGACCAGGCCGAGGGTGATGACGGCGACGGTGAGCAGCTGCACCCCCACCGGCACCTCCCAGCCGAACCAGGTGAGCACCGGCACCAACCGCTCGCGCTCCTCAGCGGTCAGCGACAGGTGCTCCAGCACGAAGTACCGCATGGGCTGCACCACGTAGGTCAGCGGGTTGAGCCGGGTCAGCACCGCCAGCCAGTCGGGCAGCCCGGAGATCGGGAAGAGCGCGCCCGACAGGAACATCATCGGCATGATCAGCAGCTGGCTGACCGGCATCGCCGTCTGGATGGTCGTGATCCGGGTCGACAGCAGCACGCCCAGCGCGGTCAGCAGCAGCGACCCGAGGAACAGGCAGGCGACCAGCTGGAGGATCAGCACCGGCGCGTAGGGGATGCCGACGGTGCCCATGAGTGCGACGAGCACGAGGCTCTGCACGGTGGCGACGACGGCGCCCCCCAGGCACTTGCCCCAGATGATCGCCGCGCGGGAGATGGGGGCCACCATCATCTCGCGCAGGAACCCGAACTCCCGGTCCCACACCAGCGAGATGCCGGCGAACGCGGCGGTGAACAGCACCGACGTCGCCAGGACGCCGGGGAAGAGGAACGTGCGGAAGTCCGTGCTCCCGCCGGTGTCGACGATGCTGGCCAGCCCGGTGCCCATGACGAAGATGAACAGCACCGGCTGCAGCAGCATGGTGAGGATCCGCGCGCGGTCCTGACGCAGCCGGATGAGCTCGCGGCGCATGACCACCCAGGTGGCGCGCAGCTCGTGGGCCAGGTCGCTGCGGACCTCGGTGAGCGGGGCGGGTGCCGCGGTCTCGGGTCGGGTCGTGGTCATGTCATCGCCTCCCGGCGAACGGGAACCCGGCCGGGCCGGCCCCCTCGGAGTCGCGGATGGTGCGGCCGGTGTAGGTCAGGAAGACGTCGTCCAGGCTCGGCCGCGTGACGGTGACCGAGCGGATGCCGACGCCGAGCTCGGTGAACAGCCGGGGCACGACCTGCGCGCCCTGGGCGACGGCGAGGGTCACCTGCCCCTCGTGGACGCCGGCCTCGATGCCCAGGCGCTCGCGGACGCGGGCGATGGCCAGCTCGTCGTCGTCGGTGCGCAGGGCGATGCGGTCGGTGCCGATGCTGGACTTCAGCGCCTCGGGGGTGTCCTCGACGACCACCTCGCCGTGGTCCATGATCGCGATCCGGTCGCAGTGCTCGGCCTCGTCCATGTAGTGCGTGGTGACGAAGACGGTGATCTCCGTCGTCCGGCGCAGGTCGTGGAGGTAGTCCCAGATGGCGGCGCGGGTCTGCGGGTCCAGCCCGATGGTGGGCTCGTCGAGGAAGAGCACCTGCGGGGCGTGCACGAGGCCGCGGGCGATCTCCAGCCGCCGCTTCATGCCCCCGGAGAACCGCTGGACGACGTCGGAGCGGCGGTCGGTCAGCGCGACCATCTCCAGGACCTCCCCGATGCGCCGGTCGGCGTCGGCCCGGGAGAGCCCGTACAGCTCGGCGTGGAAGCGGAGGTTCTGCTCGGCGGTGAGCTGCAGATCCAGCGTCTGCTGCTGGAACACCAGCCCGATCCGACGGCGCACCTGGTCGCGCTCGCGGACGACGTCGAACCCGGCGACGCGGGCGGCGCCGGCGGTGGGGTTCCGGATGGTGCACAGCATCTCGATCGTCGTGGACTTGCCCGCCCCGTTGGGGCCGAGGAAGCCGTAGGTCTGCCCGCGCTCAACGCGCAGGTCGATGCCCTTGACCGCCTCCACGACGGTGTCGCCGGTCTTGTAGGTCTTCGTCAGCCCGGCCACCTCGATGGCCGCCCCTCTAACGGTGTTAGACACCGGGGGAGGATGCCTCTCACACCGTTAGAGTGTCAAGCGTGAAAGCGGCCGAGCGTGCTCCGGTGACCCGGGAGGCGGTCGTCGACGCGGCACTGGCCCTGCTGGCCGACGGCGGCCTGGAGTGCGTGTCCTTCCGGCGGGTGGCCGCGCGCCTCGGGGTGGCCGGGCCGACGCTCTACTGGCACGTCGAGAACAAGCGCCAGCTCATGGACCTCATGGCCGAGGAGCTGTTCCGCCGGGCCGGCGTCGACCACCCCGCGCCCGAGCCCGGGCAGCCGTGGTGGGAGTGGCTGCGCGAGGACGCGCGGCGGATGTTCACCGCGCTCGTCGCCACCCGCGACGCGCCCCGGGTGCTGGCCGGCAACCGGCCCGGGCAGGAGAGCCTGGAGCGGATCGAGCGGTCCCTGAGCGTGCTCGTCGACGCGGGGCTCACACCGGGCCAGGCCCAGCACGCACTGTTCGCGATCGGCTCCTACGTCATCGGCAGCGCGACCGAGTGGCAGGCCGAGGCCGAGCGCAGCCGCACCACCCCCCTCCCGGACGCCGACGACGAGGACGCAGGCGCCCGGCGCGCGGAGGTCCTCGCCGAGCAGCCGGTGCTCCTCGCGGCGATCACCGAGGTGCTCGGCGAGCCGCACGAGACCACGTTCGAGTTCGGCCTGGACCTGCTCGTCACGGGCCTGCGCACCCGGTTCGCCACCTGACCCCGGGACGGTCAGAGCGCCGCGCCGACCCGCTCGCCGTCCAGGGTGGCCGCCGAGGCCCGGCGCGGGGCGAGGCAGTCGCCGACCCGGTGCACCTCCAGCCCGCTGCCGGCCAGGTCGCGCCACAGCCCGTCGTCGGCCCGGCCGGAGGTCGCGACCACCACGTGGTCGACCCTGCGTTGCTCCGGCACGCCGGTCGGGTGGTGCAGCAGCCGCACGACCGGCCCCTCGACGCCCTCGACGACCAGGTCGGTGTCCAGCCGGATGCGGAGCTCCGCCGCGCGCCGCCGCCAGCGGGGCGTGTCCAGCGTGAGGCCCAGGTCCTGCCCGACGACCATCCCCGCCGTCACCACCTCCACCGCGCAGCCCCGCTCGGCCAGCAACTCGGCGACCGACGGCGCCGCGGCCGTGCCCAGGTCGTCGACGACGAGCACGTCGCCGGCCGGCTGGACCCGGCCGGACAGCACGTCCCGGACGTCGACCACGCGCTCGTCGCTCCCCGCCCACGCCGGCCGGGCCAGGCGGGCGCCGGTGGCGAGGACGACGGCATCGGGCGCCTCGGCCGCCACCATCGCCGCGGTGGCCCGGACCCCGGTGCGGACCTCCACGCCGGCCCGCGCGCACTCCGCGGCCAGGTCGTCCACGAGCGGCCGCAGCCCGTCCCGGCCGGGGGCGGACGCCGCGAGCAGGACCGCGCCCCCGGTGGCCGGCCCCTGCTCGAGCAGGGTGACCGCGTGCCCGCGCTGCGCGGCGGTGGCCGCCGTGCGGAGCCCGGCCGGCCCACCCCCGACCACCAGCACCCGCCGGCGGCGCACCGGCACGGGCAGCGGCGCCTCCCGGCCGGCCCGCGGGTTGGTCACGCAGCCCAGCGGCCGGTTGAGGCCCACCCGGCCCACGCACTCCTGGTTGCATCCCAGGCAGGTGCGGATCTCCGCGGCCCGCCCGGTGAGCGCCTTGCCCGCGAACTCCGGGTCGGCGATCTGCCCCCGGGCCACGCCCACGAGGTCGCAGTCGCCGTCGGCCAGGGCGCGCTCGGCCTGCTCCGGGGCGAGGAACCGGCCGACGCCGATGACGGGCACGCCCGCGGCGGCGCGGATCGCGGCGGCGAGGGGCCGGGCGTAGCCGGGCGCGGTGGTCATCGGCGGGATGACCCGCTCCAGGGTCGCCGTCGCGACGCCGACCGTCGTGCTCACGTAGTCGACCAGGCCGCGCTCGCCCAGCAGCCGGGCGGTGGCGGCGGCCTCGGCGGTCGTCGTCCCGTCGTCCACCCCCTCCTCGCCGGCCAGGCGCACGCCCAGCGCGCGGCCCGGCCCGAGCGCCTCCCGGACGGCGGTGAGCACCTCGACGAGGAAGCGGGCGCGGTGCTCCAGCGTGCCGCCGTAGCCGTCGGTACGCCGGTTGGTCGCGCGGGAGAGGAACTGGCGGGCCAGCGAGGACTGCGAGGCCTGCACCTCCACGCCGTCGAACCCGCCCGCGGCGCAGCGGGCGGCGACGTCGGCGTAGCCGGCCACCAGCCGGGCGATGTCGGCGGCGGTGGCCTCCCGCGGCACCTCGCGGAACAGCGGGTCGGGCACGGGGGACGGCGCGACCAGCGGTGCCCGCGTGTGCGTCGCGTCGGACTGCCCGCCGTTGTGGTTGAGCTGGGCGAACACCGGCACCCCGTGCGCGTGGACGGCATCGGTGACCCGCCGCCAACCGGGCAGCACTGCCGGGTCGTACCCCCGGACCAGCTTCTCGTAGGGCCGGTCGGCGGGGTCGACGGTCGACTCCTCGGTGACCACCAGCCCGGCGCCGCCCGCCGCCCGCGCCGCGTAGTAGGCGGCGTGCCGCTCGGTGGGCAGCCCGTCGACCGCGAAGTTCGTCAGGTGGGCGGGGAAGACGACCCGGTTGGGCAGCGTCACCGGCCCCACGCGCAGCGGGGCAGCCAGCCGCTCGAACGCCACGTCCCCTCCGTTCCGCGTGCCCCGGCACCTCCGGGTCCCGGGACACTCTTGCGCATGGCTCCCCGACGCTGTCCCTGCGGAACCGGGCTCCCCTACGCCGAGTGCTGCGGCCCGCTGCACGACGGGACGACCGCGGCGGGCACCGCGGAGCAGCTCATGCGCTCGCGGTACAGCGCCTTCGTGGTCGGGGACGCCGACTACCTGCTGGCGACCTGGCACCCGACGACGCGCCCGGCGTCGCTGGAGCTGCACCCGTCGGTGCGCTGGACCGGTCTGGACGTGATCGGCGGCACCGGCGGCGGGCTGCTGGCGCGCGAGGGGACCGTGGAGTTCCGCGCCTGGTACCGGCACGACGGGCAGACCGGCAGCCAGCACGAGGTCAGCCGGTTCGTCCGCGAGGACGGGGCCTGGCGGTACGTCGACGCGGTGTGACGCCGGGTGTCGGCGACCGGCGCGGTGGGCAGGAGGTGGGCGTCATCTGATCGCGCACGACGAGAGGACGTCATGACCACCGAGGACACCCGGAAGGTCGCCGAGCTCATCAAGGGGGAGCGGTTCGGCTTCCTCACCACCGTCACGCCCGAGGGCAAGCTCACCAGCCGCCCCATGACGCTGCAGGAGGTCGAGTTCGACGGCGACCTGTGGTTCTTCGCCGAGCGGGGCACCGAGTGGCTGGCGCACGTCGCCGCCTCCCCGCAGGTCAACGTCGGCGTCGGGTCGGGCGGCACCTGGGTGTCCCTCACCGGGCACGCCTCGGTGGTGGACGACGTGGCGAAGAAGAAGGAGCTCTGGAACAGCGGCGTCGAGGCGTGGCTGCCCCAGGGGCCCGAGGACCCGACGTCCGTGCTGGTCCGGGTCGACGCCGACTCCGCGGAGTACTGGGACGCCCCGGGCGGCCGGCTGGCGACCGCGTTCAGCTTCGTGAAGGCCAAGGCCACCGGGCAGCGGATCGAGGCCGGCGACAGCGCCAAGGTCGACCTCTAGGCCCCCAGCACCGCCCGCGCCGCGCGCCGGCCCTCGAGCACCGCCTCGAGCACGGTGCGCGGCGCGATGACGTCCCCCGCCCCCACCGCGGCGCCCGGCACGGCGCCGGGCAGCAGGGCCGCGGCGTCGACCACGACGGCGCAGGGCAGGCGGCGTTCGGCGCCGGTCCAGCGGTCGGCGAGCACCGCCGCGCCGTCCTGGACCGCCCGGAGCACGCAGCCGGTCTCCCGGCGCACGCCGGCCCTCAGCAGCCGCGTGTTGGCCGGCGCGAGGTCACCGGCGAGCCGGACCCCCACGACCTCGTCCGGGGTGACCACCGTGACCTCACGGCCGGCGGCGGCGAGCAGCTCGGCCGCCCCCGTGCCGGCCGGCCCGCCGGCGGGATCATGCACGATGACCGGCCCAGGGGGAACGGCCCGCCCGGACAGGACGTCGGCGGCGGGCAGCACGCACGCGCCGTCCGCGACGGCGAACGCCGGCGGGCGGGGCCGGGCGCCGGTGGCGACGACGTCCCCGGCGTCCGCGGCGGCCCCGAGCTCGACGCGCACCCCGAGCCGCCGCACCTCCCGCTCCAGCCAGCCGGCGAGGTCGGCGAAGCGCGCCCGGCCCGGCAGCGCGGCGACCAGCGGCAGCGCACCGCCGAGCCGGCCGGACCGCTCGACCAGCCGGACGTCGGCCCCGGCACCGGCCAGCACGCGGGCCGCCTCCAGCCCCGCGGGGCCGCCGCCCACGACGGTCACCCGCCGGCCGGCACCGGACGGCACCCCGGCCGGCTCCTCGGTCTCGTGTCCGCTGGACGGGTCGGCGACGCAGCTGACCGGGGGGTTGCGGACGTCGAGCACCTGGCAGGCCTGGTTGCACAGCGTGCACGGGCGCACCGGGACGCCGGCCCGCGTCTTGGCGACCAGGTCGGCGTCGGCGATCTGCGCGCGGGTCATCTCCACGGCGTCCGCGGTCCCGTCGGCGAGTGCGGCCTCGGCGGCGGCGACGTCCACCACCGATCCCTGGAGCACCACCGGCGTGCCCCCCGCCGCGGATCGCACCGCCCGGGTGAGCGCGGTGTTGAACCCGGGCGCGGTGTGCCCGTCGGGCCGGTACGCCGAGGGCGCCAGGCCGCTGCCCCGGACGACGACCAGCAGGTCGACCACCGGGGCCAGCTCGGCGACGGCGACCACCGCGGTCTCCGGCGTGATGCCGGCCCACGGTGCCTGCTCGTCGCAGGACAACCGCAGCCCCAGCACGCGGCCGGGTCCGAGTTCCGCGCGGACGGCGGCGAGCACCTCGCGCAGCAGCCGCAGCCGGTCGGTGCCGTAGCCGTCGCTGCGGGTGTTGGTGAGGCCGGAGGCGAACTGGCGCAGGAGCGCGCGCGGGCCGGCGTCGACCTCCACGCCGTCGAGGTCCGCGGCGACCGCGGTGCGGGCGGCGGCCCGGAAGCCGGCGACGGCGGCGGCGATCCCGTCCGGCTCCAGCTCCGCCGGGACCTCGCGGGTGACGACGTCGGGGACGGCGGACGGCCCCCAGACCGCCGCCCGGGTGTGCGCGCTCGTGCCCTGCGCCCCGGTGTGCCCGAGCCCGGCCAGGACGAGCGCGCCGGAGGGCCGGCAGGCGGCGACGACGGCGGCCCAGCCGGGGCCGCAGTCGGCGGCCAGCGGGCTGCGCTCGTAGGGCCAGTCGTCCGCGTGCACCGACGCGGTCTCGGTGACGACGATCCCGCAGCCGCCGGCGGCCCGGCGGGCGTAGTACGCGGCGTGCCGGTCCGAGAGGGCACGCCCGCGGCCCAGGTTGGTCTCGTGCGGGCCGAACAGCACCCGGGAGGGCGCCGTCCGGCCCGCCAGGACCAGCGGCTCGAGGAGCCTCAGCGCAGGTCGAGCCCGGCCAGCGGCGACTCGTCGCAGATCTTCGCCGGCGGGATGCTCGGCATGCCCAGCAGCGTCGGCTGGCCGCGCACCGGGCCCTTGTGCGAGTGGTCGATGTGGCTCTTCGGCGTGACCAGGTCGAGGTCGCGCGCGGCCAGGGCGGTCTCGCCGTAGCCCTGCACGCACTCGGGGTCGGGGCCGTCCAGCGGCAGACCGGTGAAGAACTTCGCCGCCATGCAGCCGCCCCGGCAGGCGTCGAAGTGCGCGCACTTGGTGCAGGCGCCGCCGGTCTGCGGGCTGCGCAGGTCGGTGAAGAGCTCCGACTGCTGCCACACCCGCTGGAAGCCGCCCTCGTCGCGGACGTTGCCGGCGAGGAAGTTCTCGTGGATCGCGAACGGGCAGGCGTAGACGTCGCCCACCGGGTCGATCAGGCACACGACCCGGCCCGCGCCGCACAGGTTCAGCCCGGGCAGGGCCTCGCCGAACGCCGACAGGTGGAAGAAGGAGTCACCGGTCAGGACGTTGTCGCCGTTGGCCAGCAGCCAGTGGTAGAGCTCCTTCTGCTGCTGCTGGGTGGGGTGCAGCTCGTCCCAGACGTCGGCGCCGCGGCCGGACGGGCGCAGCCGCGTGATCCGCAGCTGGGCGCCGAAGGAGTCGGTCAGGGCCTTGAACTGGTCGAGCTGCCCGGCGTTCTCGCGGGTGACGACGACGGAGACCTTGAAGTCCTTCATCCCGGCCTCGGCCAGGTTCTCGAGCGCGCGGATCGCGGTGGCGTACGAGCCGGTGCCGCGGACGCGGTCGTTGACCTCGGCGGTCGCGCCGTCCAGGGAGATCTGCACGTCGACGTAGTCGGTGCGGGCCAGCTGCGCGGCGCGGGTCTTGTCCAGCTTCACGCCGTTGGTGGAGAACTTGACGCCGACGTCGTGGCCGATGGCGTAGTCGAGCAGGTGCCAGAAGTCCGGCCGGACGGTGGGCTCGCCGCCGCCGACGTTGACGTAGAAGACCTGCATCCGCTGGAGCTCGTCGATGACCGCCTCGGCCTCGGCGGTGGACAGCTCGCGGGGGTCCCGCCGTCCCGAGGAGGACAGGCAGTGCGCGCACGCCAGGTTGCACGCGTAGGTGAGCTCCCAGGTGAGGCAGATCGGCGCGTCCAGCCCGTACTCGAACTGGTCGATCAGCCGGCCGCCGACGGGGCGTTCGGGGGCGGGTGCGCGGGGCGGCAGGACGGCGGTCATGCAGAGGTCTCCCGTACTTCGATCATCTGCGAACGGGCGAGGTCGGCCAGCGCCTTGACGTAGGCGGGCCGCTGCGCCTCGGGCACCCCGCACGCGACGAGGGTGGCCTCGGCGCTGGGGTGGTCGGCCAGCGTCTCGACGACGGTGACCAGCGTCTTCGACTTGAGGAACGACAGCTTCCGGTTGCCGAAGTGGTAGACGAGCGCGCCGAACGGCTCGGGGCGCAGGGCCACCGAGCGGGCCCGGCGCCACGGCAGCGACGGGTCGAACGCGGGGGCGCCGGAGCCCGGCGGCGGAGCGGCGCCGGCGTCGCTCATCGGGTCAGCCGGCGCCGCGACGGGGACGTCGATCAGTACACCCCGCACATGCCGTCGATGGAGACCTCCTCGACGAGCGACTCCTCGACCAGGGTCTCCTCGGCGGCGGGCGCCTCGGCTGCCTGGGTGTCGGTGTTCTCGGGCACGGTGCCTCCTGTGATCGGGGTTACGAACGTGGCGTGGACGTTAGTGACACCCAGTGCCACGGGCAACACCGGGGGTCGGCCGCGGCCCGCAGGTC
Organism: Geodermatophilus sp. SYSU D01186; assembly: GCF_054050215.1. Taxonomy (NCBI): domain Bacteria; kingdom Bacillati; phylum Actinomycetota; class Actinomycetes; order Geodermatophilales; family Geodermatophilaceae; genus Geodermatophilus; species Geodermatophilus sp. SYSU D01186. The sequence goes on along the minus strand of NZ_JBJGYW010000003.1, from coordinate 199,097 downwards.
AGCGCGCCGGCGCGCGGTCCCGGTCGCCCCGTCCGGGGACGCGGCGCGGGGACGGGCCGGGAGAGCGCCCCGGTGCCGCAAGATGGACCCCGTGACCTCCGTCCTGCCCGACGCGCGCGCGGACACCCGTGCCCGGATCGAGGAGGCCGCCCTCGACCTGTTCGCCCGCACCGGGTTCGAGCAGGTCACCACCGACGAGATCGCCGACGCGGCCGGCATCAGCCGCCGGACGTTCTTCCGCTACTTCGCCACCAAGGCCGACGCGGTCTGGGGCGACTTCGCCTCCCACGTCGAGCGGCTCGACCAGCTGCTGGCGACCGCCCGGGCCGACCAGCCGGTGCTCGCCTCGATCTGCGCCGCCTATGTCGAGGTCAACGACTACTCCACAGCCGACCTGCCGATGCTGCGCCGGCGGATGGCCCTGATCCTGGGCGAGCCGGCGCTGCAGGCCCACTCGCAGGTGCGCTACGCCGACGTCGACCGGGTGGTGGCCGAGTACGTCGCCCGCCGCACCGGGGAGCGGCCCGACATGCTGCTCCCCCGGCTGGTGGCCACCACGACCCGCGCGGCCGCGACGACGGCGTTCGAGGTGTGGCTGGCCGACGGGACGACGTCCCTCGGCGACGAGCTGCACGCGGCGTTCGACCAGCTCGCCGCCGGCTTCCCCACCCTGCGCTCCGCCTGACCGCCCGTTCCACGTGGAACGGCGGGCGGCCCCGGCGCGGAGCCGGGGCCGCCCCCCGCTCAGTCGTCCGGCTCGGCGTCCCTGGTCGCCGCCGCGGCCTTGATGGGGTCGACGTCCGCCGTGTCCTCGCCCACGCAGAACTGGGTCATCATGTCGTGGTCCTCGTGCGTGAGGTTGTGGCAGTGGACCATGTACCGCCCGTGGTCGGCGGGGTAGGTGAGCTCCTCCGGCCGGCTGGCGGCGTCGTGGGAGTTCGGGTCGCCCGCGGGGTGGAACCGCATGAGCAGGTCCACCTTCTCGTTCTCCCCGGTGTAGACGACGTCCTTGGGGCCGCGCTCGTGCGCCGGCGGCGGGGCCCCGTTGCGGGCGACGATCTGGAAGTCCACGAGGTGGATGTGCAACGGGTGGAACCAGCCGCCGGAGCTGTTCTCGATGGTCCACAGCTCGGTGGCGCCGGGCTGCGGGTTGGCGAACTCCAGCGTGAACCCGGAGTCCTCGATGTCCTTCCAGGTGACGCCGCTGATCTCCCACTCCCCGTTGCTACGCTCCAGGCGCATCGTGCGCTTGATGGCGCCCTGGGTCGTCAGGCTCATCACGCCGCGGGCGGCGGTGGGGTCGAGCAGGTCGGGGACGGCGTTGTCCGTCGTCGGGCCGGTGTCCTCGAGGACCTCGAACTGCATGACCTTGTCGGTGTTGTCGTAGTCCGTGGCGTTGGGCACGCCCAGGTTCCTGAGCTGGACCTTCGCCCCCTTCGTGTACTTGGCGAAGTCGATGACCACCTCGTAGCGCTCGGCCATGCCGATGCGGAAGCCCTTGACGGTCTGCGGCGCCGGCATCAGGCCGCCGTCGGTGCCGATGACGGTCATCGGCGAGCCGTCGCTCAGGGCCAGCCGGAAGCCGCGCGAGATGGAGGCGTTGAGGATCCGGAACCGGTACTTACGCCGCTTGACCTGCATGTTCGGCCACGGGACGCCGTTGACGAGGACGACGTCACCGAAGGTCGACGAGTGGCTGTTGTCGTCGAACAGCAGCGCGCCGTTCGAGGTGAACGCCTTGTCGCCGAGCACCAGCGGGACGTCGAACTCGCCCTTGGGCAGGGGGAGTGCCCGCTCGACGGGGTCGGTGCTGACGTACATGGCGGCCAGGCCCATGTAGGCGTTCTCGGCCGTGTGGTGCACGCCGTGGTCGTGGTACCAGAGCGTGCGGGCGCTCATCCGGTTCTCGTAGACGTAGTCCTTCCACTCCCCCGGCTGCGTCATGTCGCTGGCGTAGCCGTCGTACTGCGGCCGCGACGGAGAGCCGTGCAGGTGGGTGGAGGTCCAGTCGCGGTACTTCATCGCGGGGTGGGTCTCCGGCAGCTTGTTGGCCTGCCGGACGACGGCGGTCTGGCCCTGCTGCACGCGGATCGTCGGCCCGGGCGTACCGCCGGCACCGCCGATGGTGTCGAAGTAGCCGAAGACCGGCGTCTTGTAGCCGGGGATGATCTCCGGGGTGAGCAGCCGCTGCTCGATCCGGTAGAACGCCGCGCCCGGATGGGCGGGGTTGGACCGCGCCTGCGCCACCGGCGGCGTCCTGAACGGCAGCGTGTAGGGCTTGGGCAGCTTGCTGGCGGCCAGCTGCGACACGGACTTCGCGCTGAGCACCGGGATGAACGGCAGGGACAGGGCGGCGGCGCCGAACGCGCCGACCTTGAGGGCGTCGCGGCGGGTGAGGTTGGCGGACACGAGTGCTCCTTCTGGCGTCCCCCGAACGGGTGGGCGGCGAGGAGACTCCGCTCGTTGCACAGCCCAACGACACCCGTGAGGTGGGGCGGGTCCACCGCCCTGTCCTGGGGGTCCGCCCCCCGCGGCGCGCCGCGCCCTCACCGATCGTGGAGCACCGGTGCCTGACGGCTGATCACAGCGGGCTCCCACGCGGCTCCCAGCCGGCTCCACCCGCGGCCGGCGCCGGCTGGCGCCGCGGCGGTCAGCCGGCGAGCCACTCCTCCAGCCCGGCCAGCAGCCGGTCGACGTCCGTGTCGTCGTTGTAGGGCGCCAGGCCCACGCGCAGGCCGCCGGTGTCACCCAGCCCGAGCCACCGGGAGGCCTCGATCGCGTAGAACGAGCCGGCCGGCGCGTTGACCCCGCGCTCGGCGAGGAACCGGTACGCGTCGGCGGCGTCCCGCCCCGCGAAGGTCATGAGCAGGGTGGGCGTGCGACGCCGCGCCCGCGACCGCAGCGTGACGCCGGGCAGCGCCCCCACCCCGTCCTCGATGCGCTCGCGCAGCCGGTCCTCGTGCTCCTCCAGCGCGGCCATCCCCGCCTCGAGCCGGGCCCGCCGGTTCCCCTCCGGCCCCCCGAGTCCGGCCAGGAAGTCGACCGCCGCGGTGGTGCCGGCGAGCAGCTCGTAGGGCAGCGTGCCGAGCTCGAACCGCTCCGGGACGACGTCGGTGGAGGGCAGCAGCTTGTCCGGGCGCAGCGTCTCCAGCAGCGCGGGCGCGGCGACGACGCAGCCGCAGTGCGGGCCCAGGAACTTGTACGGGGAGCAGGCGAAGAAGTCCGCGCCCAGGGCGGTGACGTCGACCGCGGAGTGCGCGGTGAGGTGCACGCCGTCGACGTACGTGAGCGCCCCCGCCTGGTGCGCGAGGGCGGTGATCGCGGCGACGTCCGGCCGCGTGCCGATGAGGTTGGACGCGCCGGTGACCGCGACCAGCCGCGTGCGGTCGGAGAGGACGGCGGCGACGGCCTCCGGGGCCAGCTCGCCGGTGGCCGGGTCGAACTCCGCCCACCGCACCGTCGCCCCGCGCGCCTGCGCCGCCTGCACCCACGGCCGTACGTTGGCGTCGTGGTCCAGCCGGGTCACCACCACCTCGTCGCCCGCGGCCCAGCCGGCCGACAGCACGCGGGAGAGGTCGTAGGTCAGCTGCGTCGCGCTGCGGCCGAAGACCACCCCGCCGGGGTCACCCGCGACCAGGTCCGCCACCGCCCGGCGCGCACCCAGGACCACGTCGTCGGCGTTCCGCTCGGCCTGCGTCACCCGTCCGCGGTTGGCGATCGGCGCGGTCAGGGTGGCCGAGACCGCCGCGGCCACCGACTCGGGGACCTGCGAGCCGCCCGGCCCGTCGAAGTGCGCGGTGCCGGCACGGAGGGCGGGGAAGCAGGCGCGGACGGCGTCGACGTCGTAGCTCACCGCGCCAGCATGCCGGTCGGGCGCCGTCGACCGCCGGACGGTGTGTGCACACACCGTGGTCCCGAGCGGCCGGAGACCACGACGTGTGCACATCCCGCGGTCAGCGGGCGGAGCGGACGATCCGGTCCGGGCGGACGACGACGGTGGTCGCCCGCGCCCGTCGCAGCCAGGCGGTGAGGACGCCGTCGACGTCGGCCACCACGACCTCCGGACCGCCCGCCGGACGCACCGCCACCCGCCCGGGGGCCAGCAGCCGCAGCCGCGCCGTCCCCGGGCCCAGGACGTCGTCCACCGGGCACCGCCGGCCGCCGGCGTCCACCGGGGCGCGTGGCAGCAGCGTGCCGGCCAGCCGCCGCCCGGGTCGCCCGCGGCGGGTGACCAGCGGACCGCGGCGCAGCGGCGGGGTGCGGCTGTCGGTGGCGAAGGCGGCGACCGCCGGCACGCGCCCGACCGCCGCCAGCACCGCCCGCCGCAGCACCGCGCCGCCGGCGCCGCCGCCGGTCATGAGCCGGCCGACGAGGACCGCCAGCCGCACCATCGCCCGGGCGTGCGGCGCACGCTCGGCCTGGTGGGTGTCGAGCAGCCGGTCCCGGGCCCCGTCGGTGAGCACCGCGGCGAGCTTCCAGGTCAGCTGGTGGACGTCGCGCAGCCCCAGGCCCAGCCCCTGGCCGATGAAGGGCGGGGTGAGGTGGGCGGCGTCCCCGGCCAGCAGGACCCGGCCGGCCCGCCAGCGGTCGGCGACCTGCGCCCGGTAGACGTACTCGGCCACGCGCACCACCTCCGCGCCGTCGGCGCCCGCGGGCGCCAGCAGCTCCGGCAGCCGTGCCGCCAGCCCCTCCCGGGTCTCTCCCGGCCGCATCCGGAACTCCCAGCGGTAGCGGTCGCCGGCGACCGGCATGAACGTCGCCGGCCGGTGCGGGTCGCAGACCTGGTGCACGCCCGGCCAGACCGGCAGCGGGGTGGCCGAGCGGAGGTCGGCCACGAGCCAGCGGTCGGCCGGGCCGAGGTCCCGCATGGCCGCCCCGATGAGCCGGCGCACCGTGCTGTTGGCGCCGTCGCAGCCGAGCACCGCGGCCGCGGTCACCTCCGACGGCGCGCCGCCGGCCCGGTCGCGCACGGTGACGCCGCCGTCCCCGGTCAGGCCCACCACCTCCGCACCGGTGCGCAGGGTGATCCCCGGCGTCGCCCGGACGGCGGCCAGCAGCACCTCCTCCAGGTCGGGCTGGTGGAACATCGACCCCTGCGGCCAGCCGTGCGCCCCGGCGGACGGCGAGCGGCGGAACTCCGCGAGGGTGCGCAGCCGGCCGTCGAGCAGCCGCAGCCCGCTCATCGGCCGGCTGAGCTGCAGGAACGCCTCGGCGACCCCCGCGTCGGCCAGCGCCCGCAGCGCCTCGTCGTCCAGGTGCACCGCGCGCGGCCGGGCGTAGGGCGCCGGCTGCCGCTCGAGGACGACGACCGGCAGCCCGCGGCGGGCCAGCAGCAGCGCCGCGGTCAGACCCACCGGGCCGGCGCCGACGACGACCACCGGCCCGCCTGTCACGGCGCCACTCTCCCAGCGGGCGGAAGTCGGGGTAGCGGAAACGTTGCACCTCCCTTCCCCTTGGTGTGAGCCACGCCATAACGTGCCGGTCACGGTCATGCGTCGTGCATGCGCGAGTGCCCTCGACGACGAGGGCGACGAGGAGGTCACTGTGCCCGTGAACACCCGCGGCGCGATCCTGCGCTCCGCTCCTGGCAAGTGGGAGGTCACCGACCTGGTCGCGGACGACCCGCGCCAGGGCGAACTCCAGGTCAAGGTCGCGGCGTCCGGCCTGTGCCACTCCGACGACCACATCGCCACCGGCGACATGCAGGTCGGCCACTACCCGTTCCTCGGCGGCCACGAGGGAGCCGGCGTCGTCACCGCCGTCGGCCCCGGCACGCCCGGGTTCAAGGAGGGCGACCACGTCGTCTTCTCGTTCCTGCCCGGCTGCGGCCGCTGCCGCTACTGCGCGAACGGTCAGCAGTACATCTGCGACTCCGGCGCCAACCTGCTGATCGGCTCGCGCTGGGACGACGCGGAGAGCTTCCGCATCCAGACCTCCGACGGCACGGCGGTCGGCCAGATGTGCGGCCTGGGCACCTTCGCCGAGGTGACGACGGTCGACGTCCGCTCGACGGTGAAGATCCCCGACGACATCCCGCTGGAGGTCGCCTGCCTCGTCGGCTGCGGCGTCGGCACCGGCTGGGGCACCGCGGTGCAGGCCGGCGAGGTGAAGGCCGGCGACACGGTGATCGTCATGGGCATCGGCGGCATCGGCATCAACGCGGTCCAGGGTGCCTCGCACGCCGGGGCGAGCCACGTCATCGCCGTCGACCCGGTGGCGTTCAAGCGGGAGAAGGCCCAGGAGTTCGGTGCGACGCACGCCTTCGGCAGCATCGAGGAGGCCGCCGACTTCGCGCGCAGCGTCACCAACGGCCAGGGCGCGGACAAGGCGCTGGTCACCGTGGGCATCCTGAAGGGCGAGCACGTCGCCCAGGCGTTCGACGCGATCGGCAAGGGCGGCCGCGTCGTCATCACCGGGCTCGGCGACCTCACCGACGTGGGCATCCCGATCAACCCGAGCATGCTGGCGCTGTTCACCAAGGAGATCCGCGGCGCCCTGTTCGGCGACCAGAACCCCAGCGCCGACATGCTGAAGATGCTCCGCCTCTACCAGGAGGGGAAGCTCAAGCTCGACGAGCTGATCACCACCCGGTACAAGCTCGACGACATCAACCAGGGCTACGAGGACATGCACAACGGCAAGAACATCCGCGGCGTGATCATCCACGACTGAGGACGGAACACACCGGGGCGCTCCCTGCGGGGAGCGCCCCGGTCGCGCGTCACCCACCCCACGAGGAGAACCGTGAGCACCACCACCGCCCGGCGGCTCGACGTGACCGGCATGGTCCGGGTCGCCCGTGAGCGGGTGGTCGCCCGCCTGCGCGAGGCCGAGGTCGTCGCCGCCGCGCTGTCGGCCGGACGCAACGTCCTGCTGGAGGGCCCGCCCGGCACCGGCAAGACGACCCTGCTGCGCTCGCTGGCCGACGGCGCCGGCGTCCCGCTGGTGCTGGTGGAGGGCAATGCCGAGCTCACCCCGACCCGGCTGGTCGGCCACCACGACGCCTCGCGGGTGCTCACCGAGGACTACCGCGCCGAGAACTTCGTGCCCGGGCCGCTCACCCGCGCGATGACCGACGGCGCGATCCTCTACGTCGAGGAGTTCAACCGGGTGCCCGAGGAGACGATGAACGTCCTCCTCGGCGTCCTCTCCGAGCGCGAGATGCACGTGCCACGGTTCGGGCGGGTGAGCGCCCGTCCGACGTTCCGGCTGGTCGCGGCGATGAACCCGTTCGACGCCGTCGGCACGGCACGGGTCACCCCCGCGCTCTACGACCGCTCCTGCCGGGTGGCGATGGGCTACCAGGACGAGGAGGCCGAGCTCTCCGTCGTCACGACCGCCACCGACGGACCCGCGCCCCTGGTCGCCCAGGCGGTGCGGACCGTCCGGATCACCCGCGACCACCCCGAGCTGCGGATCGGCTCCTCGGTGCGCGGCGCCATCGACACCGTGCTCATCGCGCTGGAGCTGGCGACCGTCCGCGGGCACGAGGGCATCGAGGAGTCCACCGGCCTGGACGCCGCCCTGGCCGCCCTCACCGGCAAGGTCACCCTCGCCGACGGCACCGCCCGCGCGGTGGAGGACGTCGTCGCCGACATCTGGCGCCGGGCGGGTGAGGAGCTGGGAAAAGACTGACGCCCGAGGAGCCGGGCGACCCCGCCGACGCGGCCGACCCGGCCGATCCGCCGCCACCACCCCCGCCGGGGCCGGGCGGCCTGCACGACCCACCCGGACGCCGGCCGCCGCAGCCCACGCCGGTGGAGGACCCCGACGACGTCGAGCAGGTGCTCAAGCAGCACGCCGCGCGCAAGGCCGGCCGCGACGAGCTGGCCCGGGCGCACCCGGACTTCCGGCAGGTCTCCCCGCAGCTCGGTGAGCTCGACGAGGAGGCGATGGCCGACCTCACCGCCCGGGACCCCGACGCCGCGAACCGGCTGCTCACCGCGATGGGCCGGGCCTTCGACCCCGGGCTGCGCGCGGCCGCCCGCGCCCTGGCCTGCCGGCTGCCGGTGGGCACCCCGCGGGCCGGCGTCCCCGACCGCCCGGGCACCCGCCGGGTGGTGACCCGCCGCGACGACACCGGCAGCGACATCGACCTCGACGCGACCCTCGTCGCCCGGGGCGCGGAACCGCACTGGCGGGCCGAGCACCTGCACACCCGTGGCTGGCGTTCCACCGGCCGGGCCTGCGTGCTGCTGGTGGACGCCTCCGGCTCGGTGGCCGGGGACGAGCTGTCGGTCGCCGTCCTCACCGCCTCGGCGCTGGCCCAGCGGATGCGGCCGGGCGACGAGCTGGCCGTGGTGGCGTTCTGGTCGCAGGCGGTGGTGCTGCGGCCGCTGTCCACCGACCCGCGCACCGACGTCGTCATCGACCGGCTGTTCGACCTCGACGGCGGTGGCACCACCGACCTCGACCTCGGCCTGCGCACCGCCGCCGTCCAGCTGGCCCGCTCCCGCGCCGCGGCCCGTGACGTGCTGCTGCTCTCCGACGGCATGCCGACCGACAGCCCCGACCCGCTGCCCGCCGCCGGCGCGCTGGCCCGGGCCGGCGCCCACCTGCACGTGCTCTCGCTGTCGGACGACCCGGAGTCGGTCGCCAACTGCGCCGCGCTCGCGGCCGCGGGCGACGGCCGGGTCGCCCCGCTGCTCAAGCCGACGCAGGCCCCGGCCGCGGTGCGGGCCGTCCTGGGCTAGGGGCCGGTCGACGCGGTCGGCGCACCGGCTCCACGGCGTCCCCCGCGCGGGCCGGGTCGAGGGGGACGGCGGAGGTGAGGACCGCCGGCCCGAGCCTCAGCACGCCGTCGGACAGCGCCGCGCAGCGGACCCCGCCGCGCCCCCGCAGCCCCCGGTGCGCCCCGGGCGCGAGGACGACGTCCATCCACCCGCACGGGTTCGCCGGCCGGCCCCCGCGCAGCCGCACCGGCCCCGAGCCGGTGTCGAGGGCGAACTCCTGGCCGCGCAGCGCCTCCACCTCGGCGCCCCGCAGGACGACGGTGCGCCGGGCCAGCAGCGGGTCGAACGGCGCCACGCCGAGCTCGGCGGCCAGCGCCTCCAGGCCCTCGACGGCGAGCACGGTCAGCTGGGCGTCGCGGTGAGCGGGCCGGCCGGCGTAGCGATCACCCACCACCCCGTACCCGGCGCGCACCGCGATCTCCGCGCGGTGGTCGTCGTCCACCGTCGGGACCCCGCCGCCGGGGCGTCCGCCGTAGCGGTGCACCGGGGAGGCGAGCAGCGCGACGACCTCGACGTCGTAGCGGTACGGGAGGGGCGTCAGCGGGCCGGCCCGGCGTCGAGCAGCCCGTACGCGCGGGCCTCGTCGACGTCGAGCAACCTCCCGGCGCGCATGTCGGCGGCGACCTCCTCGACCGGACGACCGCACGCGGCGGCCAGCCGCTCCTGCAGCCGGCGCAGCTGCCGCACGTGCTCGGCGGCCCAGGCCTCCACCTCGTGGCCGGGCACGCCGCGCGGCGCCCGCGGCTCGACCAGCCGGAAGCTCGCGTGCGCCCCGGCCTGCCGGGAGTCGGCTACGGCCAGCACGGCGAGTGCGGGGCCGGTGAGGGTGCCCAGCGACGTGGCGTGCACGGGCGCGCCCACGAGGTCGAGGGCGTCGACGAGGGTGAGGGCGCCGTCGAGGTCCGCGCCGACGCCGGACAACCGCAGGTGGACCGGTCCGTCACCGGTGGCGTCGAGCAGGGCGAGCTCGGCCACGGCCTGGTTCACCGCGTCGGCGTCCAGCTCGCCGGCCAGGGGAATCACGCGCTGCTCGAGCAGTCGCTCGGTCAGCCAGTCCGCCCCGCCGAGGACGACGGTGGCCGACGCCGACGAGGGGCCGGGCACCGGCGGCCGCGCCTCCGGCTGCCAGGGGGTGCGGGGCCACTCCGGCGTCCGCGGGGGGAACGGCGGGTCGGGAGGACCGGGCGGCACGGGTGGCCAGGTGGCACGGGTCATGACGGCTCCTCGGACGGTCGGACCTGCCAGTCGACGGTGCGGCCCAGCGCGGCCGCGTAGCGCTCCAGCGTGGACAGCCGCGCGTCGAGCTCACCGCTCTCCAGCCGGGCGACCGCCGACTGCGACGTCCCCATGCGCGCGGCGACGTCGGTCTGGCTGAGGTCGCTCTCCCGGCGGGCGCGGACGAGCTCCTCGATCAGCTCGCGCCGGCGGTCGGCGAGGTCCTCCAGGCCCGGGAACCGGCTGCGGCGCGGTGGCACACCAGCAACGGTATACCTGTTCCGCTATAGCGGGGAGCCCCGACGGCGTCTAGCGGTCGGCGGTCTTGTGGATCGGGCCCTCGATGCCGGTCAGCCGCTCGCCGGAGCCACCCCAGCGCCCGGCGATGATCTCCGCGGCGATGGAGATCGCCGTCTCCTCCGGGGTGCGGGCCCCGAGGTCCAGCCCGATGGGCGAGGAGAGCCGCGCCAACTCCTCCTTGGCCAGCCCCGCCTCCTCCAGCCGCGCCAGCCGCTCCTCGTGGGTGCGCCGGGAACCCATCGCGCCCACGTAGGCGACCGGGATCCGCAGCGCGACCTCCAGCAGTGGGACGTCGAACTTGGGGTCGTGGGTGAGCACGCACAGCACGGTGCGCTCGTCGATGCGGCCGGCGTCCACCTCGGCCTGCAGGTAGCGGTGCGGCCACTCCACGACGACCTCGTGCGCGTCGGGGAAGCGCTTGGGGGTGGCGAACACCGGGCGGGCGTCGCAGACGGTGACCCGGTAGCCGAGGAACGCCCCCACCCGGGCCACGGCGGCGGCGAAGTCGATGGCGCCGAAGACGACCATCCGGGCCGCCGGGGCGAAGGCGTTGACGAACAGCGACAGGTCGTCGCCGCGCCGCTCGCCGTCGTGGCCGACGTGCATCATCCCGGTCCGGCCGGCGGCGAGCATGCCGCGGGCGTCTGCGGCGACGGCGTCGTCCAGGCGCTGCAGGCCGAGGGTGCCCGAGGCGCGGTCGGGCCAGACGACCAGCCGCCGGCCCACCCGGTCCTCCGGGCCGGCGACGCAGGTGACGACGGCGACCGGCTCGTGCGCGGCCACGGACTCGGCGATCTCCCCGAGCTCGGGGAACGACTCGCGGGAGACCCGCTCCACGAAGACGTCGAGGATGCCGCCGCAGGTCAGGCCCACGGCGAAGGCGTCGTCGTCACTGACCCCGTACCGCTCCAGCGTCGGGACGCCGGTCTCGACGACGTCCTTGGCCTCCTCGTAGACCGCGCCCTCGACGCAGCCGCCGGAGACGCTGCCCACGGCGGTGCCGTCCGGGCCGACCAGCATGGACGCGCCCGCCGGCCGTGGGGCCGAGCGCCAGGTGGCCACCACGGTGCCCATGCCGACGGTCTCCCCCGCCTGCCACCAGCCGACCAGGTCCTCGAGCACGTCACGCATCGCTGCCTCTCCTCCGAGTGGAGTGTGGGAGTGCAGGAAACCTGCACCGTGGCACTCCGCTCAACACCTCAGGCACGCGAGATCACTCCCGCGAGCTCCTCGAACGCCGCCATGCTGTGCCCCGCGACGAAGTGGTCGACCGACGGCAACGCCGCCTGCATGCCGGCCGTGAGCGGCTCGTAGCCCTCCCGGCCCTTGTGCGGGTTGACCCACACGACCGCGTGGGCCAGCCGGTGCAGCCGCGCCATCTGCTCGGCCAGCACCTCGGTGCCGCCACGCTCCCAGCCGTCGCTGCACACGACGACGACCGCCCCGCGGGCAGTGCCGCGCTGCCCCCACCGGTCGAGGAACGCCTTGAGCACGTCGCCGAGGCGGGTGCCGCCCGACCAGTCCGGGATGGCGGCACCACTGGCGGCCAGCGCCTTGTCGGGGTCGCGCATCCGCAGCTCCCGCGTCACGCGGGTCAGCCGGGTGCCGATCGTGAACACCTCGGTCGCCGCGGGGTGGGCGCGGACGGCGGCGTGCCCGAACCGCAGCAGCGCGTCGGCGTAGGGGCTCATCGAGCCGGAGACGTCGACCAGCAGGACGACGCGGCGCGGGCGGGGCCGGGCGCGGCGGTGCAGCAGCCGGGTGACCTCGCCGCCGTCGTGCAGGGCGCGGCGCACGGTGCGGGAGGCGTGCACCGTCCCGTGCGCGCTGGGCCGCCGCCGCCGCGACGGGCGCATCGGCGAGGCCGGGACGAGCAGGGCGAACAGCCGGCGCAGGTGGTCCCGCTCGGCGACGCTCATCTCGGCGACGTCGCGGTGGCGCAGCACCTCGTCGGCGCTCGCCGTCCCGGCCAGCTCCGGCGGCTGCTCCCCGTCGTCGCTGTGCCCGGTACCGGGCTCCAGCGGTGCGGTCGTGGCCAGCTGCTGCTCCGGCCGGCCCGCCGAGCGGGTCGGCCGCGGCGCCTCGCCGCCGAAGTACGCGGCGAAGGCGGCGTCGTAGCGCTCCAGGTCGTCCGGTCCGCCGCACAGGGTGAGCCGGCCGGCCCAGTACACGTCGGTCGCGTCGAGGACGTCGAGCGCCCCGACGGCGGCCAGCATCGCCTCGACCCGGTCGGGCGAGGCGGTCACCCCGGCGTGCCGGAGGGTGCGCGCGAAGCCCAGGACCGTGTCGACGACGTCGCGCGACGGCTGCACCCCGACGGCCCCGCCCCGAGTTCGCGAGGGGGAAGGGAGACGGGGCCCTTCCTCAGCTGCCACCGAAGAGCGCCCCCCGGGCCAGGGCGTGCACGCGGTCGGCGTCCTCCCGGTACTTGAGCACCGCACCCAGCGTGCGCGCGGCGATGTCGGGGTCGAGGTCGCGGGCGCCGAGGGTCTGCAGCGCGGTGGCCCAGTCCATGGCCTCGGCCACGCCGGGCGGCTTGAGCAGGTCCAGCGTGCGCAGCTTCGCCGTCGCCCGGGCCACCTCGCGGGCCAGCTGCTCGGTGACCTCCGGCAGCCGGCGCCGCAGGATCGCGACCTCGCGGTCGAAGTCGGGGTGCTGCAGCCAGTGGTAGAGGCAGCGCCGCTTGAGGGCGTCGTGCACCTCGCGGGTGCGGTTGGACGTGAGGATGACCAGCGGCGGGGTGGCCGCGCGGATGGTGCCCAGCTCCGGGATGGAGATGGTGAAGTCCGAGAGCACCTCGAGCAGGAACGCCTCGAACTCGTCGTCGGCGCGGTCGACCTCGTCGACCAGCAGTACGGACGGCGAGTCCTCCAGAGCCTGCAGCAACGGGCGGGCCAGCAGGAACCGGCGGTCGTAGAGGGAGGCCTCCAGCGTCTCGGTGTCGCCGGTGGCGTGCGCGGCCTCCGCGGCCCGCAGGTGCAGCAGCTGCCGGCCGAAGTCCCAGTCGTAGAGCGCCTGGCTGGCCTCCAGGCCCTCGTAGCACTGCAGCCGGTACAGCGGGCGGCCGGTCACCTGGGCCAGCGCCTGGGCCAGCGCGGTCTTGCCGACGCCGGCCTCCCCCTCGAGGAACAGCGGCCGGTGCATCGCCAGGGCGAGGTAGGCGGCGGTGGCCAGCCCCTCGTCGGGCAGGTACCCGGTGCCCTCCAGGGCCGCGGCCAGGTCCTCGGGGCCGGTGAAGCCCTCGCGCGGGGCGGACACCGGCTCCAGCGTGGTCTCACTCACGTACTGAGCATCCCACCTGCGGTGTCCGGGCGACGGGCGGTCGTCCGGATGGCGCCCTCCACGCGACGGCGCCCGCCCGGGCGAGCCGGGCGGGCGCCGTTCGGGGCGGTCGGGTCAGCCGATCCGGCCGTCCCGGTCACGGTCCAGGGCGTCCTTGGCCTTCTCCTTGAGGCTGCGGTCGTCACGGCCGGTCACGTCGTCCCGGACGCCGGTGCCCGCGGTGCCGCCGTCCACGTCGATCCGCTCCTTGCGGACGTCGGCGTTGACGGTCTCGGTGTCGGTGACCGTCTCCTTGTCGAGGCGCACGCGCTCGACGGGGACGGCCTGCTTCTCCACGACCGGACGCTCGGCGTGCAGCGTGACCTCGTGCTCCTCCTCGGAGATCGCGGGGCCGTCCATCGCGTTGCCGATGTTGGCGTCGGTGATCGGCTCGCGCTCGACCCGGACCTCCTCGCGGGAGACCGGCACCGTCTCGGTCTGGTTCTCGGTCACGACGTACTTGCGCAGCCGGGCGCGCCCGACCTCCTCGCGGCGGGTGCCGACGTCGAGCCGCTCCTCCGAGCGCGTCATCGCGTTGTCCGTCGTGGGGCCGGAGGTGTCGCGGCCGACGGCGGGGCGGGTGTCGGTGTGCCGGGCGTGGCCGGCGTCGGTGCCGGTCAGGTCCCGGTCCCGGTCGGTCAGGTCACGGTCCCGGTCGGTCATCCCGGTGGTCGCCATGCCGGTGGTCGACTCGGTCCGGGTGTCGGTGCGGCCCGTCCCGGCCGTCCCGGCGCTCGACTCCAGGTTGTAGTACCGGTAGAGCTCCTGCTCCTCCTGCGGCGAGAGGTGCCCGTCGGTGTCGATCTTCGGGGCGTCCTTGACGGCGCTCTTGCTCACCGGTACCCGGAGCCCGTCATCGGTCAGGTCCGCGTCCCGGATCGGGACGAAGGACTCCTTGGTGCCGAACAGGCCGGTGCGCACGGTGACCCACTCGGGCTGGCCGGTCTCGTCGTCGAGGTAGACCTCCGACGCCGATCCGATCTTCTCGCCGGACTGGTCGTAGACGTCCTTGCCGATCACACGGCTGATGGTCTCGGTACCGATCATCGTCGTTCGTCGCTCCCATCTGAGCACGGGGTGTCACGGTCACCTGATGGGTGACCGGGGCCGGGCCGACGAAACGAGACCGGTCACACGACACGCCCGGAGAGCGCACACGCACCCATCGGAGTCGACAGCCGCCATGCCCCCAGGTGGACCGTCCCCGCAGGTCAGGAGCCGATAGATGGCGCGCAACCGGATCGCCCGACGCCGCCGGGCGAGAGAGTGACTCTCCGCGATCGCCGCACCGCCGGGCGTGTCGCGTCACCCACCGTCCCGGCGCGTCGCCGCCGCCCTCCGGGGTGCGGCTGCTCATCCTGGACGGCGTGCCTCCCCGCTCGCCGTACGACGACCTGGTCCACCCGCGCACCGTGAAGAAGCCGCCGCCGCAGGTGGAGGCGCTCCGGGACGTCGTCGTCGAGGACCCGAGCAGCGGGTTCGTCGGCGCCGTCGTGCGCTGCGAGAAGGACGTCGTCCACCTCGAGGACCGCTTCGGGAAGGTCCGCGCCTACCCGCTGGGCCCCGGCTTCTGGGTCGACGGCCGCCCGGTCGTGCTCGTCCGGCCGAAGCAGAACGCCCCGTCCGGCCCGCAGCGCAGCGCCTCCGGCTCCACCTACGTCGTCGGCGCGCGCGCCCGGGTCGCCCGCGAGGGCCGCATCTACGTCGAGGGCAAGCACGACGCCGAGCTGGTGGAGAAGGTGTGGGGCCACGACCTGCGCATCGAGGGCGTCGTGGTCGAGCCGCTGCACGGCGTCGACGACCTGCCGGCCATCGTCCGCGACTTCCGCCCCTCCTCCGGACGGCGCCTGGGCGTCCTCGTCGACCACCTGGTGACGGGCTCCAAGGAGTCGCGGATCGCCGACCAGGTCACCGGCGCGCACGCGCTGGTCGTCGGCCACCCGTTCATCGACATCTGGCAGGCGGTCAAGCCGCAGGTGGTCGGGATCAAGGCGTGGCCGACCGTGCCCAAGGGCGAGTCGTGGAAGGAGGGGGTCTGCCGGCGGCTGGGCTGGGAGGACGACACCGGCTACGTGTGGGCCCAGCGCATCCTCGCCCGGGTGCGCACGTGGACCGACCTGGAGCCGGCGCTGATCGGGCGGGTCGAGGAGCTCATCGACTTCGTCACCACCGACTGAGCGGAGCACTCCGCCGCGCAGAACGCGTCCCCGGCGCTCCGCAGGGTCTTGCCGCGGCGCGGGGCACGCGCCATTGTCTCATTCATCTGAGTCAATGGGAGTGTCCGTGAGCCTGCTCGTCCTGCTGCCGGTCCTCGCCGGGATGGCCACCGTGGTCGCCACCGGCCTGCTCCGCCGCTCGCCGCCCAGCCGGGAGCAGACGGTGGCCACCGCCCGGCGGCACGCCCGGTACGGCTCCGCCGCCGCGCTCGGAGCCGGGGCGGCCGCCGCGCTGTGGGTGGGGACGACGCGCCTCGGCGACCCCTCCCCCGGCAGCCTGGGGGTCACCGCGCTCCTGGTCCCGATCGTGTTCGGCGTCGTCCACACCGTGGTCCTCGCCCTCGCCGAGCTGACGTGGCCGCGGCCCGCCGGCACGGTGCGCCGGGCCCGGCTGGAGCGCCGCGGTCTGCTCGACGCGGCGCCCCGGTGGCTGGTCCGCGGAGCCGGCATCGCGGCGGGGGTGGTGCTGCTGACCGTCGTCGCCGGCGCCGTCACCGCGGCACCCGACGGCCGCAGCCTCCTGGTCGAGGCCCCACCCGTCACGGCCACCGCGAGCCCGTTCCCCGGGCCCGTCTACGGGCTGCCGGCCGCCCTCGGGCTGCTCGTGCTGGCCGCCGCGACGGCCGCGACGCTGTGGATCGTCGCCAGCCGCCCGGCCGTGGCGACCGAGGACGCGCGGGCCGAGGCCGCGCTGCGGTCCGCGTCGGCGCACCGGGTGCTGCGCGGGGCCACCGCGACGACGCTCGTGGTCGCCGGCGGGTTGCTGGCCACCGCCGGCAGCGCGGTGTGGAGCGTGTCCACCTCGACCGGGCACCCGGTGCTCGGCGTCCTCGGGATCGGCCTGGGCGGCTGCGGGGTCAGCGCCCTGCTGGCCGGGGCGGTGGTGGCCTGTGTCCGGGCACCCGGCGTCCCGGCGGACCGGCCGGTGGCCACCTGACCGCCATGGCCCTGGACATCACGGTCGACGTCGCGGCCGCGACGCCGCCGTACGAGCAGATCCGCCGGCAGATCGCCGCCTACGTCGACGCCGGGCTGCTGGCCGAGGGTGCCCGGCTGCCCACCATGCGGGCCCTGGCCGCCGACCTGGGCGTGGCGGTCGGCACGGTGGGGCGGGCCTACGCGGAACTGGAGGCCGCGGGGCTGGTGGCCAGCCGGCGCCGCACGGGCACGGTCGTCACCGGCCGCCCGAAGGCCCCGGCCGAGGAGGAGCTGCGCCGCGCCGCCGCCGACCTCGCCGCCCGGGCCCGCGCGGCGGGTGTGGACGGCGAGACGGTGCTGGCGATCGTGCGGGCGGCCCTGCTCCGCACGGGCTGAGTGGAGTCGCTCGAGTGCGGGGACCGCTCCCGAGCGACTCCACCAGGGTCAGCCGGGGACGTAGTTGAAGGTGTCCGGGTCCGGGCCGGTGCGCTCGCCGCGGTCCAGGCCGGTGAGGGCGGCCATGGCCGAGTCGTCGAGCTCGAAGTCGAACAGCGCGAAGTTCTCCTCGACCCGCGAGCGGGTGACCGACTTCGGGAAGACGACGTCCCCGCGCTGGATGTGCCAGCGCAGCACCACCTGGGCCGGCGTGCGGCCCAGCTGCTCGGCGATCGCGGTGATGGCCGGGTCGCCGAGCACCTTGCCCTGGGCGATCGGCGACCACGCCTCGGTCACGATCTGGTGCTCGGCGCCGAACGCCCGCAGCTCCTCCTGCGCGAGGTAGGGGTGCACCTCGATCTGGTTGACCGCCGGGCGCACGTCGGTCTCGGCGAACAGCCGCCGCAGGTGGGTGGCGGTGAAGTTGGAGACGCCGATCGCGCGGCACCGCCCGCCGGCGTAGATCTCCTCCATCGCCTTCCACGTCTCGACGTAGTCGACGTCGATGCCGGGCAGCGGCCAGTGGACCAGGAACAGGTCGAGGTGGTCGGTGCCGAGGTCGGCCAGCGTCTGGTCGAAGGCGCGCAGCGCGTCGTCGCGGCGGTGCGCGGCGTTGCTCAGCTTGCTGGTGATGAAGACCTCGTCGCGGTCGACGCCGGCGTTGCGGATGCCCTCCCCGACGCCCTTCTCGTTGCCGTACATCTCCGCGGTGTCGATGTGCCGGTAGCCGACCTCGAGCGCGGCGGCGACCGCGTCGGCGGTGTCCTCGGGCGGGACCTGGTAGACGCCGAACCCGAGCTGCGGGATCTCGACACCGTTGTTGAGCCGGATCGTGGGCACGGTTGCCACGGGTGCTCCTCTCGACGGATGGGGGCGCCGCGCGCGACCGGACGGCGCGCAGCCTGCCGCGGCGAGGGCTACCCGGCCGTCTCCCGCTCAACCCGGCGGCTTCCACCATGCGGCAGCGCGTCGTCCACCCGGCGCAGGAACGGCGACCCGCCGAGGGCCAGCAGCGCGGCCAGCGCCGCGGCGAGGGCCGGGACGGCGAAGGCCGCCTCCGCGCCCCACGCGTCCACGGCCGCACCGGCCAGCGCCGACCCGGCCGTGACGCCGAGGGTGAGCCCCGTGATCGTCCAGGCCAGCGACTCGGTGAGGACGCCGGGCGCCACGCGGGACTCCACCAGCGACGTCCCCGAGACCAGCACCGGCGCGATGGTGAGGCCGGCGAGGAAGCCGCAGCCGATGAGCACCGGCAGCGAGCCCACGCTCCACAGCAGCTGCGCGGCCAGCCCGAAGGCGACCGCCGTCCCGACGAAGCGGGCAGCGAGCGTGCCGGGCAGCCGGGCCAGGCCGTAGACGAGGCCGGCGACGAGGCTGCCGCCGGCGAAGACGGCCAGCGCCGCGCCGGACAGGGCCTGCGCCCCCTCCGCCTCGGCGAACCCGACGACCACGACGTCGATCGCGCCGAACACCGTGCCGACCGCCAGGTACGTGACGACGACGACCAGCAGCGTCGGCGTGAGCACCGACCACCGCCGGGACGGCGCGGTCGCGTCGACCGGGTGGACGGGGGGCTCGGTGGCCCGCTGGGCGGCCAGCCACAGCCCGCCGACGACGCCGAAGCCGACGCCGGTGAGGAACCCGACCGGTGGGGCGATCAGCGTGGCCAGGAGCGTGACCAGCGGCGGGCCGAGCACGAAGACCACCTCGTCGGCCACCGCCTCGAAGGCGTAGGCCGTCTGCCGGGAGACCGGGTCGAGGACCGCCGACCACCGCGCGCGCACCAGCGAGCCGATGTTGGGACCGCAGGCGCCGGCCACCGCGGCCAGCAGGAACCAGCTCCACCGCGGCCCACCGGCGACGACGGAGACGACGAACGCGACGCCGGTGAGGAGGAACGCGGCCATGGCCAGGCGGAGCACCGTCCCCTGGCCGCGGCGGTCCATGGCGCGGGCCCACTGGGGGCCGGCCAGGCCGTAGCTGAGCGCCAGCGTGCCCGAGACGGCACCGGCGACGCCGTAGCTGCCGGTCTCGCCCTCCACGAGCAGCACGGCGCCGAGACCGAGCATGGGCGCCGGGAGCCGGCCGACCCAGCCGGCGAGGGAGAAGGCCACCGAGCCGGGCACGGTGAACAGACGGGCGTACGGACCGAAGACGGTGCGGGGCGACACGGGACTCTCGCGCTTCCTGGCCACGAGCGAGTGCGGGGCTGCCCGCCGGTCTCTCGGGTGGCCCGGAGACGGTAGCAACGACCGCCGACGCCGCGCCGCCGGTTTCCGCGCGCGAGCCGCGTGTCCCGGGGCCACTGCATGAAGCTTCATGCACTCTGTGTGAGCGACCGCACACGCGGACGCACCGCCTCCCGAAGGAGCCCCGTGTCCGCGACCTCCCGCCCGCGCCTGCTGTGCGCCGCGCTGCTCGCCCTGGCCGTCTCGCTCGCCCCCGGCACCGCCGCCGCGAAGGGCGGTGACGACGCCGCCTCCGTCGAGGACGGCGGCGGAGGCGAGGCCGCCGGCGGCAGCGGCGACTTCGCGGTCACGGTCAACGGCCGCACCACCGACCCCGCCGCCGGGCGGGAGGCCCGCCTGCGGGACGTCACGCCCACCGGTCCGATCGCCGTCACGGGCCGGCACGTCACCTTCACCATCGACCCGGCCACGCTGGGCGTCCACCGGTACACCCTCACCGGCGCCCCGGACCCGCAGCGCATGGTCACCGCCCCGACCGTCGTCTTCGCCTCGAAGGTGCCGCAGCTGACCGCCGCCCAGCTGCGCGGCGTCCGCCTCACCGAGCTGCGACTGCGCGACGGCGTGGTCGTCGCCGAGTTCGCCACGGCGGGCGGCAAGCTGAAGGTGCAGGCGAAGGACGCCCCGCAGGGCGGCATCTTCCAGATGGAGCAGGAGTTCGGCGGCCCCGTCGAGTACGTGCACACCCTCGGCCCGACGCTCTTCTACTTCGTCAACGAGTTCACCGGGAAGGTGAACTTCGGGGACGGCGTGACCGGCGACGCGACGCACCAGATGCTGCTCGGCAAGGACAGCCCCCAGGTGGCCACGAAGCTCGCCCAGGACGGGACGACGAGCCGGTGGTCGGTGGCCTCCGGCGGCCGGATGGGCGGCGTCCTCGGCGAGGACGCCATCGAGCTGTCGGCGGGCGCCACCGACTGCACCAGCGACTGCCAGGCCCGCAACCGCATCCAGGGCTCGGTGCCGGTGCCGCCGGAGCCGGTGGACCCCACCCCGATCGGCTGACCGCACTCCACCCGACGGGGGCGACCGGGACACCGGCCGCCCCCGTCGCACGTCAGCACGGCGGCGCGGTGTCGCCGTCGGCCACTACATTCGAGGGGTGACCTCGACGAGCCCGCTGCCCGACCCGGTGCTGCGCCGTCCCGACCCGGTGCCCGGCACCGGCGGGCTGGTCGACCGGCACGGCCGGGTGGCCACCGACCTGCGCGTGTCCCTGACCGACCGCTGCAACCTGCGCTGCACCTACTGCATGCCGCCCGAGGGGCTGGACTGGCTGCCCAAGGTGGAGGTGCTGACCGACGACGAGATCGCCCGGCTGGTCCGCATCGGCGTGGAGCGCCTCGGCATCCGCGAGGTCCGCTTCACCGGCGGCGAGCCGCTGCTGCGCCCGGGCCTCGTGGGCATCGTCGCGGCAGCCACCGCGCTGCGGCCGCGCCCCGAGGTCAGCCTGACGACGAACGCGATCGGCCTGTCCCGGGTCGCGCCGGCGCTGGCCGAGGCCGGGCTGGACCGGATCAACGTCAGCCTCGACACCCTCGACCGCGACCGGTTCAAGCAGCTCACCATGCGCGACCGGCTCGACGACGTGCTGGCCGGCCTCGCCGCCGCCCAGGCCGCCGGCCTCACCCCGGTGAAGGTCAACGCCGTGCTCCTGCACGGCATGAACGACGTCGACGCCGTCCCGCTGCTGGACTTCTGCCTGGAGCACGGCTACCAGCTGCGCTTCATCGAGCAGATGCCGCTGGACGCCCACCACGCCTGGACCCGCGGCCGCATGGTCACCGCCGAGGACATCCTCGAGCGGCTGTCGGCGGCGCACACCCTCACCCCGGACACCGAGGAGCGCGGCTCGGCCCCCGCCGAGCGGTGGCTGGTCGACGGCGGCCCGGCGACCGTCGGCGTCATCGCCTCGGTGACCCGCTCCTTCTGCGGCACCTGCGACCGGACCCGGCTCACCGCCGACGGGCAGGTCCGCAACTGCCTGTTCGCCCGCGAGGAGTCCGACCTGCGGACGCCGATGCGGGAGGGCGCGACCGACGAGGAGCTGGCCGACCGCTGGCGGATCGCCACGCTCGGCAAGCTGCCCGGGCACGGCATCGACGACCCGAGCTTCCTGCAGCCCTCGCGCCCGATGTCGGCGATCGGCGGCTGAGCCCGTGAGCCGACAGCGCGTGAGCATCGCAGCGAGCTCTGCGAGCGAGGGGCGGAGCGAGCGCGGAGGCGAACCATGAGCACCGGGAGCGACGTCACCGTCCGCTACTTCGCCGGGGCCCGTGCCGCCGCCGGCGTGGACACCGAGACCCGCACCGCGGGCACCCTCGAGGAGCTCGTCGGGCAGATCATCGACGCGCACGGGGAGCGGCTGGAGCGGGTGCTCACCGCCTGCAGTTTCCTGGTCGACGGAACGCAGACCCGGGACCGCGCGTTGGTCCTGGAACCCGGGGCGGTCGTCGACGTGCTGCCCCCGTTCGCCGGAGGATGATCCCGCCCCCGTGAAGGCGCTGCCTCACCATCGCAAGCCCCCCGAACTGCCGCTGACCGGACGCGCCGCCGCGCGCCGGCACGCTCCCGGCCCCCGATGACCGAGTGGCTGCTCGTCGGCGTCGGCGTCCTCCTCGTCCTCGCCTGCGCCGCCTTCGTCGCCTTCGAGTTCGCGCTGGTCACCGTCGACCGCGCCACCGTCGAGCGCGAGGCCGCGGCCGGCCGGCCCCGCGCCGGCGGCGTCCTGACCGCGATGCAGACGCTGTCGACCCAGCTGTCGGGCGCCCAGCTCGGCATCACGGTCACCAACCTGGCCATCGGGTTCGTCGCCGAGCCCTCCATCGCGGCACTGCTGGAGGGGCCCCTGGCCTCGGCCGGGCTCTCCGGCGGCGCCGCGCGCTCGGTGTCGATCACGCTCGCCCTGGTGCTCGCGACCGCGCTGACCATGGTCTTCGGCGAGCTGGTGCCGAAGAACCTGGCGATCTCGGCGCCGCTGGGCGTGGCCAAGCGGGTCTCGGGATTCCAGCGCGGCTTCACCACGGGCACCGCGCTGGTCATCCGGCTGCTCAACGGCTGGGCCAACGGCATCCTGCGCCGGCTGTTCGGCGTCGAGCCGCAGGAGGAGCTGGCCTCGGCCCGGTCCCCGGAGGAGCTCACCTCCCTGGTCCGCCGCTCGCGCACCGTCGGCACCCTGCCCGCCGGGACGGCGACGCTGCTCGAGCGCGGGCTGGCCTTCGGTGAGCTGCGGGCCAGCGACGTCGCCACCCCGCGGATCCGGATGACCACCGTCGAGGTGGACGCCCCGGTCGCCGCCGTCCTCACCACCGCACGCGAGTCCGGGCACTCGCGGTTCCCCGTCGTGTCCGGGGCCGGCGCGGACGACGTCGTCGGGATGGTCCACGTGAAACACGCGCTCGCGGTGCCGCGCGAGCAGCGCGGCAGCGTCCCGGTGGAGCGGGTGATGGTGCCGCCGCGGTTCGTCCCGACCTCCCGGCAGCTCGACGACCTCCTGGCCGACCTGCGCCGCGGCGGCCTGCAGATGGCCGTCGTCGTCGACGAGTACGGCGGCACCGACGGCGTGGTGACCGTCGAGGACCTCGTCGAGGAGCTGGTCGGGGCGGTGTCCGACGAGCACGACGAGGACGGCGAGCAGGACGTCGTCGACCGCGGCGACGGCACCTGGTCGGTGTCGGGGCTGCTGCGGCCGGACGAGGTCAGCGCGCTCACCGGTCTGGCCGTCCCCGCCGACCGGCACTACGAGACGATCGGCGGCCTCGTGCTGCACCAGCTGGGGCGCATCCCCGAGCCCGGTGACCGGGTGACCGCCCTGCGGCGGCTGCCCGCCGAGCTGGCCGGCCAGGCCGAGGGCCACCCCGGCGGCGTGTGGGTCGAGGTGGAGGCCCTCGACGGCACCCGCGTGGACCGCGCGCTGGTCGGCGCGCTGTCCGCCGAGGACGGGGAGGCCGACGGTGCCTGACTGGGCCGGGGTGGCGGTCGCCGTCGTCCTGCTGCTGGCCAACGCCTTCTTCGTGGGGGCCGAGTTCGCGCTGATCTCGGCGCGGCGTTCCTCGATCGAGCCGCTGGCCGAGGCCGGGTCCCGCCGGGCCGCCACCACGCTGGCGGCGATGGAGCGGGTCTCGCTGATGATGGCCGGCGCGCAGCTGGGCATCACCGTGTGCTCGCTGGGCCTGGGCGCCATCGGTGAGCCGGCCGTGGCGCACCTGCTGGAGCCGGTCTTCGAGGCGCTGCGCGTGCCGGAGGTGCTGGTCCACCCGATCTCCTTCGTCCTCGCGCTCACCGTCGTGGTGGCGCTGCACGTGGTGATCGGCGAGATGGTGCCGAAGAACCTGGCGCTGGCCGGCCCGGACCGCGCCGCGCTCGCGCTCGCCCCACCCCTCTCGGCCGTGGTCACCGTGCTCAAGCCGGTGATCGTCGTCCTCAACGCCCTGGCCAACGGCGTCCTGAGGCTGCTGCGGGTCGAGCCCAAGGACGAGGTCACCAGCTCCTTCACCCGCGACGAGGTGGCCGGGCTGCTCGACCAGTCGCGCGCCGGCGGGCTGCTCGACAAGCGGGGGCACGACCTGCTCACCGGCGCCCTCACGCTGGAGGACCGCGACACCCGGTCGGTGCTCATCCCCCGCACGCAGCTGACCACCGTGCGCCCGGACGACGGCGCGCTCGCCGTCGAGCGCGCCGCCGCCCGCACCGGCTTCTCCCGCTTCCCGGTGGTCCGCGACGGCGTGTTCACCGGCTACGTGCACGTGAAGGACGTGCTCGTGGCCGACGGCGAGCCCGACGTGCGGGTCTCCGACATCACCCGTCCGCTCCCCCGTGTGCCGGCCACCGGCGACCTGCGCACCACCCTGCAGACCATGCAGGCCGACGGCGCGCAGTTCGCCGCGGTGACCCAGGACGGCGCGGTGCTGGGCGTCGTCGCGCTGGAGGACATCCTCGAGGAGCTGGTCGGCGAGATCCGCGACTCGGTGCACCGGTGACGACGCGCCGGAGACTGCTGCGCCGCTGATCACGACGCCGGACAATGGGCGCATGAGCATCTGGGGCAGGGCCAAGGCGAAGGCCGACGAGCTCATCGGCCGCGCCGAGGAGGTCTACGGGGAGTCGCACGGGGACGCTGCGGCGAGGGTGGCCGGCGAGGCACGGCGCCTGGAGGGCGAGGCGGAGGAGGCCGAGCTCCGCGAGGACGACGACCGCCGCCGGCCGCAGGACGACGACGGGGTGCCCGCGCGACAGTGACCGGGGCCGGCTGACCGGACGGCGGCCGGTGCGGCGGCCGGTGCGGCGGCGCGCTGGGACACTGGACGACATGGTTCCAGAACCGGGCATCACCGATGTCGCGCCGTGGCGCGACTTCGCCGACGCCGCCCACGGCGCCCTGCAGTTCCTGCACGAGCAGCTCGGCTGGGACGTGTGGACGGTGACCCGCGTGATCGACGACCGTCAGGTCGTGCTGCACGCCCACCCGGCGACGGTGCTGCCACCGGGGGCGTCCCTCCCGTGGGAGGAGAGCTTCTGCCGCCTCATGGTCGCCGGGGAGGCGCCGCGGGCCGCCACCGTGACCGCGGCCGTCCCCGAGTACGCGGCCCGCTCCATGGGGCCGGTGCGCCGGGTCGCCTCCTACCTCGGCGTCCCGCTGGTCACCGCGGACGGCGAGCTGTTCGGCACCCTGTGCGCGGTCGGCTTCCGCGCCCGGCCGCGCAGCGCCACGCGCGACCTCCCGCTGGTGGAGACGGTGGCGCGGATGCTCAGCACCCTCATGGCCGCCGGCATGAAGCCCCCCGACCCGCCGCCGGGCCCGGACATCGGCTCGACCGGGCACTGACCGGGCGGCCCGACGCCCGGACGCCTCTTCCGGCGACGACGCCGCGGTGCCATGGTTGGGAGCCCCGCGCGCCGCGGTCCGACCAGGAGGCACCGATGCCCAGGTCACTCTCCCCCGCACGCACGACGGTGCTCCTGGGCGCCGTCCTCGGCCTCCTCGCGGGCACCGGCGGCCCGGCCGCCGCAGCGCCCGGGGACGACGTCATCGTCCTGCCCGGCGCCAGCTCCGCCGAGGGCATCGCCCAGGGCCGGGGCGCCACCTTCTACGCCGGCGACCTGTTCCGCGGCGACGTCTTCCGCGGCGATCTCCGCGAGCGGACGGCCGAACTGTTCATCGACGCCCCGGACGGGCGCCTGGCCGTGGGCATGGACGCCGACAACCGGCACCGGCTGCTGTTCGTCGCCGGGGGCTACACGGGCCAGGGCTACGTGTACGACACCCGTTCCGGCGATACCGTCGCCACCTACCAGCTCGACGACCCGACGACGTCCTTCGTCAACGACGTCACCGTCACCCGCGACGGCGCCTGGTTCACCGACAGCCTGCAGGCCCAGCTCTACTTCGTGCCGCTGGACGACGGGGAGCCGGGGGAGGCGAGGACGCTCGCCCTGAGCGGCCCGGCGGCCGACACCAGCGGCGAGTTCAACCTCAACGGGATCGTCGCCACCCGCTCCGGCGGGACGCTCATCGTCGCCCACTCCGGCACCGGCCAGCTGTACACCGTCGACCCGGAGTCCGGCGCCAGCGCGCTGATCACGGGGGTGAGCGCGCCCAACGCCGACGGGCTCGTGCTCGACGGTCGCCGGCTGTGGGTGGTGCGCAACCCCGA
The DNA here is from genome assembly GCF_054050215.1 of Geodermatophilus sp. SYSU D01186. Classification (NCBI taxonomy): domain Bacteria; kingdom Bacillati; phylum Actinomycetota; class Actinomycetes; order Geodermatophilales; family Geodermatophilaceae; genus Geodermatophilus; species Geodermatophilus sp. SYSU D01186. The sequence continues at coordinate 173,061 of NZ_JBJGYW010000003.1, read as the reverse complement.
CAACCGGGTGGTCGAGGTCCGGCTGAGCCGGGACCTGACGTCGGGGACCGTGCGGGAGGAGATCACCGACGAGCGCTTCCAGAGCCCGGCCACCGCGATCCGGTACGACGGCGAGCTGGCCGTGGTGAACGCCAAGTTCGACACCGGCGTCCCGCCGACGGCGGACCAGTACGAGGTCGTGCTCGTCGACGACTGAAGCGGGACGGCGCCTACGGGCAGGCGACCCACTCCTCCTCGCCGTCGGTGAAGACCTGCCGCTTCCAGATCGGCAGCCGCTTCTTCACCTCGTCGACGAGCTCGGCGCAGGCGGTGAAGGCCTGCCCGCGGTGGGAGGCGCTGACCGCGCAGGCCAGGGCGACGTCGCCGATGCCGAGCATGCCGACCCGGTGCGACACCGCCACCGCGTGCACCTCGGGCCGCGCGGCGAACTCCGCGGCGATCTCGGCGATGAGCTCCTCCGCGGTCGGGTGGCCCACGTACTCCAGCTCGGTCACCGACCGGCCGCCGTCGTGGTCACGCACCACGCCGGCGAACGAGACGACCGCGCCGGCCGCCTTGTCCGCCACGGCGTCCTCGTGCTCGGCGACCGACAGCGGCGTGTCCACGACCCGGGCGATCACGGCGCCGACGGTACCCCGCCGGGCGGCACGTCGAGGTCGGTCGGATCCGCCAGCCCCGTGCAGTCGACCTCGCTGACCCGGTGCGCGGCGAGGTACCGGCGGGCGCCCTCGTCCCCGGTCGCGGTCTCCGCCACGCCGGCCCAGTGCTCGCGCCCGAGCAGCACTGGGTGGCCGCGGACCCCGTCGTAGGCCGCCACGGCCAGGGCGTCCGGGGCGGCGTGCGCTGCCAGCCGCTCCAGCGCGGCCGGCGTCATCCCGGGCATGTCCACCAGCAGGACCAGCGCGGCGTCGATCTGCCCGGGCCACCCGCGCAGGCCCTCCAGCCCGGTGCGCAGCGACGACGCCATGCCGGTCTCCCAGTCGCGGTTGGCCAGCACGGTGGCCCCGTCGAGGTCGGCGGTGCGCCAGACGTCGACGGCCCGGGCGCCGAGGACGACGAGCACCGGGTCGCACACCGCCCGCGCCGTCCGGACCGCCCGCTCGACCAGCAGGCTGCCCTCGTACTCGACCAGCGCCTTGGGCATCCCGTAGCGACGGCCGCCCCCCGCGGCGAGGACCAGCCCCGCGACTGAACTCACACCCCCACCCTGCCAGGACCGGCCTTTGTGGCCACAAAGGCCGTCCGTAAACGGGCCTTCGTGGCCACAAAGGCCGGTCAGCGGGCGTAGACGGCGACCTCGGAGGCCTTCACCGTGGCCCACACCTGCGACCCGGGAACCAGGCCCAGCTCGGCGAAGGCGGTCGCGGTGACGTCGGCGACCAGCGGCACCTCGCCGTCCAGCTCGCAGCGCACCGTCGCCCCGTGCGGGGTCGCGGAGACCAGGCGGGCGGGCCAGACGTTGCGCGGGCTGCCGTGCGGCGCGCTCAGGTAGAGGGCCACCGACTCGGGGCGGACGGCGACGAACACCGGCCCCGAGGTCTCCTCGGCCACGGCCACGGTGCCCCCGCCGTCCAGCCGCACCGACGTGCCCGCGCCGGTGCCCGGCAGCAGCGCCAGCCCGACCAGCCGGGCCACGTAGTCGGTGCGCGGGTGCCGGCTGACGTCGGCCGGGGCGCCGGCCTGGACCACCCGGCCCTCCTCGACGACGACCACCCGGTCGGCCAGCGCCATGGCGTCGACCGGGTCGTGGGTGACCAGCACCGTGCTGCCGCCGAAGCCGGCCAGGTGCCGGCGCAGCTCCGCGCGGACGGTGAGCCGGGTGCGGGCGTCCAGCGCCGACAGCGGCTCGTCGAGCAGCAGGACGGCGGGGTCGCCGACCAGCGCGCGGGCCAGCGCGGCCCGCTGCGCCTGCCCGCCGGAGAGCTGCCCGGGGCGGCGGTCGCCGAGGCCCTCGAGGCCCACCCGCGCCAGCCACCCCCCTGCGGCGGCGCGGGCCGCGGCCCGGCCCACCCCGCGCGTGCGCAGGCCGAAGGCGACGTTGTCGGTGACCGTCAGGTGCGGGAAGAGCAGGTGGTCCTGGAACACCATCCCGAGGCGGCGCTCGTGGGCGGGCACGTGCACGCCGGCCGCGACGTCGTCCCAGGTGTCACGGCCGTCGACCACCACCCGGCCGCCGTCGGGGGGGAGCAGGCCGGCGAGCACCCGCAGCAGGGTGGACTTGCCCGCCCCGTTCGGCCCGAGGACGGCGAGCACCTCCCCGTCGGCGACGTCCACCGCCACGTTGACCGTGGCCGTGCCGCGGGTGACCCGGACGTCGGCGGTGAGGCTCACGCGGCCGCCCGGGACAGCCAGCGGTCGCGCAACAGGAGCAGCGTCGCCAGCGAGACGACGAGCAGCACGAGCGAGAGGACGATCGCCGCCTCCGGGTCCCGCTGGAGCGCCAGGTAGACGGCCAGCGGCATCGTCTGCGTCGTCCCCGGGAAGTTGCCGGCGAAGGTGATCGTGGCGCCGAACTCGCCGAGCGCGCGGGCCCAGCACAGCACCGCGCCGGCGGCGATCCCCGGGGCGACCAGCGGGAGGGTGACCCGGCGGAACGTCGTCCACCGGTCGGCGCCCAGGGTGGCCGCGGCGTCCTCGAAGCGCGCGTCGGCCGCGCGCAGGGCGCCCTCCACGCTGATGACGAGGAACGGCATCGCCACGAAGGTCTCGGCGATCACCACCGCCGTCGTGGTGAACGGGATCGTGACGTCGAAGGTCTGGTCCAGCCAGCGGCCGACGATGCCCTGCCGGCCCAGCACCAGGAACAGCGCGACCCCGCCCACCACCGGCGGCAGCACCAGCGGCACGGTGACCAGGGCCCGCAGCACCGACCGCCCGCGGATGCGGGAGCGGGCCAGCACCCAGGCCAGCGGCACGCCGAGCACCAGCGAGAGCACCGTCGCGAGCGTGGCGGTGACCAGCGAGAGCCGCAGGGCCTGGCCGACGGCCGGCGCGGTCAGCTGCGGCCACAGTCCACCCCACGGCGCCCGGACGACGAGCCCGACCAGCGGCAGGACGAGGAAGACGACCGCGAGCAGCGCGGGGACGAGCAGCGGCAGCGGGACGCCGGGTTCCCGTCGTCTCACGGGGTCCGGAAGCCGGCGTCGGTGAGCGCCTGCTGCCCCGCCTCGGACTCGACGAGGTCGACGAAGGCGGCCGCCGCGTCGGGGTTGGGGGCGTCGGCGAGCGTCACGATCGGGTAGTCGTTGACCGCGTCCTCGGCCTCCGGGAAGTCCAGCCCCTCGACGGCGTCGCCGGCGGCGGTGACGTCGGTCGTGTAGACCAGCGCGGCGTCGACCTCACCCAGTTCGACCTTGGTGACCGCGGCCCGCACGTCCTCCTCCAGGGTGTCGGGCACGGCGGTGGTGCCGGCGGCGGCGAAGACGTCCTCGGCGGCCGCCCCGCACGGCACCTCCGGGGCGCAGACCGCCAGGGTCAGGTCCTCCCGCCCGAAGTCGGCCAGGCCGGTCACCCCGGCGGGGTTGCCCTCCGGGACGGCGATCTGCAGGACGTTGGAGGTGAAGACGGCCGGGTCTTCGGCCTGCAGCCCGGCGTCGGTCACCACGGTCATCTGCGTCTCGTTGGCCGAGGCGAACACGTCGGCCGGGGCGCCCTGGGTGAGCTGGGTGGCGAGCGCGGAGCTGCCGGCGAAGTTGAACTGCACGTCGAGGCCGGGGTTCTCCTGCTCCAGCTGCTCGCCCAGCTCGGTGAAGACGTCGGTCAGGGAGGCGGCCGCGAAGACGGTCAGGGTGCCGCCGAGCCCGGCGCCCGACGAGCCCGGTGCCGCCGTCGTCCCCGCCGCCCCGTCGTCCGACGACCCGCCGCAGGCGGTGAGCACCAGGGCCGCCGCGAGGGGGAGCACGAGAGGGGCGCGCCTGCTCATCGACACCTCCGGTCGGTCGGACCGGCGTGGCACCGTCCGCGTGTGCGGGAGGTTATACGAAATCCAGCCGCGACTGCGCGTGCTCCATGGGCAGCGGATCCGAGACTGCGTCTCGGTCACCGGGTCAGGGGACGTCGATGCTGACCTGGGTGGCCTTGACCGTGGCCACCGCCCGGACGCCGACCTCCAGGCCCAGCTCGTCCGCGGCCTCCCGCGACATCAGCGAGACCACCCGGAACGGCCCGGCCTGGATCTCCACCTGGGCCATCACGGTGTCGCGGAGGACGCGCGTGACGATGCCGGTGAGCCGGTTGCGGGCCGACGAGCCGCGCGTCGTCCCCGGCTCCGGCGCCTCGTGCAGCCCGGCGGCCACCCGCGCGAGGTCCGCGCCGGCGACCTGCGCCGGGCCACCGCCCTGGCGGCGGGCCGGCAGCCGGCCGCTGTCGATCCAGCGCCGCACGGTGTCGTCGCTCACCCCGAGGAGCGCGGCGGCCTCGGCGATGCGGTAGGAGGCGGCCACGGCCGGACAGTAGCCCGTCGCCCGCCCGCGAGCCGCCGTCCTCCCCTCACCGTCGCCGAGCCGCCGACGCCGCGCACGCCACGATCGGCGCCCGGTTTGCCGATCTCCCGGCGCGGGGAGAGGTGGCCGGTGCCCCGCACCGAAGAGACCAACCCCGCCGGGGCGTCCGCCTCCGTCCGCACCCGCCGCATCCGGGAGGTGGCCCGCGACCTGCTCGGCTTCGAGGAGTTCCGGCCGGGCCAGGAGGAGGCGATGAGATCGGTCGTCTCCGGCCGGGACACCCTCGCGGTGCTGCCGTCCGGGGCCGGGAAGTCCGCCGTCTACCAGGTGGCGGGGCAGCTGACCGACGGTCCGGTCCTCGTCGTCTCCCCCCTGATCGCCCTGCAGCGCGACCAGGTCGGCCGGCTCGACGAGCTCGACGGCCTCGACGGGCAGGCCGCGCAGCTGAACTCCGCGCTCAGCGCCGGCGACCAGCGCGCCGCCCTCGAGGGCCTGGCGGACGGAACGGTCCGCTACCTGTTCCTCGCCCCCGAGCAGCTGGCCAAGCCCGAGGTGGTCGAGGCGATCGGGCAGGCCTCCCCCGCGCTGTTCGTCGTCGACGAGGCGCACTGCGTGTCGGCCTGGGGCCACGACTTCCGCCCCGACTACCTGCGGCTCGGCGCGGTCGTCGAGCAGCTGGGCCACCCGACGGTCCTCGCGCTCACCGCGACCGCCGCCCCGCCGGTGCGCGCCGAGATCGTCGAGCGCCTGGAGATGCGCGACGCCCGCGTGGTCGTCGCCGGCTTCGACCGCCCGGAGATCCGGCTCGAGGTCGAGCAGCACGCCGACGCACACGGCAAGCAGCAGGCGGTGCTCGAGCGGGTGCTCGCCGAGGTCGGGGCCGGGCACGTGCCGGGCATCGTCTACAGCGCCACGCGCAAGGGCACCGAGGAGCTCGCCGCCGAGCTCACCGACCGCGGCCTGCGCGCCCGCCCGTACCACGCCGGGCTCAGGAAGTCCGACCGCGAGGAGGCGCAGCGGGCCTTCATGGACGACGAGCTCGACGTCGTGGTCGCCACCACCGCGTTCGGGATGGGCATCGACAAGCCCGACACCCGCTTCGTCGTCCACGCCGAGCCGGCGGACTCCGTCGACAGCTACTACCAGGAGATCGGCCGGGCCGGGCGGGACGGCGAGCCGGCGCTGGCGGTGCTGGTCTACCGGCAGGAGGACCTCGGCCTGCGCAAGTTCTTCGCCGCCGGCGTCCCGGCCGAGGAGGAGCTGCAGCAGGTGGCCGGCCTGGTGACCGGGGCGCAGGCCGCCGGGCTGGACGACGGCGTCGACGTCGGGCAGCTGCGCGAGGAGACCGGCCGGGGCGCCACCCCGCTGGCCCGCGACCTCAACCTGCTCGAGCAGGTGTCAGCGGTCGTGCTGGACGAGGAGGGCGCGGCGCACCCGGCCGAGGGGGCGCCCAGCCCCGGCGAGGCCGCGGCCGCGGCCCGCGAGCTCGCCGAGCACCACGAGCGGGTCGACCAGAGCCGCGTGGAGATGATGCGCGGCTACGCCGAGACCACCGAGTGCCGGCGGCAGTTCCTGCTCGGCTACTTCGGCGAGCAGCTCGAGGAGCCCTGTGGCAACTGCGACAACTGCTCGGCCGGGCTGTCGCAGCAGCAGCCGGGCGCGGACGACGGCGACACCCCGTTCCCCGCCCAGACGCCGGTCCAGCACGCCGAGTGGGGGCCGGGCGTGGTCATGCGGGTCGAGGACGACCGGGTCGTCGTCCTGTTCGAGGAGGTCGGCTACAAGACCCTCGGGCTGGCCGCGGTCCTGGACAACGACCTGCTCGTCCGGCGCGAGTGAACCGCCGCCGGTCTCACGGGGGACCGGCGGCGCTCGCGCTGCGGGCCGAGGTCATCGGCTCGATGATCACAACGGAGACCGGGCAGACCCGCCCGGCGGGAGGAGAACACGGGTGAAGGTCCTCGGCATCAACGCGATCTACCACGACCCGGCGGCGGCCCTGGTCATCGACGGCAGGGTCGTGGCCGCGGCCGAGGAGGAGCGCTTCAGCCGGCGCAAGCACGGCAAGCGGCCACTGCCGTGGAGCGCGTGGGAGCTGCCCGAGCTGTCCGCGGCCTGGTGCCTGGCCGAGGCCGGCATCCGCCCCGAGGAGCTCGACGCCGTCGCCTACTCCTTCGACCCCGCCCTGATGGGCACGCCCGAGGAGTCCGGGCTGTTCGACGACGGCGACGTCATGCGCAAGAAGTACGCCGAGATGGCGCCGGAGTTCCTGGCCCACGCCCTGCCCGGCCTCGACCCGGCGAAGGTCCGGTTCGTGAAGCACCACGTCGCCCACGCGGCCTCGGCCGGGCTGGCCGCGCCGCAGCGGGACAACTCCGTGCTCGTGCTCGACGGCCGCGGGGAGGCCCACAGCCACCTCGCCGGCCGGTACGTCGACGGCACGCTCGAGGTCCTCGCCGGCCAGACGCTGCCGCACTCGCTGGGCCTGATGTACGAGGAGCTCACCGACCACCTGGGCTTCCTGCGCAGCTCCGACGAGTTCAAGGTCATGGCGATGGCCTCGTACGGCAAGCCGCGCTTCCTCGGCGAGCTCTCCGAGCTGATCCGGGCCACCGGCGACGGCGGCTTCCGCACCGAGCGCATCGACTTCGCCGAGTTCGCGCCGCGGCTGGGCAAGGGCGACCAGTGGACCGAGGACCACGCCGACCTCGCCGCCAGCGTGCAGCAGCGCCTGGAGGAGGTGCTGGTCGACCTGGCCCGCTGGGTGCACGAGCAGACCGGCGACGAGGTCCTCACCCTGGCCGGCGGCACCGCGCTCAACTGCGTGGCCAACACCCGCATCCTCGCCGAGAGCCCGTTCGAGGAGGTGTGGGTCCAGCCGGCCGCCGGCGACGCCGGCACGGCGCTGGGCAGCGCCCTGCACGTGGCCCGCGAGCTCGGCGAGCAGACCGAGCCGATGCCCGGCGCGGCCCTGGGCCGCGGCTGGGACGACGACGAGATCGAGCGGTGGCTGGAGACGGCCGCCATCGACTACGAGCGTCCGGACGACGTCGCCGAGGCGGTCGCCGAGGTCCTGGCCGACAACGGGATCGTCGCCTGGTTCCAGGGCCGCAGCGAGTACGGCCCCCGGGCGCTGGGCCACCGCTCCCTGCTCGCCCACCCCGGCCACGAGGCCAACCTCGAGCGGATGAACGACGTGAAGGGCCGCGAGCAGTTCCGCCCGGTCGCCCCGATGGTGCTGCTGGAGAAGGCGGGGGAGATCTTCAGCCGCGGGCCGATCCCCTCCCCCTACATGCTGTTCGTCCACGACGTGGCCCCGGAGTGGCGGGACCGCATCCCGACCGTCACCCACGTCGACGGGACGGCGCGGATCCAGACGATCGACGCCGGCACCGAGCCGCTGGTGCACCGCATGATCTCGGCCTTCGAGCGGCGCACCGGGCTGCCGGTGGTGGTCAACACCAGCCTGAACACCGCCGGACGGCCGATGGTCGACGACCCGCGCGACGCCCTGGAGTGCTTCGGCTCGGCGCCGGTGGACCTGCTGGCCATCGGCCCGTTCGTCGTCCGCCGGCCGAGGCCCACCCGGCGCTGACGAGACCGGGAGGTGACGTTTCGGCAACGGTGGGCGCCGAAACAGGGGGATCCCGTTCCCCGCCCTCTGACCTGGGTAGTCCCGGATGCAGGCCGTCCAGAACAGGGCGGTCCGCATGTCCCTGGGAGGACCACCATGTCCGCACCACTCAACGACACCGGTACCGGCCGGGGGGCCATGACCTGGCCCCAGGTGCTGGCGCTGGTCTTCGGCGCCGTCTACCTGCTGGTCGGCATCGCCGGCTTCTTCGTCACCGGATTCGAGGACTTCGTCGGCAACGAGGCGGGGACGCCGCACCACGTCGACGCGAACCTGCTCGGCTTCATGGTGAACCCGATGCACAACGTCGTGCACATCGCCATCGGTGTGGCCGGGCTCGTCCTCGCCCGCACGCTCAGCGGCGCCCGCACCTACGGCTGGCTGCTGACGGTCGGCTACGGGGCCGCGTTCCTGTACGGCCTGTTCGCGGTCGGGAAGGAGTGGGACTTCCTCAACCTGAACTGGGCCGACAACGTCCTGCACCTCGTGACCGCGATCGTGGGCCTGGTCATCGCACTGGGCCCGGTGCGCTCCGCCGTCCGCGGTCGCACGAACCGGGTCTGAGCTGCCGGCACCACCACCCGGAGGCCGGGCCCCCGCGCGGGGCCCGGCCTCCGGCGCGTCCGCGGCGGGCCACGCCGAAGGTCCCTGCCCGCACGATGACCTGGGTCACTCGACGCCGGCACGGTCCGGTCGCCCACTGGACGGTGCACCACTGCTCCGTCCGCAGGGGACCACCGTGGACGACGACCCCGTACTGCGCGCGCTGGGGGACGACCTGGCGCGCGAGGACCCCCGCCTGGCCGCCCTGCTCGGCTCCGGCCCGGACTCCCCCGCCGAGGACCGCCGCCACCGGCCGCGGGGCGCCGGCTTCCTCCTGCTGCTGCTCTGCGCGATCGCCGTCGGCGTCACCGCGCCACTGCTCTTCGGCCTGCCCGCCATCGGCGTGCTCGGCATCGCGCTCGTCCTTGGCAGCCCGCTCCTGGTGGCACGGTGGCTGGCAGGTCCGCCGTCCGACGGGCCGACCTGACCCACGCGCGGGGCCCCGCCCTCTACGTTGCGGGCATGGACTTCGCCCTCTCCGCCCGTGCCGAGGACGTCTGCGGCCGGATGTGGGACTTCATGCGGGAGCACGTCTTCCCCGCCGAGCCCGTCTACGAGCAGTGGCGGGCCGCGCGCGGTCACGACGACCACGCCCACCCTCCGGTGCTGGAGGAGCTCAAGGCCGAGGCGCGCCGGCGCGGGCTGTGGAACCTGTTCTCCCCCGAGCTCGGCGAGCTGTCCAACCTCGAGTACGCCTCCGTCGCCGAGATCATGGGCTGGAGCCCGACGCTGGCCCCCGAGGCCACCAACTGCGGCGCCCCCGACACCGGCAACATGGAGACGCTGATGCTGTTCGGGACGCCCGAGCAGAAGCAGCGCTGGCTGGAGCCGCTCCTGGCCGGGGAGATCCGGTCGGCCTTCGCCATGACCGAGCCGGACGTCGCGTCGTCCGACGCCCGCAACATCCAGACCTCGATCGTCCGGGACGGGGACGACTACGTCCTCAACGGCCGCAAGTGGTGGACCAGCGGCGCCGCCGACGAGCGCTGCCAGGTGTTCATCGTCATGGGCAAGACCGACCCCGGGGGCGCGCCGCACCGGCAGCAGTCGATGATCCTGGTCCCCCGCGACACCCCGGGGCTGGAGATCGTGCGGCACCTGCCGGTGTTCGGGTACCAGGACCAGCACGGGCACTCCGAGCTGCTGCTCACCGACGTCCGCGTGCCGGCGACGAACCTGCTGGCCGGCGAGGGCGACGGCTTCCTGATCGCCCAGGCCCGGCTGGGCCCCGGCCGGATCCACCACTGCATGCGCGCGCTCGGGATGGCCGAGCGGGCGCTGGCCCTGATGGTCGAGCGGTCGAGGTCGCGCGTGGCCTTCGGCCGGCCGCTCGCGGACCAGGGCACGGTCCGCGAGCTGATCGCACTGTCCCGGCTGGAGATCGACCAGGCCCGGCTGCTGGTGCTCAAGACCGCCGACCTCATCGACCGGTTCGGCGCCAAGGGCGCCCGCACCGAGATCGCCGGCATCAAGGTGGTCGCGCCGCGGGTGGCCTGCGAGGTCGTCGACCGCGCGATCCAGGTGCACGGCGGCGCCGGGGTCAGCGACGACACCGTGCTGGCCCGCTTCTACGCCGCGGCCCGCACGCTGCGCATCGCCGACGGGCCGGACGCCGTCCACCTGCGCTCGGTCGCCCGTGAGGAGCTGGGGCGGGAGCGGCCGTACGCCGGCTGACGCGGAGGCTCGGGAGTGAGCTCCCGTCGCTCCCGAGCCTCCGCTGCGGTCCGGACCTGTCACACCGTGCTGCCAGGCTGCGAGCGTGCCCAGAGACCCGGAGGCCGACGACCTGCTCGCCGAGCACACCGACACCGTCGCCGCCACGGCGCAGCGGCTGCGCACCGTGCTGCTCGACGCCCACCCGCAGTTGCAGGAGCGCGTACGGCACGGCTGGCACTCGCTCAACTACCGGGACCCGACGGCCGGCTTCGTCTGCGCCGTCTTCCCGACGGCCGACCGGGTGCAGCTGGTCTTCGAGCACGGCGTCCGCCTGCCCGACCCGGAGCACCGGCTGTCCGGCACCGGCCGGCAGGTGCGCACGCTGGACCTCGCCGCCCCCGAGGACGTCGACCCGGACGTCGTGACCGGGTTCCTCGACCTCGCCGTCGAGCTCGGGGCGGGACTGCGATCGGCGGCCGCTCGGGGCGCCCGGGGATGAACCCGGTGCGCCCGGAGAGCGGTCCGCCGCTCAGGGGGCGAGCGTGCCGCCGAGACCGCCGCCGGCCAGCTTCGCCATGAGCTGGGTGCGGTCCAGGCCCACGGCGTCGAGCGCGTCGCCGTCCCGGTCGGTGTCGATCTCGTCGGGCAGCTGGGCCGCCACCTTCTCCGCGGTGTCGTTGTCGCCCTCGGTGCGCAGCACCCGCAGCAGCTCCTGCTTGTCCAGCTTCACGCCTGACCTCCGCTCGGTCCTCCGACGGTCGGGCGTCCAGCGTGCGGCGCGCCCGGGTGACCTGCAACGTCACGACGACCCGAACCCGTTCGGTCACGATCCGGTCACGGCGTCACCCCCGCCCGGCGTCCTCGCGCGTCGTAGGGGGTGACGAGGGGGAGGGACCAGTGGGAGCACGGGACGAGGCGTCCTTCGAGGCGTTCGTCGCCGCACGGTCGGACGACCTGCTGCGCACCGCGGTGCTGCTCACGTCCGACCGCGGGCACGCGGAGGACCTGCTGCAGACGGCGCTGGTGAAGGCCTACCGGCGCTGGGGCCGGATCGCGGGAGCCGACCCCTACCCGTACGTCCGCCGGGTCCTGGTGACCAGTGCCGCGAGCTGGCGGCGCCTGCGGACGACGCAGGAGATCGTGGCCCTGCCCGCGCACGACCCCGCCGGCCCCGACGCCACCGACGAGCTCGCCGAGCGGCAGCGCATGACCGCGGCGCTGGCGACCCTCCCGCCCCGGATGCGCGCGGTCCTGGTGCTCCGCTACGCGGAGGACCTCGGAGAGGCGGCCACCGCGGAGGTCCTGGGCTGCTCGGTCAACACGGTGAAGACCCAGACCGCGCGGGGCCTGGCCCGGCTGCGCGTCCTGCTGGCCACCCCCGCCCCCGCCGTCGTCCTGGAGGAGTGCTGACATGGCCCGGCCCGATCTGGAGACCCGGCTGCGTCAGGGCCTGCACGCCGCTGCCGACGACGTCCCGCCCGCGCCGTACGACCTGGCCGACCGGGTGCGGCAGCGGGCGCGCACCCAGCGCCGCGCCCGCCTCGCGGTGGGCGCCGCCGGCCTGGTCGCGGCGGCCGTGCTGGTCGGCGTCCCGGTGGGGGCGGCCACGCTGCTCGGGGACCGTCCGGGCGGGCAGGTGGCCGCGCCGTCCGGCGCCGTGCCGCCGGAGACCTCCCGGCCGCTGACCGAGCTCCCCACCCGCGGCTCGCTGGCCGGGGACGCCGACTGGCTGGCCGGGGTCCGCGCACTCCCCTGGACCACGGCCAACTCCCCCGAGGGCGCGCCGGACCCGGCCGTGGCCGAGCGCCGGGTCACCTTCGCCGGTGACGTGCCGGGTGCCCGGGTGGCCCTCGTCCTCGCCGGGGACGCCCCGCTGGTCGCCGCCTGGTTCGTGGGCCCGGAGGGCGCCGACCCCGGGCAGATGACCCTGGCCGCCCCGCCCGCGGAGACGACCGCGCAGCACCCGCTGGCCCTCATGGACGCGCCGGACCCGGCCGCCGCCGGCCCCACGCTGGTCGTCGTCACCTGGCCCGGGGACGGCGCCCGCCTGCTGACCGGGAGGACCGTGACCGCCGACGGCACCGCGACCGAGCAGTGGCTGCCCGTGCCGCTGACCGACGGGGCCGGCGCGATCGCCGCGCCCGGCCCGGCGACCTGGCCGCTGGAGGCCCAGCTGCGGGTCGACCGCACCGGCGGCTCGTACGAGCCGGCCCTCACCGTGGCCGACCGGGTGCTCGACGGCGCCCGCGCCGTGCCGGACGTGGCCGACCCCCGCGGCCTGCGCGGCTCGGTCCGCGACGAGGACCTCCGGTCGGCCGTCGAGGCCCTGGCCGGGTACTACGGCGTGCCCACCGCCGACCTGCGGACCACCCTGCTGGCCGCGGGGCCGGTCGGCGACGGCTCCCCGTCGGCCACGGTGCTCGTCGGCGCCACGTTCCCGTCAGGCGCCACGACGGCGGCCCAGGTGATCGTCTGGGACGACGGCACGGGCCCGACCTCCCAGGTCGCCCTGACCGAGGTGGCACCGGCGGGGACGCCGCTGCTCGAGCAGGTCCTCGCCGTGCCCGCCTCCGTGCCGGGGGACGTCGTGGTCACCGTCAGCGGCCCGTCGTCCGCCACCGTGGCCGACGTGCTCGGCGCCGACGGCGGGCGGGTCGCCCGGTTCGGGCTTCCCGGCGGGGCGGGCAGCGGCCCCGTCACGGGCCCCCTCGACGGCGCGACGGTGCGGCTGCTCGACGCGGACGGGGCCCTGGTCGCCGAGGGGCGGCTGACCGAGCCGCCGCGATGAGGGAGCCGACGTCGGTGGTGGCCATGCGGCAGCCGGCCGCCGAGGCCCGCCGGCGGCGGGCCCGGTGGTCAGCGCCCCCGGGAGCGCCGGTACAGGAAGGCGGCGACCCCGGCGAGGACGGCGCCGAGGAACAGCTGGGTGACGCCGACGCCGGTCTGGTCGCCGGCGAACCAGCTCACCGACGACACCAGCAGGACGACGGCGATCCCGGCCGCGAGCAGCGCGACCAGCCGTTCCCGGCGGTCCCCGCCTGACCTCTGCACCATCGCCTGCGCCTCCCGCCGTGCCGACCCGACGCCCCGAGCCTCCCAGACGCCCTTGTCATGCAAGCGGCTGCTTGCGTATCGTCCCCCCGTGGGCGACGTGTTCAGGGCCCTCGCGGACCCGACCCGGCGGGTGATCCTCGACGAGCTGCAGGAGCGGGACGACCAGACGCTGTTCGAGCTGTGCGCCCGGCTGGTCAACCGGCACGGGCTCACCTCGAGCCGGCAGGCGATCTCCCAGCACCTCGACGTCCTGGAGGACGCCGGCCTGGTCACCACCCGCCGCGAGGGCCGCTGCAAGTTCCACTCCCTGGACACCGCGCCCCTGAGAGCCATCACCGACCGGTGGCGGATCGAGCCTCGAGGAGAGTGACGATGCGGATCAACCTGGCCAGCGTCTGGGTCGACGACCAGGCGAAGGCGCTGAGCTTCTACACCGACGTGCTCGGCTTCGTGAAGAAGACCGACGTCCCGACGGGGGCACACCGGTGGCTCACTGTCGTCTCCCCCGAGGCCCCCGACGGGGTGGAGCTGCTGCTCGAGCCCGACGAGCACCCGGCCGCGCGGCCGCTCAAGGAGGCGCTCGTCGCCGACGGCATCCCGTTCACCTCGTTCGCCGTCAAGGACGTGCACGCGGAGTACGAGCGGCTGCGCGGGCTCGGTGTCCGCTTCACCCAGGAGCCGACCGACATGGGGCCGGTCACCACCGCCGTCTTCGACGACACCTGCGGGAACCTCATCCAGATCGCCGACATGTGACCGGTCAGCCGGCCGGGGCGACCTCGCTCCGGCCGGCGGCGAGCCGGTCGCGCTCGGCCGGCCAGCGGCGCAGCGCGTCGGTCAGCTCGGCGTGCAGGAAGACCATGAAGTCGCGGGTCTCGGCCAGGCGCCGCCCACCGGGGCGGTCGACCCCGAGCGCCTCCACGCCGCGGGCCACCGTCTCCTCGAACCGGTGCAGCGAGCGCAGCTCGGCGGCCATGAAGTGCGACCACAGGTCCCGGTCGTCGAGGACGTACAGATCGCTGCGCGTGCCCGGCTCCCGCTCGCGGGTGAAGAAGCCGACCTGCACCAGGTAGCGGACCGCGCCGCTGATCGCCGCGGCGCTGACGCCCAGACCCCGGGCGAGGTCACCGGCGGTGTAGTGGTCGGCGTCGTCGGCCAGGGCGTAGGCCAGCACGCGCGCGGGCATCGGCGCCATCCCCGCCTCGCGGAGCACCAGCGCGAAGCGCTCCACGAAGCGCAGCAGGGTGGCCCGGTCGCCGTCCTCCGCCACGCGTCCCCCTCCGCTCGCCGCCGGTGACGATCACGATAAGCACGGTCAACATGATTCACAACATCGTGAAATGTGTGTAGGTTCCGCGCCATGGAGAGTGCGATCTCGACCTCCGGACTCGTCAAGACCTTCGGCACCACGCGCGCCCTCGACGGCCTCGACCTCGAGGTGGCCACCGGCGAGGTGCACGGCTTCCTCGGGCCCAACGGCTCCGGCAAGTCCACGACCATCCGCGTGCTCCTGGGGCTGCTGCGCGCCGACGCCGGCCGCGTGCGACTGCTCGGCGGCGACCCCTGGGCCGACGCCGTCACGCTGCACCGCCGGCTGGCCTACGTGCCCGGCGACGTCACCCTCTGGCCCGGCATCACCGGCGGGGAGGCCATCGACCTGCTCGGGCGGCTGCAGGGCGGGCTCGACCCGGCCCGCCGCGCCGAGCTGCTGGAGCACTTCGACCTCGACCCGCGCAAGAAGGCGCGCACCTACTCCAAGGGCAACCGGCAGAAGGTCGCCCTGGTGGCCGCCCTCGCCTCGGACGCCGAGCTGTACGTGCTGGACGAGCCGACGTCCGGCCTCGACCCGCTCATGGAGGCGGTGTTCCAGGACGAGGTGCGCCGCCTGCGCGACGCGGGGCGCACCGTGCTGCTGTCCAGCCACATCCTCGCCGAGGCCGAGGCCCTGTGCGACCGGGTGAGCATCATCCGGCACGGCCGGACGGTGCAGAGCGGCAGCCTGGCCGAGCTGCGCCACCTCACCCGCACGTCGATCACGGTGGAGACGGCGCGGCCGGTCACCGGGCTGGAGGGGCTCCCCGGCGTCCACGACCTGGCCCACGGCGACGGCCGCGTCCGGTTCGACGTCGACACCGACGCCCTGGACGGCGCCGTCCGGCACCTGACCGGGTTCGGCATCCGGGCCCTGGCCAGTGCCCCGCCGACCCTCGAGGAGCTCTTCCTCCGCCACTACGGCGAGGAGCTCGCCGAGGACGGCGTCGGGCGCGCGCCGGAGGCGGTGCGGCCGTGATCGCCGTCGACCCGTCGCTGCAGGCGGGCACGGGCACGCTGCTGCGGTTCGCGCTGCGCCGGGACCGCGTCCGCCTCGCCGTCTGGGTGGCGGTCGGCGCGGGGCTGATGGCCCAGCAGTCACTCGGCAGCCAGGCGTTCTACGACACCCCGGAGGCCCTGGCCGCCTACCGCGCCTCGGTGGGCAGCAACGCGGCCACGATCGCGCTGTCCGGCCCGCCGGTCGGGCTGGGGACGGTGGCCGGCGCGGTGGCGTTCGAGATCTCGTTCACGCTGGCCCTCGTCGCCACGCTGATGGCCATGTCCACCACGATCCGGCACACCCGCGCCGACGAGGAGGCCGGCCGCACCGAGCTGGCGCGGGCGGCGCGGGTCGGCCGGCACGCACCGCTGCTGGCCGGGGTGGGCCTGGCCGCGCTGGGCTGCGCCGCGCTCGCGGTCGCCATCGGTGCGGCGGGCGTGGCCACCGGCCTGCCGTCCGGGGGGTCGTTCCTGCTCGGCGCCTCGGTCGGGGCCGCCGGCCTGGTCTTCGCCGCCGTCGCCGCCGTGGCCGCCCAGGTGAGCGGCTCGGCCCGCGCCGGCTACGGCATCGTGCTCGCGGTCTTCGGTGTCGCCTTCGCGGTGCGCGCCGTCGGTGACATCCGGGACGACGGCCTGTCGTGGCTGTCCCCCGTCGGCTGGGCCCAGGCGACGCACCCGTTCTCCGACGACCGCTGGTGGCCGCTGCTGCTGTGCCTGGCCGGGGCCGTCGTCCTGCTGGCCGCCGCCCGCACCCTGCTCGACCGGCGCGACCTCGGTGCCGGGATCGTGAGCCCCCGGCCCGGCGCCGCCTCCGCCTCCCGGGCGCTCGGCTCCGCCTGGGGCCTGGCCGGCCGGCTGCACCGGGGCGCGCTGCTCGGCTGGGCCGTCGGGCTGGTCGCGCTGGGGGCGGTCTACGGGTCGATCGCCGGGTCGGTGCAGACGCTGCTGGGCGACAACCCCGCCGCGGAGACCTTCCTGCCCGACCTGTCCACGGCCGGGCTGGTCGACGCCTACCTCGGTGTCACGCTCGGCATGGTCGTGCTCGTCACCGGGGCCTACGCCGTCTCCGCGGCCCTTCGCGCCCGCTCGGAGGAGGCCGCGGGCCGGGCCGAGCCGGTGCTCGCCACCGCCACGAGCCGCCCGGCCTGGCTGGGCAGCCACGCGGCGGTGGCGCTGCTGGGGTCGACCGCCGTGCTGGTCGCGGCCGGGCTGGTCATGGGGCTGTCCGCCGCGGCGGCCACGGGGGATCCTGCGCTGACCGTCCGGGTGCTGGAGGCGGCCCTGGGCCACCTGCCCGACGTGTGGGTGTTCGCCGCCGTCGCCACGCTGCTCGTCGGCGTGCTGCCGCGGGCCGCGACGGCCGTGACCTGGGGCTGGGTGGCCTACGTGGTCGTGGTGACCCTGTTCGCCCGGTCGCTGGACTGGCCGTCCTGGGTCGACGACCTGTCGCCGCTGTCGTGGACCCCGGCCGGGCCGGGCGAGCCGTGGGCGACCGGCCCGGCCGCGGCGCTCACGCTCGTCGCCCTCGTGCTGCTCGCGGCGGGCCTGGCCGGCTTCCGCCGCCGCGACCTCGTCGTCGGTTAGTCCGCCTTGTTCGGGGGCTCGCCGGCCGCGCGCGCCTCGGCGGCCTGGGCCGGGTCGTAGGCGCAGGCGTCGCCGACCTCGGTGACGGTCTCGGCGTCGCCCTCGGGGGTCCCCGGGGGCGGCGGGGTCGTGCCGGCCTCGGGGGCGGGCTCGCCGCTCGGGGCTGGGGTGCCGTCGGGGGCGTCGTCCGCCGGCGCCGGCGGGTCCAGGGCGTCGGAGACGACCTGGCGCACCAGGTCGTAGTCGGGGTAGGCCGGGTCGATGACGCTGGTGTCGAAGACGACGCTGCGCACCTCGGAGTCCTTGACCAGCCACGCCAGGTCCACGAAGTCGTCGAGGGCCGACCGCGGGACGTCGGTGCTGACGATGTCCTGCGTGGTCGCCGCGAGGTCCTGGTAGCGCTGCAGCAGGGTCACCGGGTCGGCCGCGTCGATGATCGCCGAGATGGTGCAGCGCTGCCGGGCCATCCGGTCGTAGTCGGTGAGCCCGAAGCGCCCGCGGGAGAACTGCAGCGCGCGGTCGCCGTCCATGTGCTGGCTCGGACCGGGGTCGATGTAGTCGTCGGGCAGCTCGCCGGTGCCCGGGTCCCCGTTGATCGGCACGTAGTAGTTGACGTTGACGGTGATGCCGCCGAGCGCGTCGACCAGCTTGCTGAACCCGTCGAGGTTGACCAGCACGAAGTAGTCGATGTCCAGCCCGAGCGCCTCGCCGACGCCGAGCTTGAGGAAGTCCGCGCCCGGGTCGTCGGTGCGGCCGAGGATGTCGGGGAACGCCGCCGGCCCGTTGCGGTAGACGGCGTTGAGCAGGCCCTCGCTCTCGTTGCTGCCCTCGAACCCGTCGGGGTAGGCCTCGGCCAGCGGGCTGTCGGCGGGGAACGGGAGGTCCTGCAGGTTGCGGGGCAGGCTGAACAGCGTCGTCTCGCCGGTGTCGGTGGCGATGCTGGCCACGATGACGGTGTCGGTGCGCACCCCCTCGCGGCCCTCCCCGCCGTCCCCGCCGAGCAGGAGCACGTTGACCCGCTCCTTGTCGCCGAACGGGTCGGGGGTGTCCACCACGGTCGCCGACTCGCGGTCGGCGAACACGTCGTCGAGCAGGCCGCGCTGCGCCGCCGCCACCTGGACGGCCGTGTAGGCGGGGTAGACGATGCCGGCCACCAGCGCGAGGACGACCGCGGCGCCGAGCGCGTGCCGCCACCCCGACGTGGGCCGCGGCAGCAGCATCCGGTAGCCGGCGACGACGACCAGCACCCACAGCAGGGCCACCACGACGACGCCGCCGAGCACCCAGCCCAGCCAGTGCGAGTCGACGGCGATCCGGACGGCGGTGCGCCGGCCGGCCGTGGCCAGCCAGGCCCCGCCACCGACGAGGGCCAGGAACAGCAGCAGCGTGACCGCGCCGAGCACGCGGCGGCCGGCCGCGAGGAACGCCGTCCCCGGGACTACGGCACCGGCCACCGTCCAGGCGAGGGCGGAGCGGAACCGGCGCCCCTCCCGCCGGCGCGCACGTCCGGGGCTGTCCGGTGGTGGCGGGAGCGGCCTCGACGGGCCGATGGGACGGGTCTCGTCCCACTCGCTCATGTGCACGCCCCCGTGCGGCAGAACCCGGTCACGCGGCCATGCTCCCACTCCTGCACCACCCGTACCGCCCGTCCGTCCGGCCCCAGATGCCGGTACACCCGATCGGAGGGCACGGGATGCGTGTCCGGTGTCCCGGCGGGGCACCCACAGGTGCAGGCTGGCGCCTGGCTACGGCGTGGGTCGCAGCTCGAGTCGCCCGGAGGTCCCCATGTCCCAGACGTCCCCGCACGCGGCGGTGTTGCACGAGCTCGAGCCGGTGGTCGCGCAGAACCTGGACCGCCACATCGGCGTGGCCAAGGAGTGGCACCCGCACGACTACGTGCCCTGGGACGAGGGCCGGAACTTCGCCTTCCTCGGCGGCGAGGACTGGTCGCCCGAGCAGTCGCGGCTCGACGAGGCCGCCAAGGCGGCGATGTTCGTGAACCTGCTCACCGAGGACAACCTGCCCAGCTACCACCGGGAGATCGCCACCCGGTTCGGCCGGGACGGCGCCTGGGGGCAGTGGGTCGGCCGGTGGACGGCGGAGGAGAACCGGCACGGGGTCGCGCTACGCGACTACCTCGTCGTCACCCGCGGCGTGGACCCGGTCGCGCTGGAGCGGGCGCGGATGGACTACATGACCCTCGGCTACGACTCCGGCGACAAGACGCCGCTGGAGGCGGTGGCCTACGTGTCGTTCCAGGAGCTGGCCACCCGCGTCTCGCACCGCAACACCGGCCGCGCCACCGGCGACCCGATCGCCGACAGGCTGCTGGCCCGCATCGCCACGGACGAGAACCTGCACATGGTCTTCTACCGGAACCTGATGGCCGCGGCGTTCGACATCGACCCCGACCTCGCCATGCAGGCGGTGACCCGGGAGGTCGTGGGCTTCGAGATGCCCGGCGCCACGATGACCGGCTTCCGGAAGAACTCGATGATCATCGCCAAGGCCGGCATCTACGACCTGCGGCTGCACCACGACGAGGTGGTCAGCCCGGTGCTGCGCGCCTGGAAGGTGTTCGAGCGCACCGACCTCGGGCCGGCGGGCGAGAAGGCCCGCGAGGAGCTCGCCGCCTTCCTGGCCGGGCTGGACGCGCAGGCGACCCGCTTCGTCGAGAGCCGGGAGCGGATGCGCGCCCGCGAGGCCGCCCGCAACGCCTGAGCGGAGTGCCACGGCGCGGGAACCACACTCGTGTCACTCCGTATCGTCGTCCCACGTGCGCATCGCGACCTGGAACGTGAACTCCATCCGCAGCCGCGCCGACCGGGTGGCCGCCTTCCTGGAGCGCTCGGACGTCGACGTCCTCGCGCTGCAGGAGACCAAGTGCCGCGACGACCAGTTCCCCGAGTCCCGCTTCACCGACCTCGGTTACCAGGTCGCGCACGTGGGCTACTCGCAGTGGAACGGCGTGGCGGTGCTGTCGCGGGTCGGCCTGGACGACGTCCAGATCGGCTTCCCGGGCCAGCCCTGCTGGGGGGACGACGAGCAGTCCGAGGCCCG
Source organism: Geodermatophilus sp. SYSU D01186 (assembly GCF_054050215.1). Classification (NCBI taxonomy): domain Bacteria; kingdom Bacillati; phylum Actinomycetota; class Actinomycetes; order Geodermatophilales; family Geodermatophilaceae; genus Geodermatophilus; species Geodermatophilus sp. SYSU D01186. Next base: position 152,718 of record NZ_JBJGYW010000003.1, on the reverse strand, counting down.
TGCGCTCGGCGCCACCTGCGGCGGGGTGCGGGTGTGGAGCCTCTACGTGCCCAACGGCCGCACGCTGACCGACCCGCACTACCAGTACAAGCTGCAGTGGCTCGACGCCCTGCGGACGACGGCGTCCGGGTGGCTGGCCGAGGACGCCGACGCACAGGTCGCCCTGGTCGGCGACTGGAACATCGCCCCGCAGGACGACGACGTGTGGGACATGCGGGTCTTCGCGCACTCCACGCACGTCTCCGAGCCCGAGCGGGCCGCGTTCCGGGCGATCGTCGACGCCGGGTACGCCGACGTGGTCCGGCCGCACACCCCCGGCCCCGGCGTCTACACGTACTGGGACTACACGCAGCTGCGCTTCCCCCGCCGTGAGGGCATGCGGATCGACTTCGTCCTCGGCTCCCCCGCGCTGGCCGCGCGCACGACCGGTGCCCGCATCGACCGCGAGGAGCGCAAGGGCAAGGGCGCCAGCGACCACGCGCCGGTCGTCGTCGAGCTGGGCGAGTAGCGGCGTGCTGGTGCTCCTCCCGCCGTCGGAGACCAAGGCGCCGGGCGGGGACGGCGCCCCGCTCGACCTCGACGCGCTGTCCTCCCCCGAGCTCACGCCGGTCCGCACCGAGCTGACGAAGACCCTCGCCGACCTCGCCGCCGACGTCCCCGCCTCCCGGGCCGCGCTCGGGCTCTCCCCGAAGCAGGACGACGAGATCGCGCGCAACGCCGCACTGCTCACCAGCCCGACGGCGCCGGCGCTGGAGCGCTACACCGGCGTCCTGTACGACGCGCTGGACGTGCGCTCGCTGACCTGCGCGCAGCGGGCGCGGGCGGACCGGCGGCTGGCCGTCGGCTCGGCCCTGTTCGGGCTGGTCCGCGGCACGGACGCCATCCCGGCCTACCGGCTCTCGGCGGGCTCGGCCCTGCCGGGGCAGCCGACGCTGCGGGCGCTGTGGAAGCCGGTGCTCGGTCCGGTGCTGGCCGCCGTGGACGAGCTCGTCGTCGACCTGCGCAGCGGGTCCTACGCCGCCCTGGCACCGGTGCCGGGCGCGGTGACCGTCGACGTGCTGAGCGAGCGGCCGGACGGCACCCGCTCGGTGGTCAGCCACTTCAACAAGGCGCACAAGGGCCGGGTCGCGCGACTGCTGGCCACCACGACGGCCGAGCCGGGGGACGTCGTCCGGCTGCGGGCGCTGCTGCGCCGGGCGGGGTTGCACGTGGAACACGACCGCGCCACCGCGCTCACGCTCGTCGTCCCGGCCGAGCACGTGACTCGCTGAGCGGACACGGAGCGTGACACGGGCAGTGATCTGGGTCAGCTTTCCTTGCCCGATGGCGTTCCGGGTGGCATAACTGCGGGGGCGCGAGGGGCTCCAACAGCCGGGGCCCGCGCGCCGTGCCCGGCCGGAGGGCCGGATGAGAAGGGTTGCGGTGGAGGGAATCCCGCGGCGTGCGAGCGCCGTGCGCGCGCTCGACGCTGCCCAGGCCGCCGTCGAGCTGCGCAGCGACCCCGCGCGCGTCCGGGCGGCGCGACGGCTGCGGACACCGGAGGGCGGCACCGCCGCCCTCGACCGGATCGTCGAGCTGGCCACGCGGCTGCTGCACGTCCCGTCCGCCCAGATCTCCATCCTGGACGACGCCCACACGATCGCCGGGATCGCGGGCGTGCCCCCGGGCGGCCGCGGTCAGGTCTCCCCGCTGGACCAGTCCCCCTGCGCCCTCGCGGCCGCGCTCGGCACCCCGCTGGTGGTCCCCGACGCGCGCGCCGACGACCAGCTCGGCGCCCTCGACCCGGTCACCTCCGGCGTGGTGGGCGCCTACCTGGGCGTGCCGCTGACCGGGGAGGGCGGCCTCGTCGTCGGCGTCCTCTGCGTCTTCGACGTCGAGCCGCACGCGTGGTCCGCCGCCGACGTGGCGACCCTGCGCCACCTCGCCGACCTCGCGGTGACCGAGCTCGAGTACGCGGCCCTGATCGGCGAGCAGGAGCGCCAGCGGCTGCGCTGGTCGCTGGCCATGGACGCCGGCAGGGTCGCCACCTTCGACTGGGACCTGCGCACCGGCGAGCTCGTCTGGGACGCGCCGCTGCTGGCCACGTTCGGTTACACCGACGAGGACTTCGACGGCACGATCGACGCGTTCAACCGCCGCCTGCACCCCAACGACCTGCCGCGGGTCTCCGAGGCCCTGCGCGTGTCGATCGAGACCGGCGGGGAGTACGAGGCCGAGTACCGGGTGGTCCGCCCGGACGGCACCACGCGCTGGGTGTTCGCCCGCGGCCGGGCGCTCACCGACGCCTCCGGGCGGGCGGTGCGGGTGCTGGGCGCCGCGTACGACTCCACCGACGACCGCACCGCCCAGGCCCGGGTGACCCGCGTGCTGGAGGCGATGCCGGCCGGCTTCTACTCGCTGGACCACGAGTGGCGGTTCACCCACGTGAACGCCGAGGCCGAGCGGCTGCTGGGGCGCTCCCGCGAGGAGCTGCTCGGCGAGGTGCTGTGGGCGGCCTTCCCCGCCGCCACCAGCAGCATCTTCGAGGACAGCTACCGCAACGCCGTCCGGACGGGGCGGCCGGTGCACTTCGACGCGTACTACCCCCCGCCGCTGGACGGCTGGTACGAGCTGCGCGCGTGGCCGACCCCCGAGGGGCTGTCGGTCTACTTCCTGGAGGTCACCGAGCGGCGGCGGGTGCGGGAGCGGGCCGAGCGGTCCGCCCAGCGGCTGGCCCTGCTCGCGCAGGTGAGCGCCGAGCTCGCCAGCACCCTGGACGTCGAGGCCGCCACCGGCCGCCTCCCCCGCCTGGTGGTCCCGGCCCTGAGCGACTTCTGCGTGCTCACCGTCATCGACGCCGACGGCCGGCCCCGCGACGTGGGCAGCTGGCACGTCGACCCCGCCAGCCGCCCGGTCCTCGAGCGGTACGCCGAGGTCCGCATGGACGTCATGCCGGTCAGCGCCCCGGTCGCCCGGGCGCTGCACACCGGGGAGGCGGTCACCTTCGCGGGCGACGACGTCCTCGACGTGCTGCCCCCCGGCCGCGCCAAGGAGCTCCTGGCGGTCCTCGCGCCGACCACCGAGGTGGCGCTCCCCCTGCGGGCCCGCGGCGGCCGAACGGTCGGCCTGCTCACCCTCTTCTACGCCGACGGGCACGCCCCCACCCCCGAGGACGTCGCCGTCGCCCAGGACGTCGCCGACCGCGCCGGGCTGGCCCTGGACAACGCCCAGCTCTACGCCCAGCAGGAACAGCTGGCCGAGGGCCTGCAGCGCAGCCTGCTCACCGAGCCGCCGGAGCCGGACCACGCGGAGATCGCCGTCCGCTACCAGCCCGCCGTCGAGGCGGCCCGGGTCGGCGGCGACTGGTACGACGCGTTCCTCCAGCCGTGCGGCGCCACGATGCTGGTCATCGGCGACGTCGTCGGCCACGACACCGAGGCGGCCGCGGCCATGGGGCAGCTGCGCGGGCTGCTGCGGGGCATCGCCACCTACAGCGACGCCCCGCCGGCCGAGGTGCTGCGCGGGCTGGACGCCTCGATGGCGGTGCTGCAGACCCGGGTGCTGGCGACCGCGGCCGTGGCCCGGTTCGAGCAGACCCCCGGCGAGCGGGAGCGCGGCGTCACCCGCATGCGCTGGGCCAACGCCGGCCACCTGCCGCCGCTGGTGATCAACCCCGACGGCAGCGTCGCCGAGCTGGCCTCCTGGCGCGGCGACCTGCTGCTCGGCGTCGACTCCGAGGTGCAGCGCCAGGAGTCCGTGGTGACCCTCGACCGGGGCGCCACCGTGCTGCTGTTCACCGACGGGCTGGTGGAGCGCCGCGACGCCGACCTCGACGCCGGGATGCTCCGGCTGCGCGAGGCCCTGTCGGAGCTGGCCGAGCTGCCGCTCCAGGACATGCTCACCGAGGTGGTCCAGCGGCTGGTCGGCGGCCGCCCCGAGGACGACGTCGCGCTCGTCGCCGTCCGGCTGCACCCGCAGGACCGCCCGCGGCCCCCCGAGGCGGGCCCCAACGTCGTGCCGGACGTCGTCCCGGAGGAACCGGCGACGACCTGACCGCGGGGTGCCGCCCTTGTGGCAACCTCGTCCGGTGACCGCCACCACTGACGAGCTGTGCCTGCGCCCCGCGACGGAGCTGGCCGCACTGATCCGCTCACGGCAGCTGTCGGCGCGTGAGCTGACCGACGCCTGCCTGGAGCGCATCGAGCGGCTCGACCCCCGGGTCAACGCGATCGTCACCCTCGACGCCGAGGGAGCCCGTGCCGCCGCCGACGCCGCGGACGCCGCCCTGGCCGCCGGCGGGGAGGTCGGGCCGCTGCACGGCCTGCCGGTGGCGCACAAGGACACCCACGCCACGGCCGGCATGCGGACGACGTGGGGCTCGCCGCTGCACGCCGACACCGTGCCCGCCGAGGACGAGCTCATCGTCGCCCGCATGCGGGCGGCCGGCGCGGTCCGGGTCGGCAAGACCAACACCCCGGAGTTCGCCGCCGGCTCGCACACCTTCAACACGCTCTTCGGCGTCACCCACAACCCCTACCGGCACGGGCTGTCGGCCGGCGGGTCCAGCGGCGGTGCCGCCGCGGCGCTGGCCGCCGGCTTCGTGCCGCTCGCGGAGGGCAGCGACATGGGCGGGTCGCTGCGCAACCCGGCGGCGTTCTGCAACGTCGTCGGGCTGCGTCCCACGCCCGGGCGGGTGCCGACCTGGCCGGCGCCGATCGGCTGGTCGCAGATGTCGGTCCAGGGCCCGATGGGCCGCACCGTGGCCGACGTCGCGCTGACCCTGTCCGCGGTCGCCGGGCCGGACCCGCGGGTGCCGATCGCGCTGGGGGACCCCGGCGCCCCCTTCGCCGCGCCGCTGCCCGAGCGGCTGGACGGGCTGCGCGTGGCCTGGGCCCCCGACCTTGGGGGGCGGGTGCGGGTCGATCCCGCGATCACGGCGGTGCTCTCCGACGCGGTGGGGGTGTTCGAGGAGCTGGGCGCGACGGTGGAGGCCGACTGCCCCGACCTCACCGGCGCCGACGACGTCTTCGGCACGCTCCGCGCCTGGCTGTTCGACTCCTCCTTCACCGAGCTCGCCCGGCAGCACCCGGACCAGGTGAAGGAGTCGATCCGCTGGAACGCCGAGATGGGCGCGAAGCTGTCCGGCGCCGACATCGCGCGGGCGGAGGTGACGCACACCGCCCTCTACGAGCGCACGGTCGCCTTCTTCGACCGCTACGACGTGCTGCTGGCCCCGACGACGCAGGTGCTGCCGTTCCCGGTGGAGCAGGAGTACCCGACCGAGATCGGCGGCGTCGCCCTCGACAACTACCTGGAGTGGATGCGCGCCTGCACGCTCATCACGCCCACCGGGTGCCCCGCGCTGTCGGTGCCGGCCGGCTTCACCCCGGACGGGCTGCCGGTCGGGCTGCAGGTGGTCGCCGCCCCGCGGGCCGACCGGCGGGTGCTCGAGGTGGGTCACGCCTTCGAGCAGGCCACGCTGTTCGGGCAGCGCCGTCCACCCCTCTGAGATGATCTACGGCTCTCTTGCGCAGCCGCTAGAGAGAGCCAGACGCGACTCGACGGCCGCCCTCACTCCGCCGTCGCCGCCCTCGCGACGTGTCCCGATGAGGCCGGCCACCGATGAGTCCGGCGCCGCCCGACGGTCGGAAGGGCATGACACCCGACCCACAGCACCTCGCCGAGGTGGTCGCGCGCTACCGGCGGCGAGCGGACGCCTTCGAGGCGACGACGGCCGGCGTGCCCGACGACGCCTGGTCGCGCCCATCCCCGTGCGCCGGGTGGGACGCCCGGGACGTCGTCCGGCACGTCGTGGACATGCAGCACGTGGCGCTGCGCCCCTACGGCCGGACGCCGGCGGACGCGCCCACCGTGGACCAGGACCCCCTCGCCGCCTTCCGGGCCGCCCGCGCCGAGGTCGAGGCGATCCTGGCCGACCCCGGACTGGCCGCCCGGGAGACGCAGAGCCCCGCCGGCACGATGGCCGGCGTCGACCTGGTCGACCGGGTGCCCAGCGCGGACCTGGTGCTGCACCGCTGGGACCTCGCCCGCGCCACGGGACAGGACGACACGATCGACGCCGCCGAGCTGGAGGCCATGTGGCCCGGCCTGCAGGAGATCCCCGACGTCATGCGGCAGCCCGGCGCCTTCGGGCCCGGCGTCGTCGTCTTCGGCCCGGTGGTGGAGGTGCCGGCCGACGCGCCGCTGCAGGACCGCGCCCTCGGTCTGGTCGGCCGCGACCCCGCGTGGACGCCGAGGCGCTAGCCACGTCTGAGGCTCTCCAGCGCACCGGCTGGAGAGGCGCGGACACCGTCAGGTGCGGCGGCGCAGGCCGCGGAGGGTCCGCACGGCGACCAGCAGCTCGGCCAGTTCCTGCCGGTCCCCCGCGGCGATGTCGACCAGCTGGGCCGCGGCCCGCTGCTGCGTGCCGTCCCAGCTGCCCACCCACCGGGCGAGGAGCGCGTCGGCGGGCTCGGCGTCGCTGCGCCGCCCGGTCAGCACCTCGGCGGTGAGCGCGGCCTGCTCGCCGGTCAGGTCGTCGCGCAGCGAGGCCCGCGCCATCGACGGCCAGCGCCGGTCGCGGGGCAGCGCGATGACCAGCTCGCGCAGCGGCACCAGCGCCAGCCGCTCGGCCAGGCACTGCTGCACCTGCCCGGCGAGGGCGATCGGGGCGCCGGTGCGCTCGGCCACGACGGCGAGGTCGAGGGCGGCCGGCAGCAGCGGCGCCGCGGCGACCTCCGCCGCCAGCGCCCCGGGCACCCCCACCTCCTGCAGCCGGGCGGCCCGCTCGGCGTAGGCGGCGGCCTCGGCGCCCAGCAGCCACGACGGCAGCCCGGCCCGCACGGTGGCCACCGGGACGGCGAACCGGTCGGCCACCTCGCCGATCGGCGCGCCGTCCTCCGCGGCGAGCTCGGCCAGCCCGAGCAGCCAGCGGGTCGCGCGCTCGGCCAGCCGGGTGGCCTCGGTGCGCAGCTCCACCTGGGTGGCCGCCGAGACGCGGTTGTCCAGCGGCCGGACGGCGTCCCAGAGCCGGTCCACCTCGAACACCGCGCGGGCCACGGCGTGCGCCCGCACGACCCCGGCCAGCGGCACCCCGGTCTCCTCGACCAGCCGGAACAGGCCGGTGACGCCGGCGACGTTGACGGCCCGGTTGGTGAGCGCGGTGGCCACGATCTCCCGCCGCAGCGGATGGCCGCCGACCGCCGAGGGGAAGCGGCGGCGCAGCTCGGCCGGGAAGTACTCGACCAGCAGGTGCTCCAGCGCCGGGTCGTCGGGCAGGCCCGAGCCGAGCACGGCGTCCCCGGTCTGCAGCTTGGCGTAGGCCAGCAGCACCGACAGCTCCGGACCGGTCAGCGCGTGCCCGTCGCGGCGCCGCTCGGTGATCGCGCGGTCGTCGGGAAGGGCCTCGACGCTGCGCACCAGCCGCCCGGAGCGCTCCAGCGCCCGCAGGTAGCGCTGGTGGGCGTCGAGCAGGCTGCGCGCGGAGGCGGTCTCGGCGGCGAGCGTCGCGTTCTGCGCGTGGTTGTCGGTGAGGACGGCGACCGCCACCTCGTCGGTCATCTCGCCGAGCAGCTCGGCCCGGCCGTCGGCGTCCAGCTCGCCGGCCTCCACCACGCGGTCCAGCGCGATCTTGATGTTGACCTCGTGGTCGGAGGTGTCGACGCCGGCGGAGTTGTCGATGGCGTCGGTGTTGATCCGCCCGCCGGCCAGGGCGTACTCCACCCGGCCGCGCTGGGTCAGGCCCAGGTTGCCGCCCTCCCCCACCACCCGCACGCGCAGGTCGCGGCCGTCGACGCGGACGGCGTCGTTGGCCTTGTCCCCCACGTCGAGGGCACTCTCGGCCGAGGCCTTGACGTAGGTGCCGATGCCGCCGTTGAACAGCAGGTCGGCCGGCGCCAGGAGGATCGCGCGGACCAGCTCCACGGGCGACAGCGCCGTCTCCCCGTCCGGCAGGCCCAGTGCGGTGCGCATCGGCTCGCTGACCGGGATCGACTTCGCCGTCCGCGGCCAGACGCCTCCGCCGGGGCTGATCAGCGACGGGTCGTAGTCGGCCCACGAGGAGCGCGGCAGCCCGAACAGCCGGCGACGCTCGGCGAACGACGTCGCGGCGTCGGGAGTGGGGTCGACGAAGACGTGCCGGTGGTCGAAGGCGGCCACCAGGCGGATGTGCTCGGACAGCAGCATCCCGTTGCCGAAGACGTCGCCGGACATGTCGCCGATGCCCACGACGGTGAAGTCCTGGCTCTGGACGTCGAGGTCGAGCTCGCGGAAGTGGCGGGTCACCGACTCCCAGGCGCCGCGGGCGGTGATGCCCATCGCCTTGTGGTCGTAGCCGACCGAGCCGCCGGAGGCGAAGGCGTCACCGAGCCAGAACCCGCGTTCGAGCGCGACGGCGTTGGCCAGGTCGGAGAACGTGGCGGTGCCCTTGTCGGCGGCGACCACCAGGTAGGTGTCGTCGCCGTCGTGGCGCACCACCCGCTCGGGCGGGACGACGCGGCCCTCCACCAGGTTGTCGGTCAGGGCCAGCAGCGCGCCGATGAACAGCCGGTAGCAGGCCTGCCCCTCGGCCAGCCACGCGTCCCGGCCGGCGCTCTCCGGCGGCGGCTTGCGGACGACGAACCCGCCCTTCGCACCGGTCGGCACGATGACGGTGTTCTTCACCATCTGCGCCTTCACCAGGCCCAGCACCTCGGTGCGGAGGTCCTCGTGCCGGTCGGACCAGCGCAGCCCGCCACGCGCCACCGCCCCGAAGCGCAGGTGCACGCCCATCACCCGCGGCGAGCTCACCCACACCTCGCGGGCCGGCCGCGGCTGGGGCACGTCGGGCACGTCCGCCGGGTGCAGCTTGAGCGCCAGCGGGGTGGGCCGGGGTCCGGACATCGCGTAGTACGTCGTCCGCTGGGTGGCCGTGACGGCGGCCAGCAGGGCGGTGAGCACGCGGTCGGCGTCCAGGGAGTCGACCTCGCCGATCGCCTCGCGCAGCGACCGGACCAGCTCCTCCTGCCGACTGGCGCGCCCGGCGTCGCGACCCGGGGAGAACCGGGCCTCGAACAGCGCGACCAGCCGGGCGACGACGTCGGGGTGGGCGGCCAGCGTGGTCTCCACGTAGCGCTGGCCGAAGGGCAGCCCGGCCTGGCGCAGCCACTGCACGTAGGCCCGCACGACGGTGACCTGGCGCCAGTTGAGCCCGGCCAGCAGCACCAGCGCGCCCAGGCCGTCGTCCTCGGCGTCGCCGCGCCAGACCGCCGACAGCGCCTCGGTGAACCGCTCCGGCAGCGACCCCGGGAAGGGCAGCTCGCCCGCCGGGGCGGTCAGCCCGAACTCGTAGATCCACGCCAGGGGCGCACCGATCCGGTCGATCTCGTACGGGCGCTCGTCGACGACGTCCACGCCCATGTGCTGCAGCATCGGCAGGACGTCGGACAGCAGCAGCCGCTCCCCCACCCGGTACACGGCCAGCCGCGGCTCGGCCGCCGACCCCGCGGGCGGGCGGCGAAGGACCAGCCCGATCTCGTGCTCGGCCAGGGCCTCGAGCCGCTCGAGGTCCTCGACGGCGACCGAGGCGGGGAAGTCCTCCTGGTAGGCGGCGGGGAAGGCGTCGGCGACCCGGGCCAGGCGCCGCTCGGCGTCGGCGCCGTAGCGGGCGCCGAGGGCGTCGGCGAGGTCGTCGGTCCAGCTGCGGACGACGGCGGCCAGCGCCGCCTGCAGGGACGCGACGTCGACGTCCTGCAGCGCCGGGCGGCCGCGGCGGGTGACCGGGGGCCGGACGACGAAGTGCAGGCGGGCCAGCACCGACTCGGTGACCCACGCGGTGTACTCGATGCTGGTGCCGCCGAGGCGTTCGAGCAGCAGCTGCTGGACGGCCAGCCGCACCTCGGTCGTGTACCGGTCGCGGGGCAGGTAGACCAGCGCCGACCAGAACCGGTCGGCCGGGTCGCGGCGCAGGAACAGCCGCGTCTGCCGGCGCTCCTGCAGCTGCAGCACGGCCAGCGCGGCGGGCAGCAGCTGGTCGGCGCCGACCTGGAACAGCTCGTCGCGGGGATAGGTCTCCAGGACGTCGAGCAGCTGCTTGCCGGTGTGGCTGTCGGCCGGCACGCCCGAGCCCTCGATCACGTCGGCCACCCGCCGGCGGACCAGCGGCACGTCGCGGACGTCGTGCGCGGCGGCCGTGGAGGGGAACAGGCCCACGAGGCGGTGCTGCCGGACCGGGCCGTCGCCGGCCGGGGGCGTGACCGTGACGACGTCGAGCCAGGCGCGGCGGTGCACGGTGGAGCGGGCGTCGCCCTTGGTGACGGCCAGCAGCGCGCCGCCGGACTCGAGCTCGGGGCTCGCGGCCATGTCGGTGTCGCTGCGCAGCACCCCGAGGCCGCTGCCCGGGACCGCGCGCACCGCCGTCCGGCCCCGGGGGTGGGTCAGCTCGACGTCGCGCGCGCCGAGGAGGACGAAGTTGCCGTCGGTCAGCCAGCGCAGCAGGGCGGCGGCCTCGGCCGGGTCGTCGGCCGGGTCGCCGCCGGGCGCCGGCGGCAGGTCCGCCAGCCGCCCGGCCAGCTCCAGCGCGCGGGCCCGCATGCGACCGGTGTCCTCGTCGACCGCCCGGACGTCGGCCAGGACCGTCCGCAGCCCGGTGACGAGGTCACCGGCGGCCTCCTCGTCCAGCGGGCCGTCGAGCACCACCGCCATCCAGGACTCGGCCAGGGCGTCGGGCCCGCACTGCTCCGGGGAGGCACTGTCGCAGAAGGCGAGGATCGCCCCGGTCACGTCCCGGCGGACCACCAGCACGGGGTGGACGACGTGCTCGAGCCGGAAGCCCTGGCGGACCACCTCGGCGGTGACCGAGTCGACGAGGAAGGGCATGTCGTCGGTGACGACCAGGACGATGGAGCGCGCCGCCGGGCCCTCCCGGCCGGGCAGCCGCCGGACGGAGACGGTGGCCGACCCCTGCGGGCGGACCTCGGCCAGCCGGAGGTGACCCAGCGCCAGCGCGGCGAGGTCGGCCGGGTCCTGGTCGAGCACCTCCGCGGCCGGCTCGCTCCAGTAGTAGCGCCGCAGCAGCGCCGGGACGTCGGCCGCACCGCAGCCCGCGGGCAGGCCGGAGCCGGCGTCGACGGCCTCGCGGGCGGCCCGCTCCAGCAGCCGTCGCTTCTCGTCGCGGGCCGCCTCCAGGGCGGCCAGGTCGGTGGCGACGACCGGAGGTGAGCCGTCAGCGGGGCCCGCTCCCGGGGTCGCCGGGGCGGTGCCGATGGTGCTGGCCATGTCGGCTGACGCTAGCCCGCGGAGTGCGCGCCGTCACAACGACGCACGCTCGCGGCGGGCCCCCGCAGGGGGCCGGGTCAGCGCCTCTCGACGACCAGGTCGACGAACCAGCCGCCGATGGCCAGCATCAGTCCGAGCACCACGGCCGCACCGAACCCATCGACCTGCAGCCGATCGCTGAGCGCGGCGGTGATGCCGAGCACGGCGGCGTTCACCACGAGCAGGAACAGGCCGAGGGTGAGCAGGATGAACGGCAGCGACAGCAGCCGGAGGACCGATCCGACGATGGCGTTGACCACCGCGAAGACGAGCGCGATCCACAGCCAGGTACCCGGCTCGCCCAACGCCCCCTGCGGGTTGGGCACCACCTCGACCCCGGTGAGACCGAGGATGTTGTCGTAGGCGTACACCGCGAGATAGAAGACGCCGGCCATGAGGACGACCTTGACCAGGAACCTCAGCACGGCGGCCACGCTAGCCGCCGAAGATCACGGATCAGGCCGTGTCGGAGGTTCTACGCCCGTCTAGTCGTGGAGCTAGAGGGTGACAGAAGGCGGTCGACACCCGCAGACTCCGCCCGTGACCACGGCTGACGCCCGGCTGTCCCTGCGCCCGCCGGCCTGGGCCCGTCTCTACCTGCTGGGCTTCCCGGTCGTCTTCGTCGCCGTCGTGGTCCTCGTGATCCGCCCACCGCTGCCCCTCGTGGTGTTGTTCTGCGCCGCCGCGGTGGGGACGTCCTGGCGCCAGGCCACCCTGCGCGTGCTCGGCACCGCCGACGGGCGGCTGGTCGTGCGCAACACCTGGCGGACCCGCACGCTGCACCGCGACGAGATCACCGGGGTCGGCGTGGCCCGCGTGTCCGGCCGCGCGGGCAACCGCGCCGTCGAGCTGGACCTGCGCGACGGGTCCGCGCTGCGGCTGGACGTCACGGCCGCCCCCGCGCTGCCCGCCCTCCGCACCCGGATGGCGCGCCAGGTGGCCGAGATCGAGGAGTGGCGCTCCGGTCGCCCGCGCCCCTTCCTCTGAGCCTCGGAGGCATCGATCCGGCGCACGCGGGGAACACCTCCCCCGGGCACGGGGAGCGGAGAGGCGGGCAGCGATGGACCACGTCGTGGTGGTCGGGGCCTCCGCCGGGGGGCTGACTCCGCTGCAGGAGTTCGTCGCCGGGTTGCCCGCGGACCTGCCGACCGCCGTCCTCGTGGTGGTGCACGTGCCGCCCACGGCCGACAGCCACCTGCCGCGGCTGCTGTCCCGCTGCGGCCCGCTGCCCGCCGCGCACCCGGAGGACGGGCAGCGGCTGCGGCCGGGGACCATCCTGGTGGCCCCGCCCGACCACCACCTCCTCCTCCGGGGCTCGCACGTCCGGCTCAGCCGGGGGCCGCGCGAGAACCGGCAGCGCCCGGCCGTCGACACGCTCTTCCGCAGCGCCGCCCGGTCCTGTGGGCCCGGCGTGATCGCCGTCGTGCTCTCCGGGGCCCTGGACGACGGCGCGGCCGGGGCCGCCGCCGTGGCGGCCCAGGACGGCGTGGTGCTGGTACAGGACCCGGCCGAGGCGCGCGTGTCGGCGATGCCCCGCGCGGTGCTGGGCGCCGTGCGTCACGCCCGGACGCTGCGCACCGCGGAGCTGGCCGCGGCCGTGACCGGACTGGTACGCGGGCCGGCGCTCCCCGGCGTCGCCGCCCCCACAGCAGAGAGGAAGCCGACCATGGGCGGCCCCACTGCGGACACCGACCTCGGCGCCCCCGCCGCCATCGGCTGCCCCGAGTGCCAGGGCGGGATGTTCGAGTCGGTGCCGGGCTCGACGGCGAGTTACACGTGCCACGTCGGCCACACCTGGTCGGCACAGACGCTGCTCGCCGCCCAGCGGGAGGCGGTCGAGGGAGCCATCTACAACGCCGCGTCCAAGCTGCTGGAGATGGCCGCGGTGCACCGGCGCCTGGCCGAACTGGGGGACGGCGAGACCGGCACGACCCGCGCGGAGCACCTGGCCGCCGCCGAGCGGGCCGAGCAACGCGCCGCGCGGGTGCAGGCCCTGGCGACGGAGGACCCCAGCCGCGGCGACGACACGCCGTAGCGACCTCTACCCGTCTCTACTGCCCGGGCTAGACGTGCCCATACGGTGGTCGACATGGACCCCGTGCGGAACCCGTACGCCCCCGGCGCCGGCCAGCGGCCGCCCGAGCTGGCCGGACGCGACGCCGAGCTGTCGGCGTTCGACGTCGTCCTCGAGCGGATCGCGCACGGCCGCCCGGAGCGGTCACTCGTCCTCACCGGGCTGCGCGGCGTCGGCAAGACGGTGCTGCTCAACCAACTGCGGTCGGCGGCGATCAACCGGGGATGGGGCACCGGCAAGATCGAGGCGCGGCCGGACCAGTCGCTGCGCCGCCCGGTCTCCTCCGCGCTGCACATGGCGCTGCGCGAGCTGCGGCACCCCGACCAGGAGTCGATGGACGCCGTCCTGGGGGTGCTCAAGGCCTTCGCGCTGCGGCAGTCGTCGGACGCGAAGGTGCGCGACCGCTGGCAGCCGGGCATCGACGTCGCGGCGACCTCGGGGCGGGCCGACTCCGGGGACATGGAGATCGACCTCGTCGAGCTGCTCAGCGACGCCGCCGGGCTCGCCGCCGACGTCGGCAAGGGAGTCGCCCTGTTCATCGACGAGATGCAGGACGTGCAGTCCGACGACGTCTCTGCGATCTGCGCCGCCTGCCACGAGCTGTCCCAGCAGGGCGCGCCGCTGATCGTCGTCGGTGCCGGGCTGCCGCACCTGCCGGCGGTGCTCTCGGCGTCCAAGAGCTACTCCGAGCGGCTGTTCCGCTACCTGCGCATCGACCGCCTGGACCGCCCCGCCGCGGACCGCGCGCTGCTCGCCCCGGCCGAGCGGGAGGACGTCACCTTCGAGCCCGGGGCCCTCGACGCCCTCTACGCCGCCGCCGACGGCTATCCCTACTTCGTGCAGGCCTACGGCAAGGTCACCTGGGACGTCGCCGCCTCCTCCCCCATCACCGCGGCGGACGTCGCCATGGCCGCCCCGGTGGCCGAGGCCGAGCTGGCGGTCGGGTTCTTCGGCTCCCGCTACGACCGGGCCACCCCCGCCGAGCGCGAGTACATGCACGCGATGGCCGAGCTGGGCGGGCCGAACGGGGCCGCGGTGGCGACGTCGGAGGTCGCGGTGTCGCTGGGCCGCAAGCCGGCGTCGCTCTCACCCGCGCGCGACTCGCTGATCAAGAAGGGGCTGGTCTACTCGGCGGAGCGCGGCCAGATCGCGTTCACCGTCCCCCACTTCGGCCGCTACCTGCTGTCCCACGCCGACTGAGAGGGCGCGCGCCCTGGAGCCGTGAGGCGACGCTCTGTGCACAGAACGTCGCCTCGGAACCCGCCCGACGACGGTCCGTGCACGAACCGCTGCCCCGAGGCCGGCGAGCGGCGGGGGGTTCGATCCCGCCCCGTCCGGGCACGGCCGCCCCGGCGCCCGATCCGGCGTCACGACGACGGGAGGGCTCCGGGTGCCGACGTGGCTGGAGGCCGGACTGTGGGGGCTGCTCGGCGGCGGGGCGCTGGTGGCGGGCGCGCTGGTCGCCTGGTTCGTGCGGGTGCCGCAGACCGTCATCGCGTCGGTGATGGCCTTCGGGTCGGGGGTGCTGATCTCCGCGGTCGCCTTCGACCTGATGGCCGAGGCCGCCGCCACCGGCGGGCTGCCCGCGACGGCGCTCGGGTTCGTGGGCGGCGCGGTCGCCTACCTGGCGGCCAACGCGGCGCTGGCCCGCCGCGGCGCCCGGCACCGCAAGCGGTCGGGGGGTCTGCAGCCGTCGGAGGGCGAGCAGTCCGGCAGCGGCGCGGCGATCGCCGTGGGCGCACTGCTCGACGGGGTCCCGGAGTCCGTCGTCCTGGGGCTCGGGCTGCTCGGCGGCGGCTCGGTGAGCGCCTCGGTACTGGCGGCGGTGGTCATCTCCAACGTGCCCGAGGGGCTCTCCTCCGCCGCGGGCATGAAGGCCGGCGGGCGGTCGGCGGGCTACGTGTTCGGGGTGTGGGGCGCGATCGCGGTGGCCAGCGGGCTGGCCGCGCTGGTCGGCTACACCGCGCTGGGCGGGGCTCCGCCGGAGGTGGTCGCGGTGATCACCGCCGTGGCGGCCGGGGCGATCCTGACGATGATCGCCGACACGATGATCCCCGAGGCGTTCGAGCGGACCCGCACCTGGACCGGCGTCATCACCAGCCTCGGCTTCCTGGTCGCCTTCGCCATCGAGGTCTCCTGAGGCTGCGCCCGCCGGGCGATCCGGGCAGGGTGGACGCCGTGACCCCCGCTCCGCGCGCACCCCAGGAGATCAGCGTCCCGGTCGACGGCGGGGAGCTCGCCGTCCTCCGCTGGCCGGCGGACGCGCCGGGCGCCCCGATCGCCGTCCTCGTGCACGGCATCACCGCCAACGCGATGGCGTGGGCCGCGGTGGCGCCCGCGCTGGCCGGGGAGTTCGAGGTGGTCGCCCCCGACCTGCGCGGCCGGGGCCGCTCGGCCGGCGTGCCCGGCCCGTACGGCATCGAGGCGCACGCCGCGGACGTCGCCACGCTGCTGGACCGCCTCGGCGGCGACGCCGAGGGCGGCGCGGAGGCCGCGGTCCTGGTCGGGCACTCGATGGGGGCGTTCGTCGCCGCCCTCGCCGCCGCGGGGACGGCGCGGGACCGGGTGCACGGGCTGGTGCTGGTCGACGGCGGTCTGGCCTTCCCGCAGCCGCCCGGTGCCGACGTGGACGCGATGCTCACCGCCGTCCTCGGCCCGTCGCTGGCCCGGCTGACCACGACCTTCCCCGACCAGGCCGCCGTGCGGGACTTCTGGGCCGGCCACCCGGCGGTCGGCCCGTGGGTCGACCACCCCGCGGTCGCCGCCTACCTGGCCCGCGACGTGGCCGGCGACCCGCCGGCGCTGCGCAGCACCTGCGTGCCCGAGGCGGTGCGCGTGGACGGCGGCGACGTGCTGCTCAACGAGCGTGTCCTCGAGGCGACCGCCGAGCTGCCGGTGCCGGCCACCCTGCTGTGGGCGTCGCGCGGGCTGCTCGACCAGTCCCCCGGGCTGTACGACGAGCGCCGGCTGGCCCTGCTCGGCCTGGAGCCCAGCGGCATCACCGCCCGCGAGGTGCCCGACACCAACCACTACTCGATCGTGTGGGCCCCGCAGGGCGTGGCCGCGATCGCCGAGGCCACCCGGGTGGCCGCCGCCCGCAGCTGAGTCAGCGCCGGCGGGCGGCCGACCGCGCCGGGGCCCGGACCGGGACGGGCGAGCGCTCGTCGTCATGGGCGTGCACGCGGACCGCCAGCAACGCGACGTCGTCCTCGGCACCCTCCCCCACCATCTCGGCCAGCAGCCGGTCGGCGAGCTCGTCGAGGGTCTCCTCCGCGGCGGTGGCCAGCAGCCGGCGCAGCCGGTCGCGGCCCTCGTCGAGGGGGACGCCGCGCCGCTCGAAGAGCCCGTCGGTGAACAGCAGCAGCGTCGCGCCGTCGGGCAGGAGCACCTGGCCGTCGGCGCGGGGCCCGCGCCAGCCGATCCCCAGCGGCGGGCCCACCGGGGCGGTGAGGTCGGTGACGCGGCCGTCGGGGAGGCGCAGCATCGGCTCCGGGTGCCCGGCCGTGGACCAGCGCAGCCGGCGCACGCCCGCCGCCCGCTCCTCCGGGGTCTGCTCGACCCGGCAGACCAGCGCGGTGGCCATCGCGGGCACCGCGAGGCCGACCAGCGCGTGGTCGACCCGCCGCAGGACGCCGGCCGGCTCCTCCAGCCGGTCGAAGGCGATCGCCCGCACCAGGGTCTTGACCTGGCCCATCGCCGCCGCCGCCTCGATGTCGTGACCCATGACGTCGCCGATGACGACGACCGTGTCGCCGTCGGGCTGCAGGAACGAGTCGTACCAGTCACCGCCGATGGACACCCCGCGGGTGGCGGCCCGGTAGCGGACGGCGAGCTCCATGCGGTCCGGCTGCACCGGCGGGGAGAGCAGGCTGACCTGGAGCCGCTCGGCGACCTGCTGGTTGACCACGGCCAGCCGGGCGTTGTCGAGGGCCAGCGCTGCGCGGCGGGAGGCGATCTCCGCCGTCCGCAGCTCGGCGGGCGTGTGCGCCCCGCGCTC
Source organism: Geodermatophilus sp. SYSU D01186 (assembly GCF_054050215.1). NCBI lineage: Bacteria > Bacillati > Actinomycetota > Actinomycetes > Geodermatophilales > Geodermatophilaceae > Geodermatophilus > Geodermatophilus sp. SYSU D01186. The sequence continues at coordinate 135,376 of NZ_JBJGYW010000003.1, read as the reverse complement.
GGGGCCGTTGACCAGGGTGAAGGCGCCGAAGATCTCACCGCGGGCGATGAGCGGGAAGGCGGCGACCGCGGCGGGGCGCAGTGGCGCGAGGGCCTCGCGGGCGGCGGGGGAGCTCACCATGGCCGCGACGTCGGCGTCCGTGAGCGACGCGATGACCACCGGACGACCGCTGCGCAGCGACACGGGCACCGGTGCGGTGGGCGCGTTGGTCAGCACCCGCGCGTCGGCGTAGCGGTGCATGGCCTCGAGCTGCGTCGGGTCGCTGTGCGCGCGGCCGACGTCCCGGCGGGTGCCGTCGGGGTCCACGACGCTGACCAGGCACCAGTCGGCCAGCAGCGGCACGACCAGGTGCGCGAACCGGTCGACGGCCTCGTCGACGTCGACGGTGGAGGTCATGGCCAGGTTGATGTCGCCGAGCAGCATGAGGTGCCGGCCGGCCAGCTCGGCCTCCTCGGCGGCCCGGGCGCGCTCCTCCTCGGTGCGCCGCCGCTCGGTCACGTCGTCGTAGGTGACGACGAGGCCGGCGTCGGTGCGGAAGGCGTCGGCGCGGAACCACCGGGCCAGCGGCCCGAACCACGCCTCGACGCCGTCGGACCCCCCGGTCGCGGCGACCCGCCGGTACAGCTCCTCGAAGGGGCCACCCAGGGCCTCGGGGAACTCGGCCCAGACGTCCCGGCCGACCAGCTCCTCGACGGTGCGGTCGAGCGCCCGCGCGCCGGCGGGGTTGATGTAGCGGAACCGCCAGTCCTCACCCAGGACGATCAGCGGGCGCTCCATGCCCTCCACGGCCTGGACGAGCAGGCCGTGGTCGTGCGCCGCCTCCGGGTCCATGGGAATCACTCTGCCGCATGCCGCCGCGTCCCCCGGCACGGCGGGCGCGGCATCGCCCGGTCGGGGGGCGACCCGCCGCGCCCGGGGCGCTTGGCAGTCGGTCCGCGCGCTGCCACCATCCGGGAGCCCGCTCCGGCGGGACGGTGCGGGGGAGGCGCCGGGCAGTGTCGCCCGGAGCGCGCGGCGGAGGAGGGGGTGGGCGGCGTGGACGACCGGTGCCCTGCCGTGGCGGCACCGACCGTCGTCCCCCTGACCCCCGTCCGGACGCCGTCCGACGCGGTGCTGGCCACCGCCGTGCTCGCGAGTGCGCCCGCGGCGCTGTGCTGCCTGGACGGGTCGCAGCGGGTCCGCTACGCCAACCGGGCGGCCGAGCAGCTGATGGGGCGCCCCGCGCTCGAGCTCGTCGGCCGTCGGCTGGACGACGTCCTCCCGCCCGAGGTCGCCGCCGCCGTCGCGACCGCCTGCACCGACGCGGTCGCCACCGGCCGGCCGCTCGCGGTGGAGCTGCCCCCGTCGCGGGCCGGGGCCGGCTGGACGGAGCTGCACGCCTGGCCCACCGCGGCCGGGCCGGCGTTCGCGTTCGTCGACATCACCGCCCGCCGGCACGCGCAGGAGGAGGCGGAGCGGGCCGGTGCCCGCCTGACGCTGCTGGCCGCCGTCAGCGCCGAGCTGTCCGGGGCCCGCGACGTCGAGTCGGCGCTCGGGGACCTCGCCCGGCTGGTGGTGCCCGGCCTGGCCGACGGGTGCATCGTCACCGTCATCGACCGCGACGGCCGGGCGCACGACGTCGCCTCCTGGCACGCCGACCCCGACCGCCGCGACGTGATCGCCCGCTACGCCGCGGTGCGCATGGAGACCCTCCCGGAGAGCTCCCCGGTCGGGCGGGCGCTGCGGGCGGGCACGGAGGCGCGGGAGACGGCGACGGCCGTGCTCGGCCTCATGGACCCCGGCCCGGCGCGGGACCTCCTGGCGGCGCTGCGCCCGGAGTCGGCCGTCGTCCTCCCCCTCCCCGCCGGGGACCGGCCCGTCGGCGTGCTCACCCTCTACCTGGACGCGGGGCGGTCCCTGGACGACGACGACCTCGCCGCCGCGCGGGAGGTGGCCGACCGCGCCGGCCGCGCCGTGGACCGGGTGCACCGCCAGAGCCGCCAGGCCCAGCTCGCCGAGGTGCTGCAGCGCAGCCTGCTCACCCAGCCGCTCAACGTCGACGGCGCCCGGCTGGAGGTGCGCTACGTGCCGGCGGCGGAGGCCGCGCAGGTCGGCGGCGACTGGTACGACGCGTTCCTGCAGCGCCGCGGCGACCCGGTGCTGGTGATCGGCGACGTCGCCGGCCACGACACGGCTGCCGCCGCGGAGATGGGCCAGCTGCGCGGGCTGCTGCGCGGCATCGCGCACTACAGCGGCGCGGGTCCGGCCGAGGTGCTGCGCGGGCTGGACGACGCCATCGCGCACCTGTACCCGGGCACCCTCGCCACCGCGGCGATCGCCCGCGTCGAGGCCGACGGCACGCGGCTGCGGTGGGCCAGCGCGGGGCACCCGCCGCCGCTCGTCGTGGACACCGACGGCGCGGTGAGCGTGCTGTCCCGCGGGTACGGCGACCTGCTCCTCGGCGTCGACCCCACCGCCGCCCGCCGCGAGTTCGTCGCGCCGCTGCGGCCCGGCGCGACGGTGCTGCTCTACACCGACGGACTGGTCGAGCGGCGCGACCGCGGCGTCGACGCCGGTGTGGCGGAGCTGCGGCGGCACCTGGCCGAGCTGGTGGGGCTGCCGCTGGACCGGCTGTGCGACGAGTTGCTGGCCCGCATGCTGGCCGGCGTCCCGCAGGACGACGTCGCGCTCGTCGCCCTGCGCCTGCAGCCGGCCGGGGACACGCCGCCCGCGCCGTGAACCCTCTCACCCCGGAGGGTCGGAACGCCATCGGCACGGTTGAGCCCCGGGGCTGGTGGGCAACCCCTGTGTCGTCGGAGCAGACGACAGAGGAGAGGGCAGTGGGTCGACTCGCGTGGCCGGTGCGCCCGCTCCCCGACGGCCGGGGCGAACTGTGGCGGTGGGACCTGCAGACGGTGGCCGAGCTGCCCTCCGCCCGGGCGGGCCTGCGCGCCCGCCTCGACGACGTCGGCATCCCCCGGGACGACCAGGACCACGCGGCCGAGCAGCTGGTGCTGGCGTTCGACGAGCTGGCGTCCAACGCGCTGCGGCACGGCATCTCGCCGGTCGTCGCGACGGTCGTCGCCGGCAGCGGTGGCTGGTTGCTCGACGTGAGCGACCACGACCCGGAGACGATGCCGACCCCGGCCGTCGACCGCGACCCCGCACAGGGCGGGCTGGGCCTGCACCTGGTGGCGCGGCTGTCCGTCGCGCACGGCTGGTACGTCGACGACGGGCGCAAGCACGTGTGGGCGTGCATGCCCACCACCGACGGCGCTCGCGAGCCCGCCTTCAACTGAGGCGTTCCACGTGCAACACGACGGCCCCGGGAGCGGTGCTCCCGGGGCCGTCGTGCACGGATGCGCCCGGGACGGCGGGGACTCGCGTCCCGGCGCCGTCCCGGGGCAGCCCAGGCCGCCCGCCGCTGCCCGTGAGGGCAGGGCGGGCGGGGGGTCTCAGACCGCCTGGAGGGTGTTGATGACCAGCGACAGCGCGCCCTTGCCGTAGCCGGGCACGTCGACGGCCAGGTCGATCCGGTTGAACCCGGCAGCCATCTCGGCCAGGTCCGCGGGCAGCTCGTCACCCGGGGCGTAGAGCTTGTACAGCTTCGAGTGCGGCGCACCGGGCACGTTGAACAGCGCCGACAGCACGTTGACGACCTCGTGCAGCGCCTCGGTGAGCATCGTGGTGAGCTCGCCGTCCTCCTCGACGGCGTCCTGGACGCCGCCGGGGGGCAGCATGGCCAGCGCGCCACCGGTCCAGGCCGACAGCGGCAGGTCCATGACGCACAGCGCGTTGACCGCCAGCTGCGGGTCGACGTAGACGGCGACGGAGACCGGGCGTTCCTCCCCCGGGGTCACCGGGGCACCCGGGCTCACCGCGACCGGCTTGCCGAGCAGGCCCACGAGCATGTCGCGGACGTCCTTGGCCGCGGGCAGGACGAGGGTGGCGGTCACACGATCACCCCGTCCAGGGCGTCCTTGAAGGTGTCCTCGTTGAACGGCTTGGCGATGAGGAACAGGGCGCCGGCGTCGGCGGCCTTCTCCCGCATCTCCGCCGACCCCTCCGAGGTGACGAAGCCGAAGGGCACGCCGGACCCGGAGGAGCGCAGCGCCTGCAGGCACTCGATCCCCGTCATGTTCGGCATGTTCCAGTCGGACAGGACCAGGTCCGGGTTCTCGGCCCTGACCTTGTCGAGGGCGTCGCGGCCGTCCTCGGCCTCGACGATGTCGTGGTCGTCGTAACCGGCCTGCCGCAGCGTCCGGATGACGATCTGCCGCATGACGCGGCTGTCGTCGGCGATCAGGATCTTCACAGGGACACTCCGTTCTCGTGCGTGGGGTCTTCGTCGGCGTCCGGGGCGGGGGTGCCCTGGACGGAGATGGACAGGGGACGGCCGCGCCACTGGGCGTCGACGCGGCAGGTGTCGGCCGGCGAGGTGAGCTCCGGCGCGGTGCCGACCTCGGGCAGGCCGAGGACCGAGGGGCCCGGGAGGATGGCCTTGACGTTGCCGCCGACCACGTTGGCCAGCTCGCCGAGGGCGTCGTCGACGTCCTCGGCCTCCAGCTCGGCCGGGGCGTGCTCGCGCAGCAGCGCCCGGGTCAGCTGCTCGGCGGTGTCCCGGCCGCAGGTCAGGACGACGGTGCCGGTCCAGGGGCCGGCGATGCCCACCCAGGAGCTGAGGACGTCCGGGCCCAGGTCGCCCGGCAGCGGCACGAGGACCTCGTCCTCGCCCACGAGCGCGGCCCACGCCTGGTCGGCGATCTCCTGGACCGTCGCCTCGTCGAGCAGGTCGGTGATGACCGGCGCGCTCACAGCACGACCTCCTGCGGGAGCAGGCCGAGCAGCGCGAGCTTGTCGCGGATCGCGTCGGCGGTGAACGGCTTGAGGACGTACTCGTGGGCGCCGGCGGCCAGCGCGCGGACGATCTGGGACTGCTCGCCCTCGGAGGTGACCATCATCAGCGTCACCGCCCGCCAGGCCGGGTTGGTGCGCACGGCGGAGACGAACTGCAGCCCGTCCATCACCGGCATGTTCCAGTCGATGGTGCACAGGTCGGGCACCCAGCCCTCGTGCAGGACGTCGAGCGCCTCCTGGCCGTGGCCGGCCTGGCGGGTCTCGTAGCCGAAGCCCTCGAGGGTCCCGCTCACGATGCGCCGCATGGCGCGTGAGTCGTCGATCACCAGAGCACGCATGGTCAGGCCCCCTTCAGCGGGCGGTAGGCGGAGCTGCGGCCGATGACGACCCGCTCCCAGGAGTCGTCGACGCCGAGGGTGGTCTCGGCGGCGCCGAGGAAGAGCCACCCGTCGGGGCGCATGAGGTCGCGCACCCGGCGGAGGATCGCCTGCTTGGTCGGCAGGTCGAAGTAGATGAGGACGTTGCGGAGGTAGACCACGTCGAACGGGCCCATCCGCGGGAGGGGCGCGGCCAGGTTGCACTCGGAGGCCGTCACCATCCGGCGCAGGCCGGCGGCGACCTCCCACTCGCTGCCGGCGCGGGTGAAGTGCCGCACCAGCATCGGGGCGGGCAGCCCGCGGTTGACCTCGAGCTGGCTGAACCGGCCGGCGCGGGTGCGCTCGACCATCTCGCGGGAGATGTCGGTCGCGGTGATCGAGACCCGCGTGCCCGCGTTCGGCATCGCGTCCTCGAGCAGCATCGCGATCGTGTAGGCCTCCTGCCCGCTGGAGCAGGCCGCCGACCAGATCTGCAGCCGCTCCGCCGGGCCGCGGGCGGCCTGCAGCGCGGGCAGCACCGTCGAGGTGAGCGCGGTGAACGGGTCGCCGTCCCGGAACCACGAGGTCTCGTTGGTGGTGAGCGCCTCGACGATCCTCCGGGTCGACTCCGGGCTGGGGCGGGTGCGGACCGAGTCGACGAACTGGCCGACGTCGGGCAGGCCCATCTGGCGGGCGATCGGCAGCAGCCGGGCCTCCACCAGGTACTCCTTGCCCGGGGCGAGCACGATGGCGCTCTCCCGGTGCACGAGCTGACGGACCCAGTCGAAGCTGGTGGCGGTGAGGGTCATCGCCGTCCTCCGGCGGTCGCCGGGACAGGGGCGGTGGCACGCGGCGGGGCCAGCCGCCGGTGGATCGCCTCGGCGATCCCGTCCAGTGGCAGCACCTCGTCGGCGAAGCCGGCCGAGGCCACGGCGCCGGGCATCCCCCAGACCACCGAGGTGGCCTGGTCCTGGACGACGACCGAGCCGCCGGCCTCCCGGATGCGACCGGCTCCGAGCCGGCCGTCGGAGCCCATGCCGGTGAGCACCACGCCGAGGACGGCGCCGTCGTAGGTGTCGACCGCGGAGCGGAACAGCGGGTCGACGGCCGGGCGGCAGAAGTTCTCCGGCGGGCCCTGGGTGAGCACGGTGTACTGCCCGCGGCCGGTGCTGCGGATGGTCAGGTGGTGGTCGCCGGGCGCCAGGTGGACGGTGCCGGGCACCAGCGGGGTGCCGTCGACGGCCTCGACGACGCGCAGGGCGCTCAGCCGGTCCAGCCGCTGGGCGAACTGCCGGGTGAAGACCGGTGGCATGTGCTGGACGAGCAGCACCGGCACCGGGAGCGTGGCCGGCAGCGCGGGGAGCAGCTTGGCCAGCGCCTCGGGCCCACCGGTGGAGGAGCCGATCACGAGGACGGCGGGCGCCTTGACCGCGCCCTGGCGCGGGGCCGGCGGGGCGATCCGGACCGGCGGCGGCGCGGGGCGGGACGGGCCCGGGGTGGCGGGGCGGCCGGTGAGCGCCTTGATCTTGGGGATGAGCTGCTCGCGCACGCTCTCCATCGACTGCGCGACGCTGCCGACGTTGGCGGGCTTGGTGACGTACTCGTTGGCGCCCGCCGACAGCGCGTCGAGGGTCGCCGCCGCGCCCCGCTCGGTCAGCGTGCTGAACATGATGATCGGCACCCGGCTGTGCCCTCGCCCCGCCCCACCGGCCCCGGCACCGGCGCGGATGGCCCGGACCGCCTCGATGCCGTTCATCTCCGGCATCTCGATGTCCATGGTGACGAGATCGGGCTTCAGCTGCTCGAGTTTGCCGACGGCGATCCGGCCGTTGACCGCGGTGCCGACCACCTCGATCGCCGGGTCCGCGGACAGGACGTCGGTCACGATCTTGCGGACGACCACCGAGTCGTCGACGACCATCACCCGGATCGGGTCCATGCGTCCTCCGTCTCCCCCTGGTCGGCCCAGCGGGGGGTGTGCAGTGCTGTCTGGCGTCGGCAGTCGCCCGGAGGCCGCGCGCGGGGCGCGGGGGCGCACCGCTCCGGTGCGGTACGTCCGAAGACGGTGCCTGTCCCCCGGGTTGTCGGCCTCCCGCCGACACTCCTTGAGCCGATCCGCCGAATTGGCGGCGCATTTTTCGCGACCTGCGGAAATGCGGTTGCCGACCATTTCGCACCATTTGTCGACAGGTCACCCGGCGACCGCGGGGTCAGCACTGCCCGAGCGGTCGAGCGCTGTCTGCGGTCGTCTAGCGACTGAACTAGAGAGCGGCAGAGATCCCTGGACGCGGGTGGCGCGCGGTCGCCGGGGTAGGCGGGGTCGCATGGCGCTCCCCCGTGTCCTCGTCCTCGTCCTCGCCGGTGGCGCCGGCGGCCGCCTGGAGCTGCTGACCGACCAGCGCGCCAAGCCCGCCGTCCCCTTCGCCGGGGTGTACCGGCTCATCGACTTCCCGCTGACCAACTGCCAGCACTCGCACCTGTCCGACGTGTGGGTGTCGGTGCAGTTCCACCCGACGTCGCTGGCCCGCCACCTGGCCAACGGCCGGCCGTGGGACCTCGACCGCACGACCGGCGGCCTGCTCACCCTGCCGCCCTACCGGGGCACCGAGCGGGGCGGCTGGGTGTCGGGCACGGCCGACTCGCTGTGGCGCTACGCGCCGCTGGTCCGCGAGTTCGCCGCCGACGCGCTCGTCGTCGTCAGCGCCGACGCCGTCTACAAGCTCGACTACCGCGAGGTCGTCGACGGGCACCTGCAGTCCGGCGCCGAGGTGACGATGGTGACCACCGAGGTCGCCGAGGACGACGCCCCGCGCTACGGCATCGTCGAGATGGGCGACGACGACCGGATCCGGGACTACGCCTACAAGCCCGACGAGCCGCGCACCACGACCGCGACCAACGAGGTGTTCGTCTTCTCCCCCGGCCCGACGCTGGACCGGCTGGAGGCGCTGAGCACGGAGGTCGGGGAGGACGGGCTCGAGGACCTCGGCACCCACCTGCTGCCCGCCCAGACCCGCGACGGGCGGGCCCGCGCGCACCCGCTGGGCTCCTACTGGCGCGACGTGGGCACCATCCCGGCGTACTGGGCGGCGCACCAGGACTTCCTCTCCCCCGAGCCGCCGCTGGACCTCGACGACCCGCGCTGGCCGGTGCACACCCGCGGCGGCCGGCACAGCGCCGCGCGGGTCCTGCGCGGTGCGGAGGTGGCGGGCAGCCTGCTGTCCGGCGGCACCCGGGTCGCCGGCCTGGTGAGCGGCTCGGTCCTCTCCCCCGGCGTCGTCGTGGAGGCCGGCGCGACCGTCGTGGACTCGGTGCTGCTGCCCGGTGCCCGCGTGCGCGCCGGCGCGACCGTGACCCGCGCCGTCCTCGACGACCGGGTCGAGATCGGCGAGAAGGCCTCGGTCGGCGGGGACGGCGAGATCACCCTGGTCGGCCGGGAGGCCGTCGTCCCGCCGGGGACGCAACTGCCCGCCGGCGCCCGCCACCCCGCGGACGACGAGGACTGAGGCACGGGCGGACGAACCGGACCGGGCGCGGGAGCCGGGGACGGCAGGCAGCGGCTCAGCGCATCAGGGGTACGGCACCTGGCCGCGGTGCGGTCCGGAGGACCGCAGCGTCATCGCGGAGCGCAGAGCACGGCGAGCGCGTCGGCGCCGAGCAGGTCACCCATGACGATGCCCTGCACGCAGCCGGCCACGGCGTTCCACGCACCCGCGGCGGCGGTGCCCGGGTCGAAGCCGCCGTCGAGGAAGGCCTGGACGGCGAGCAGCTGAGCGGTGGCGAGCGTGCGGGTGCGGCCGGAGACGTGCGCGGCCCACGAGGCCTCGTGCATGGCGGTGGCCCACGGCCGGCGCTCGGCGCGGGCGGCGTCGACGGCGGCCTGCCAGCGGGCCCGGCCGGCGGCGTCGAGCGACCGGATCCCGGCCAGCACGTCGGTGAGCTCCGCGGTGGCGGGGCCGAGGTCCAGCTCCGGCGCCGGCACCATGCCGGCCGCGGTGGCGACGGCGAACGGGCCGGTCAGCTGTCGCCGGACCAGCGGCGGCAGCACCGCGGCGGCCCACGAGCCGACGGCGGCGTCGGCGAGGACGTCGGCGGCCGCGGCCAGCACCTCCTCGCCGACCAGGCTCCGGGCGGGGTGCTCGGGACCGAGGACGTCCTCGCGCAGCACCCGCTCCAGGGCGACGGCGTCCCCGATGGTGCTGCGCTCGAGCTGGGCGACGAGGGCCGCGGTGCGGTCGGCGCCGGGCAGGTCGGCCGCGGCGGTGCGCACGTGCGGCACCGAGACGGCGAGCTCGCGAGCCTTGCGTGACCGGACGGCGAGGGCCGCCCGCTGCTCGCGGTCGCGGCCGGCGGCGGGGTGGACGGTGGCCAGCTGCTCGAGCGTGGCGGCGTCGGCCGCGAGCCCGGCCAGCAGGGCGTCGGCGACGGCGCGGCCGGCGGGCAGCCGGACCAGGTCGAAGCCGAGAGTGGCGGCACTGACCAGCGAGTAGGGCACGGCAGCGCCTCCCTTTCCACGTCCCCCGGGGTGAGGTCAGCCCATGCTGACGGTGATCGACAGGCAGCGCCACGTCACCGTCACCCGATCGCCGGACCCGGGGAGGGGTCCACCTGCGTGTCCCCCGGAGCAGCGTCAGCAGGCGGTCACTCCACGTGACCAACCCTGTGCGGGCCCGGCGTCGACGATGACCCCCGACCAGGCCCCGGCGACGCCGCGGACCCCGAGCTCCTCCGGGTACGACCCTGCCCCCTCCAGATGAGGGGACGATGAGCCGGGCGCGGTTCTCATGACTCCTTCATCCCCAGGTGCCACCCTCGGGGCATGCGGGTTCTGGTCGTCGAGGACTCGACCAAGATGCGCGACGTCCTCGTTCGTGGTCTGACGGAGGCGGGGCACGCGGTGGACGCGGTGGCCGACGGCTCGGCGGGGCTGGCCTGGGCGACGTCGGTCCTCTACGACGCCGTCGTGCTCGACGTGATGCTGCCCGGCATGGACGGCTTCGCGGTGTGCCGGACGCTGCGGGACCGGCTGGTGTGGACGCCGGTGCTGATGCTGACCGCGCGCGACGCCGTGCCCGACCGGGTGTACGGCCTGGACTCCGGAGCCGACGACTACCTGGTCAAGCCCTTCGCGTTCACCGAGCTGCTCGGCCGGCTGCGCGCCCTGCAGCGCCGCGGGGCGCCCCCGCGGCCGGCGCTGCTGCGCTGCGGCCCGATCACGCTCGACCCCGCGGCCCACACCGTGGAGTGCCGCGGCGAGGAGGTGGAGCTCTCCCGGCGCGAGTACGCCCTCCTGGAGTTCCTGCTGCGCCACCCGGGGCACGTCCTGTCGCGCAGCCAGATCCTGGAACAGGTCTGGGGGCAGGACTACGACGGGCTGTCCAACGTCGTGGACGTCTACGTGAAGTACCTGCGGGACAAGATCGACCGGCGGTTCTCCCTGGACCTCGTGCAGACCGTGCGCGGTGCCGGCTACCGGCTGGCCTGCCCGGACTCGGCGGCCTGACGGCGGTGTCCCGCCTGCCGATCAGCGTGCGGCTCGCCGCGCTGTCGGCCGCGTCGCTCGCCGTCCTGCTCGCCCTCGTCGGGGTGGTCGTCCACCAGCAGCTCGGCACGGCCCTGCGCGCGGGCGTCGACGATCGGCTCGACGACCTCGCCGTGGCGCTCCCGGTCGGCCTGCGCGGCGACCAGCTGGACGAGGACATGCTCAGCGTCGACCTCGACGACCGCATGGTGCAGCTCGTCGACCGGCGGGGCCGGGTCATGGGCACGGCCGGCGACGACGTCCCGGGGACACCCCTCCTCGGCCCGACCGACCTCGCCCGCGCCCGGTCGGGTCAGGACGTGCTCCGCACCCTCGACGAGGGGTCCGGGCTGCGGGTGCTCGCCATCCGGGACGGCTCCCGCGGGCAGGTCGCGATCCTCGCCGCCCGGCTCGACGAGGTCCAGGAGGCGCAGGCCGCGCTGGTCTCGGGCTACCTGCCCGCCGCCGGGCTGGCCACCGTCCTGGCCGGCCTGCTCGGCTACGTCATCGCCCAGCGGGGGCTGGCCCCGGTCCGGCGGGCGACCGACGAGGCGCTGGCGATCAGCGCGGCGGACCTGTCCCGGCGGCTGTCCCCGCCCGCGCACCCCGACGAGGTGGGCCGCCTGGTGCAGACCCTCAACGCCATGCTCGACCGCCTGGCCGCCGCCGTCGCCCGGGAGCGCATCTTCACCGCCGACTCCAGCCACGAGCTGCGCACCCCGCTGGCGATCCTCACCGCGGAGGTCGAACTGGCCCGCGACCGCACCGACGACCCCGCCGTCCGCACCGCGCTGGGGACGGCGCTGGACGAGGCCGGCCGCCTCTCCGGGCTCATCGACGACCTGCTGGTGCTCGCCCGTGTCGACACCGGCCACCTCGAGACCGAGCGCCCCCTGGACCTCGACGACCTCGTCGAGCGGGTGGCCGGCCGCTTCACCACGCTCGCCGCCCGGCGCGGCATCCGGCTGCAGACCGGCGGGGCGGCGGTGATCCGCGGCGACCCGGCCGGCGTGGAGCGGGCGGTGGCCAACCTGGTCGACAACGCGCTGCGGCACACCCCCGACGGCGGCACCGTCACCGTCGACGTGCAGGCCACCGGCTCGGCCGGTGCGCAGGTCGCCGTGAGCGACACCGGGCCCGGGGTCCCGGCCGACCGGCTGCCCGGCCTGTTCGACCGGTTCAGCCGGGTGGACGACGCCCGCCACGAACCCGGCGGCGCCGGCCTCGGCCTGGCCATCGTGGCCGCCGTCGCCACCGCGCACGGCGGTGCGGTGACCGCCGCCAACGCCGCCTCCGGTGGCCTGACGGTCACTCTCGCCCTCGGCCCGGCCGGCGAGCCCGCCCAGCACGACGGACAGCGGTGAGACCGGGCCCGGCCGGCCCGGGAACGCAGCGACCCCCGGCCGGGCGACCCTCCGGAGAGAGGGGCCGCCCGACCGGGGGTCGAGGAGGCAGGGCGTCGGCCGCCGGGGAAGTCCGGCCGCGCCCGGGTCCGTGGCCGCTAGGCGCTCACGGCCTTCTGGACGTCGAGCGCCAGCAGCAGCTGCCCGTCGAGCTTGAACGCCCCGCGGATCAGCTCGCGGGCCGACCCGTCCAGGGTGTCCGGCGGCGCCTCGAAGTCGGCCGGGTCGACGTCCACGACGTCGGCGATCGCGTCGACGAGCAGGCTGACCGCCTCCCCGTGCAGGCGGACGACGATCACCACCGCGTCGGTGCCCTCGGGCCGCGGCGGCCGGCCCAGCCGCTCGCGCAGCTCGATCGCGGTCACCACCTGCCCGCGCAGGTTGATCAGGCCGGCGACGGCGGCGGGGGCCAGCGGCACCCGGGTGAGCCCCTGGCTCTTCAGGACCTCCTGCACGTGCGCGACCTCGATGCCGTAGAGGTCGCCGTCCAGCCAGAAGGTGGCCAGCTGGCCGCCGATGGCCGGCGCGGTGGTGTCGGTCGCGGCAGGCACGTCAGACCTCCAGGAGGGAGCCGGGGACGCCCTCGGGCGTCGCGGAGAGGGGCGCGGAGTAGAAGGCCGGGTCGGCGGCGAGGATCGCCGCGCGGACGTCGAGCAGCTCGGTCACCTTGTCGCCGAGGACGGCGGAGCCGAGCAGGCCCAGGTCGTCGATGTCGCTGCGGACGGCCGCCTCGCCGTCGACGATGTCGAGGATCTCCTCGACGACGATCGCGACGCTGCGCCCGTGGTCGCTGTAGACGATGACCTCGAGGACCTCGCGGTCGCTCTCGCCGTAGGCGCCCAGGTGCCGGTCCAGGCGCACCATCGGCAGGATCGCGCCGCGGTACTGGACGACCTCGCGGTTGCCGACGCGCTCGACGGCCTCGGTGCGCACCTGCTCGAGCCGGGTGACGGTGTCCAGCGGGATGGCCACCCGCCGTCCGCCGCCGATGGCGGCCAGCAGCATCCGCTGCCGGTCGCTCTCGGCGGCCGACGCCTGCAGGGCCGCCACGCGGGAGTCCTGACGCTCGCTGGTCTCGGTGCGCAGGGCCCGGCGGGCCAGGGCCTGGACGTCGAGGATGAGCGCCACGGTGCCGTCGCCGAGGACGGTGGCACCCGAGTAGAGGCCGATCGCCTTGAGCTGGCCGCCGACGGCCTTGACGACGATCTCCTCGGTGTTGATGACGCGGTCGACGACGAGGCCGAAGCGGCGCCCCTCGGAGCGGAGGACGGCGATGACCACGTGCCCGTCGTGCCGGTCGGAGGTGAGCCCCAGGACGTCGGTGAGGCGGACCAGCGGCAGCAGCTCCCCGCGCAGGCGGTAGACCGGCGCGCCGCCGACCTCCTCGACCGCGGTGGCGGCCTTCTCGGCGTCCAGGGACACCAGCTCCTGCAGGCTGATCTGCGGGATGGCGTAGCGGTCGCCGGCGCACTCGACGGTCAGCGCGGGGACGATCGCCAGGGTCAGCGGGATCCGCAGCCGGCAGACGGTGCCCTCGCCGGGCACCGACTCGACCTCGATGGTGCCGCCGATCGACTCGATGTTGGTCTTGACCACGTCCATGCCGACGCCGCGGCCGGAGACGTTGGTGACGGCCGCGGCGGTGGAGAAGCCGGGCAGGAAGATCATCTGGAGGACGTCGGCGGGGCTGGTCCGCGCGAGGGCGTCGGCGCTGATCAGGCCGCGCTCGACGGCCTTGGCCCCGACCTTGGCCGGATCGATGCCGGCACCGTCGTCGGCCACCTCGACCACGACCTGGCCGCTCTCGTGCTTGGCGCGCAGGGTCAGGACGCCCTCGGTGGGCTTGCCGGCGGCGCGGCGGGCCTCGGGGGCCTCGATGCCGTGGTCGACGGAGTTGCGGACCAGGTGCGTCAGCGGGTCCTTGACGGCCTCGAGCAGCGTCTTGTCCAGCTCGGTGTCGCGGCCCTCCATCTCCAGGCGGACGCTCTTGCCGCACTGCAGGCCCAGGTCGCGGACGACGCGCGGCAGCTTCGACCAGATGTGGTCGATCGGCTGCATGCGCGTCTTCATGACGCCCTCCTGCAGCTCGCTGGCGATCAGGTTGAGCCGCTGCGAGGCGCGCAGCAGGTCGGTGTCGTTGGAGCGGCCGACGTACTGGACGATCTGGTTGCGGGTCAGCACCAGCTCCCCGACCAGCAGCATCAGCTCGTCGAGCAGGTCGACGTCCACCCGGATCGTGCTGTCGGCGACGGCGCGGCGGGCCTGACCGCCACCGGTGTCGGCGGCGGGGCCGGCCTCGGCCTCGGCGGGCTCGGGAGTCTCCAGCACCGGCTCGGGCCGGGGCGCGGGGACCGGGATCTCGGACACGGGCGCAGGCACCTCCGCGGCGGGGGCCGGAGCAGGGACGGCTGGGGTCGGGACGGCCTCGACGACGGCGACGGGGGTCGCCTCGGCGGCCGGGGCCTCCTGCGCCGGGGCCGGCGCTCCCACGGGCCGGGCCGCCACGGCCGGGACCTCGACGGCCGGCGCGGCCGGGGCGTCGTCCATCGCCGCACTGATCGCCGCGACGACGGCGGAGACGTCGACCGAGCCCTCGCCGCCGGTGGCCTCGATGGAGGCCAGCAGCGAACGGACCGTGTCGACCATCTGCAGAAGCACGCTGGTCCGGGTGGGGGTCAGCGCGAGGGCGCCGTCCCGCAGCCGGGAGAGCATGTTCTCCCCGACGTGGGTGACCTCCTCCAGGCGGTGGAAGGCCAGGAAGCCGCTGGTGCCCTTGATCGTGTGGATCGTGCGGAAGATGCTCGACAGCCGCTCCCGCGAGTCGGGCTCCTGCTCCAGGGCGACCAGGTCGGTGTCCAGCTGGTCGAGGTTCTCGTGGCTCTCGACCAGGAACTCCTCGACGATGTCGTCCAGACCGTCCACGTTGCTCTTCTCTCTCGTTCCCGGCGCAGCGCGCGCTTCGGGTTGTTCATCGGCGGGCAGTGCCGGGGGTTGAGCCCAACGGCCGGACCTGCTGGCGTGCCGCCGTCGGTGCGTGGAGGGGATGGTGGACGCCGCACGGTGCGCCCGTCACACCATTCCGTGCGTGTCGCGGAATGCGTTCGCAAGAACGTCGGTGACCGCATCGGGGCGGTCCCCATGTCGACCGTCCGCCATTCCCGGGAATGGCCGACGACCCGCCCGGCCGGGGATCCCGGCCGGGCGGTGACCGCGCGGGTCAGTAGGTGAAGCGGGCGACCCCGGCGCGCAGGTCGGCGGCCATCCGGGACAGCTCGTCGACGGCGGTGCGGGTCTGGGTCAGCGCCTGCGTGGTCGACTCGGCCGCGGTGGAGACGCCGGTGATGTTCGAGGCGATCTCCCCCGCCCCGCCGGCGGCCTCGGTCACCGACCGCGACATCTCGTTCGTGGTGGCGGTCTGCTCCTCCACCGCGGAGGCGATGGTGGTCTGCCGGTCGGAGATCTGGGCGACGATCTGGGAGATCTCACCGATCGCGGTCACCGCCGCGGAGGTGTCGCCCTGGATGGCCTCCACCCGCCGCGCGATGTCCTCGGTCGCCTTGGCCGTCTCCTGGGCGAGCTCCTTGACCTCGTTCGCGACCACGGCGAAGCCCTTGCCCGCCTCCCCGGCCCGCGCCGCCTCGATGGTGGCGTTGAGCGCCAGCAGGTTGGTCTGCTCGGCGATGGAGGTGATCACCTTCACCACGTTGCCGATCTCGATCGAGGACTCCCCCAGCTTCGCGACGGTCGCCGTCGTGGTCTCCGCCGCGGTCACCGCGCGCGCGGCGACGTCGGAGGCCTCGGCCGCGTTCGTGGCGATCTCCCGGATGCTCGCACCCATCTGCTCGGCACCCGCGGCCACGGTCTGCACGTTCCGGCTGACCTCCTCGGCCGCGCTCGCCACGACACCGGACTGGGCGGAGGTCTCCTCCGCCGAGGCGGAGATCTGCGCCGACGAGGCGCTCAGCTCCTCCGAGCTGGCGGCCACCGCGTCCGCCGACGCGGCCACCGACGCCAGCACGTCGCGCAGGTTCCCCTGTGCCGTGGACAGCGCGCCGGCCATCCGGCCCAGCTCGTCCTGGCCGCGCACCTCCGGCGTCACGGTCAGGTCACCCTGGGCGAGGGCCTCCACCGACTGCTGCACCGACCGGACGGTGGACACGATCCGTCGGACGACGAACACGGTGATCGCGCCGGCGACGGTGATGCCCGCGGCGAGGGTCAGCCACAGCGTGAGGACGGCGGAGTCGGCGATGCCGGCGGCGGCGTCCGTGTCCGCCTGGCCGGCCTCGACCCGCCGCTCCTGCATGGCGTTGTACTCGTCCATGAGCACGTCCGAGGAGTCCTGCAGCGGGCCGGTGATCAGCGCGGTGGCGGTCCGCAGGTCACCGGCGTCCGAGGCCGGGACGAGCTGGTGGTCGGCGACGTCGTAGTACTCCTCGACGTGGCCGCGGAAGACCTCGAACCCCTCCCGGTTGACGGTCACCTCGGCGTAGGCGTCGAGCTGCGCCTCGATGGTCTCCCGCCGCTCGGTCAGGTCGGCCAGCAGCGCGGCGCGGCTCTGCGGGTCGGCCAGCGGGTAGGTGTTGAACCGCGACCGGTCGCCCTGCCAGGAGCGCTGGATGTCCGCCAGGTCCGCGAGGGTCGTGACGTTCCCGTTGATCCGTGTCGCCGCCGCCTCGAGGGCGTTGATGCGGCTGACCGCGAGGACGGTCATGCCGATCGCGACGACGGCGAGCACGGCCAGGGCCGCGCCGATCTTGACGCCGATCGGACGGTCGGCGAACCACCCGCCGGACCGGGGGCCGGCGGCGGGCGGGGCGGTGGCGCTCATTCGAGGTCTCCTGTGCTGAGGGCGGTCTGCGGGGGGCGTTCTGCGGGGGATTTCTGCTGCGGGGCGGGTCTGCATCGACCCGCCATGTGTTTCGGTAGGGCGCACAGCCATTTCAGGGACCTTGGTCCCGAATTCATGAGAATTCCGGCGTCTGCATCCTGCGCCGGGACGGTCGTCGCCCCGGAATGGATGACTTGTCGACACGAGAGGTCGTTCCACCCGTTCGCGACCATTTCTTCGGAATGGTCGGGCACCGGGGCGTGTAGCACCCCGGCCGGCTCCACACGCCGAGCCGGCCGGGGCGCGGACGTCAGTACCTGAAGCGGGCCACCCCGGCACGCAGGTCGGCGGCCATCCGGGACAGCTCGTCGACCGCGGTGCGGGTCTGGGTCAGCGCCTGCGTGGTCGACTCGGCCGCGGTGGAGACGCCGGTGATGTTCGCGGCGATCTCCCCCGCCCCGCCGGCGGCCTCGGTCACCGACCGCGACATCTCGTTCGTCGTGGCGGTCTGCTCCTCCACCGCGGAGGCGATGGTGGTCTGCCGGTCGGAGATCTGGGCGACGATCTGGGAGATCTCCTCGATGGCGGTCACCGCCGCACCGGTGTCGTGCTGGATCGCCTCCACCCGCCGCGCGATGTCCTCGGTGGCCTTCGCCGTCTCCTGGGCCAGCTCCTTGACCTCGTTGGCCACCACGGCGAAGCCCTTGCCCGCCTCCCCGGCCCGCGCCGCCTCGATGGTGGCGTTCAGCGCCAGCAGGTTGGTCTGCTCGGCGATGGAGGTGATCACCTTGACGACGTTGCCGATCTCGGCCGAGGACTCACCGAGCTTGGCGACGGTGGCGGTGGTGGTCTCGGCGGCGGTCACCGCCCGGGCAGCCACCTCGCTGGCCTCCGCGGCGTTCGTGGCGATCTCCCGGATGCTCGCACCCATCTGCTCGGCACCCGCGGCCACGGTCTGCACGTTCCGGCTGACCTCCTCCGCTGCACCGGCCACCACACCCGACTGCGCGCTGGTCTCCTCCGCCGAGGCGGAGATCTGCGCCGAGGACGCACTGAGCTCCTCCGACGACGCCGCCACCGCGTCCGCCGACGCGGCCACGGACGCGACCACCTCGCGGACGGACTCGATGGCCCGGTCCACGGCCGCGGCGGCCCGGCCCACCTCGTCGTCCCGCGTGACACCGGTCGTCCGGGTGAGGTCACCGGCGGCCAGGGCCCCGGCGACCGACTCGACCGCCGCGAGGGGGCGCACGATGCGCCGCGAGACGGCCAGCGCGGCCCCGAGCGCCAGGAGGGCCCCCAGGACGACGACGGCGATCATGGTCCAGCGGGTGCGCGTCTCCTGCGCCTCGGCGGCCGCGGTCGCGGCCGCGACGCGCTCCCGCAGGGAGTCCTCCAGCTGCTTGGTGAGGTCGATGATCCCGAAGTAGACCTGGTAGCCCTCGCCCAGGATCAGCGCGTCCGCCGCGTCCGTCGCCTGCGGGATCCCCTGCTGGTACAGCGCGACGACCTGGTCGTCCACGGCGAAGAAGTCGTCCCAGCTGGCGCCGATCTCCGCGTAGGTCGCCGCCTCCTCCTCGGTCAGCACGTCCATCGGCATGGCCTGGAGCTCCTCGCGCAGCCGACCGGCGACGTCGAGGAAGCCGGCCCGGTTGGCACTGGTGGGCTGCACCGCCACGACCGGGCCGGAGAGACGGGCGTCCCACGCGTAGGCCGTCTGCCACCCGCTGACGTCGGCGTTGTAGAACTCCATGGCCTGCGCGTGGTCGAAGGCGTCGTTGAGCTCGGCCACGTGCTGCCGTGCGTCGCCGGAGTTGCCGAGACCGGCCAGCCCGAAGCCACCGACGGCCAGGGCAGCGGCCATGCCGGCGGCGCCGACTGCGGAGATGGAGCCGCGGACGCCGAGGCGGGAGCGGCGCACGGGCGTGCTGGTGTGCATGAGGGACGTCCCTGGTGTACGGAGACCGGAGCGGTCGGGCTGCCGGGGCGCGGTCCGCGCCCCGGTGGGTGACACGCGGGACGTTATTGGCCGTGGACCGATTCCACGGCAGCGCGCGGGGTGTGTCGCAAATGGTCGGCAAGAATGGTCGGCAACCTCCTCTGCCTTCCCGACTTGTCGACACCGGGCCGTTCTCGGCGACCATTTCCGGGAAATACGGGAGGGGCGCCCGGTCGCGACCGGACGCCCCTCCTCGCGGTGCCTCAGTAGGTGAAGCGGGTGACCGCCGTCCGCAGGTCGGCGGCCATGCCCGTGAGCCGGTCGACGCTGGTGCGGGTCCGGGTGAGCGCCTGCGTCGTCGAGCCGGCCGCCGCGGAGACCCCGGTGATGTTGGCGGCGATCTCCCGCGAGCCGCCGGCGGCCTCCCCCACCGAGCGCGACATCTCGCTGGTGGTGGCGGTCTGCTCCTCCACGGCACTGGCGATGGTCAGCTGGAAGTCGTTGATCTGCCCGATGACCTGGCTGATGCGGCCGATCGCGGTCACCGCGACCTTCGCCGCCTCGTTCGCGTTCTGGGCGATCTCGCGGATGGACGCGCCCATCTGCTCGGCGCCCGCCGCCACCGTCTCCACGCCCAGGGTGACCTCCTCCGCGGCCGAGGCCACGGCGCCGGACTGCACGCTGGTCTCCTCGGCCGACGGTCGCACATCGCCCGAGAAAGGCCGGGCAGCGCATCCCGTGCGAAGTCTTGCCGACATCCCCGACGATGGCGCGGAGATGCGACGGAGCGCCCGGCCGGTTTCCCCGGCCGGGCGCTCCGTCGTCCTGGACTCGGGCGTCAGTAGGCGAAGCGGGAGACGCTCGTCCGCAGGTCCGACGCCATCCGCGACAGCTCGTCGACGGCGGTGCGTGTCTGCGTCAGCGCCTGCGTGGTCGACTCGGCCGCGGTGGAGACGCTGATGATGTTCTCCGCGATCTGCCCCGACCCGCCGGCGGCCTCCGCGACCGATCGCGACATCTCGCTGGTGGTCGCGGTCTGCTCCTCCACCGCGGAGGCGATGGTGGTCTGCCGGTCGGAGATCTGGGCGACGATCTGGGAGATCTCCTCGATGGCGGTCACCGCCGCACCGGTGTCGTGCTGGATCGCCTCCACCCGCCGCGCGATGTCCTCGGTGGCCTTCGCCGTCTCCTGGGCCAGCTCCTTGACCTCGTTGGCCACCACCGCGAAGCCCTTGCCCGCCTCCCCGGCGCGGGCGGCCTCGATGGTGGCGTTGAGCGCCAGCAGGTTGGTCTGCTCCGCGATGGAGGTGATCACCTTCACCACGTTGCCGATCTCGGCCGAGGAGTCCCCCAGCTTGGCCACCGTCGCCGTCGTCGACGCCGCCGCGGTCACCGCGCGCGCGGCGACGTCGGAGGCCTCGGCCGCGTTCGTGGCGATCTCCCGGATCGAGGCGCCCATCTGCTCGGCACCCGCGGCCACCGTCTCGACGCTGCGCGAGACCTCCTCGGCCGCGCCGGCGACCACACCGGACTGCGCGCTGGTCTCCTCCGCCGACGCCGCGATCTGCGCGGACGAGGCCGACAGCTCCTCCGACGACGCCGCCACCGCGTCCGCCGAGCTCGCGACGGAGGCCATGACCGCGCGCAGGTTGGCCTGCGCGGCGTCCAGGGCGGCGGCCATCCGGCCGAGCTCGTCGGCGGAGTGGACGCCGGTGGTGCGGCGCAGGTCCCCGCCGGCCATGGCCTCGGCCACCTCCTGCACGGCGCGCACCGTCCCCGTGATCCGGCGGACGACGACCACGGTCAGCCCCGTGGCCAGCGCGGTCGCGACCAGGGCGCTGACCAGCAGCGTGGTGACCGCGGAGTCGGCGCGCTCGGCGGCCTCGGCGTTCCGGGCGGCGGCCTGCGCGGACTGCGCGACGCCCTCCTCCTCCAGACCGTCGGCGATCTGGGTGAGCAGCGGGCTGGAGACGTCGCGGTAGACCTGGGCGTACGTCGCGAGGTCCCCGCGGTCGGCGGCGGGGAACAGCTGGGCCTCGTTGGTGGCGAGGAACCGCTGCCGGCCCTGCGCGTAGGCGTCCATGGCCGCCTGGTCGATCACGTAGGGCGCGTACTCGGCGAGGGCGGCGTCGACGTCGGCCTGCTTCTCGTCCATCTCGCCGCGCAGCTCCTCCCGGCGGGCGGGGTCGGAGACGGCGTACTCGAGCACGCGGGCGCGGTGCGCGGCGGTGGCGCGCTGCACCGCGGACAGCGCGTTCAGGGGCTCGAGGTTCTCGGTGTAGATCGTCTCCTGGTGGGTGCGCATCTCGGAGATGCGCAGGACCGCGAGGACGTTGGTCGCGAGCACCACGACGGCGAGCAGCGCGACGACCGCGCCGATCCGCACGCCGAGGGGCCGGTCGGCGAACCACCCGGAGGTGCGGCCGGGGGGAGCGGGGGTGGTGGGGGAGTACACGGAGAGCCCCTCCAGGGACGATGGCGAATGGCAGACGGATGTGCGCTTCGGCAT
The DNA here is from genome assembly GCF_054050215.1 of Geodermatophilus sp. SYSU D01186. Classification (NCBI taxonomy): domain Bacteria; kingdom Bacillati; phylum Actinomycetota; class Actinomycetes; order Geodermatophilales; family Geodermatophilaceae; genus Geodermatophilus; species Geodermatophilus sp. SYSU D01186. The sequence goes on along the minus strand of NZ_JBJGYW010000003.1, from coordinate 113,981 downwards.
AGTCTGGTGCCATTCCTGGCGGTTCCGGAGCCCATTCGGAGAGGGATGCGGAATCGTTCCCGAGCAGTATGGTGACCGGCTCGCCGACGGCATTTGTCGACAGCGCGGGAACGGCGACTACGCCATTCCCGGAGCGCCGGGAGCCTCCGCCCTGCGCCGATCCCGGGATTGTCGACAGCGGCCGGGCGGACGGCCGCGCAGGCCCCGCCGGTGACCCGGGAGTCCGCCGCGCCACACGGGTCAGGCGAGCAGGCCCGCGAGCTCCTCGAGCAGGGCGACGACGGCGGCGGGACCGGGGATGCGGAAGCGGGCCACGGTGTCGCCCTCGCCGACCTTGACGGTGACGTCGCCGGCGGGGAGGGCCCGGAAGGCGTCCTCGTCGGTGAGGTCGTCGCCGAGGTAGACCGCCGCCGCGGCGCCGAGCTCCTCGCGGAGACGCAGCAGGGCCCGGCCCTTGTCGGCGTCGGTGACGGCGAGCTCGAGCACCTCCTTGCCCGGCTTCTTCGTCAGTGACGGATCGGCGTCCCGGTCGGCGGCCGCGAGCAGCTCGGCGGCCGCGGCGCGGTCGGCGACCTGCCGCACGTGCACCGCCACGCTGGCCGGCTTCACCTCGAGCAGCGCACCCGGCACCGCGGCCACGAGGGGCGCCAGCCGCTCGGCGAGGGCATCCCGGCGGGCGGCGAGCTCCCCGGTGAGCGGGCCGTCGAACTCCGCGCCGTGGCTGCCCACCCAGCGGTACGGACCGGACAGCCCGCTGACCGTCTGGAGGTCGGCCACGCCGCGGCCGCTGACGAGGGCGACGACGACGCCGGGGCGGTCGGCCAGCCGGGCAAGCGCCTCGCCGACACCGGGGGAGGGGACCGCCGCCGACGGGTCCCCGACCAGCGGCGCGAGGACGCCGTCGTAGTCACTGGCCACCAGCAGCGGCCGCCGTCCGGCCAGCTCCCGGAGCGCGGTGGCCAGGTCGGCCGGCGACCCGGCCATCACTGCTGCGCGCGCAGCGCGTCGAAGAAGGACGTCGCCCAGTGCTCGAGGTCGTTCTTCGCCAGGTGCCGCCGCATGGCCCGCATCCGCTTGGCCAGCTCCGCCGGCTCGGCGCGCAGCGCCCGCACCAGCTGGTTCTTGACCCCTGCGATGTCGTGCGGGTTGACCAGGAAGGCCTGCTTCAGCTCGGCCGCGGCGCCGGCGAACTCCGACAGCACCAGCGCACCACCGAGGTCGCTGCGCGCGGCGACGTACTCCTTGGCGACCAGGTTCATCCCGTCGCGGTACGGCGTCACGAGCATGACGTCGGCGGCCCGGTAGAGGGCGGCCAGCTCCTCGCGGGGCACCGACTGGTTGATGTAGTGCACCGCCGGGCCGCCGAGGCTGCCGAAGACGCCGTTGATGTGGCCGACCTGCTGCTCGATGGTCTCGCGCATGTGCACGTAGTGCTCGACCCGCTCGCGGCTGGGCGTGGCCACCTGGACCAGCACCGTGCCCGGGGCCTCCAGGGCGCCGTCCTCGAGCAGCTCCTGGAACGCGGAGAACCGGACGGCGATGCCCTTGGTGTAGTCGAGCCGGTCGACGCCCAGGATGATCTTCTCCGGGTTGCCGAGCTCGGCGCGGATCTCCTTGGCGCGCTGGACCACCTCCGGCGAGCTCGCCAGCTCGTCGAAGGCGGCGACGTCGATGGAGATCGGGAAGGCGCGCGCGGTGACCGTGCGCCCGTCGTACTCGACGGTCGTGCCGCGGGCCGGCAGCTCGTGCAGCCGGCGGGCGAGCTGGACGAAGTTCGACGCCGCGCTGGGCCGCTGGAAGCCGACCAGGTCGGCGCCGAGCAGCCCCTCGACGATCGCCGAGCGCCAGGGCAGCTGGGTGAACAGCTCGTAGGGCGGGAAGGGGATGTGCAGGAAGAACCCGATGGTCAGGTCGGGGCGGCGCTGCCGCAGCATCGCGGGGACCAGCTGCAGCTGGTAGTCGTGCACCCACACGATCGCGCCCTCGGCGGCGACCTCGGCGGTGCGCTCGGCGAAGCGCTTGTTGACCTGGACGTAGGTGTCCCACCACGTCCGGTGGTACTCGGGCTTCTCGACGACGTCGTGGTAGAGCGGCCACAGCGAGGCGTTGGACATGCCCTCGTAGTAGCGGTCCACCTCCTCCTCGGAGAGCGGCACCGGGATCAGTTGCACGCCGCCGGACTCGAACGGCTCCGGCGCCTCCCCGGCCGAGCCGGACCAGCCGACCCAGGCGCCCCCGCGGCCGGCCACGAACGGCTCCAGCGCCGTCACCAGCCCACCGGGGCTGCGCTGCCAGCGCGTCGTCCCGTCCGGGTCGGTCACCTGGTCGACGGGCAGCCGGTTGGCCACCACCACGACGGGGCTGTCCGCCCGCTCGTCTGCTCCGGATGCTCCACCCATGCCGCCTCCGACCCTATCGATGGCGCGTCCCGAGGGCATCGCGGACCCTCACGAGGCGAGGGTGTGGCCGACGGCGGCCGCCCCCAGGCCGAGGACGACGGTCGCCCCGACGTAGCCCAGGGCGCGGCCCACCGTCCGTTCCTCGACCAGCCGCACGACGTCCGAACCGAAGGTCGAGAAGGTGGTCAGCGCGCCGCAGAAGCCCGTGCCGACCAGGGCGAGGACCGCCGCCGGGACGTCCGCCAGCCCGAGCAGCACGCCGAGCAGGGCGCTGCCGGCGAGGTTGACCACCAGGGTGCCCGCCGAGGCGTCCCGGCCGGCCCGGGTCGCCAGCCGGGCGGCCAGCAGGCGCAGGGGAGCGCCGGCCAGCGCACCCACCGCGACCAGCAGTGGGGTCACCGGGCGGGCCTCCGCACCGCGTACGCGCCGGCGGCCACGGCGAGGACCCCGCCCAGGACCGAGACCAGCACGTACCCGACGGCGAGCAGCGCGGCGCCGGCGTCGGTGAGCTCGACGACCTCCACCGCGAAGGTCGAGTACGTGGTGTAGCCGCCGAGCACGCCCACCCCCAGCAGCGGCCGGACCCAGGGCGGCTCGGGGGAGCGGGCGGCCAGGGCGGCGTACAGCGCACCCAGCAGCAGGCAGCCGGTGAGGTTGACCAGCAGCGTGGCCCAGGGCCAGCCGCCGGGGGAGCGGGGGAGCGCCGTCTCGATGCCCCAGCGGGCGAGGGCGCCGATCGCACCGCCCAGCGCGGCCAGCACATAGAGGACCCCGGCCCCCTCACCCCTCGCAGGCTCGGGGCGAGCCCCTGGCCGGGGCCGAGAGCTGTCGGGTCCGTCGCGCACCGGCGGCGGGTCTCCGGGAACAGCAGGTCCACGAAGCGCGCCGCGGTCGGCTGGGGCTCGTGGTTGGCCAGCCCCGGCCGCTCGTTGGCCTCGATGAACACGTGCTCCTCGCCCTCGACGTCCGGCACCAGGAAGTCCAGGCCGGTCACCGGGATGCCGATCGCCCGGCTGGCCCGCACGGCCGCCTCCGCGATCGCCGGGTGCAGCCGGTCGGTGACGTCCTCGATCGTGCCGCCGGTGTGCAGGTTCGCCGTCCGCCGGACCCGGATGCGCTCTCCGGACGGCGGGACGTCGTCCATCGCGTAGCCGGCCTCGGCGACCACCTCGGCGGTGGTGTCGTCCAGCGGGATCGTCGACTCCCCGCCGGTGGCCCGCTCCCGGCGGCGGCTGGTGGAGCGCACCAGCCCGGTGACCGCGGTGCGCCCGTCACCCACCACCTCGGCGGGACGGCGCACCGCGGCGGCCACCACCTCGTGGTCGATGACCACCACCCGCAGGTCGTCGCCGGCGACCAGCTCCTCGACCAGCACCTCGGGGCAGTGCTGCAGCGCGAGGCCGACCGCCCGCTCCAGCGCCGAGGGTGCGGTCACGCCCACGGTGATGCCGCGACCCTGCTCGCCGCGGGCCGGCTTCACCACCACCTCGCCACACTCGTCGAGCAGCGCCCGTCCGTCGTCCAGCCGGCCCTCGGTGACCAGCGCCCCCTTCGGGACCCGGACCCCGGCGCGCTCCATGATCCGGCGGGTCACCCGCTTGTCGTCGCAGCGGCTCATCGCGACCGCGCTGGTGAACTCCGACAGCGACTCGCGGGTGAGGACGCTGCGGCCGCCGAGGGACAGCCGGATCTCGCCCCACTCGGCGTCGGTGACCTCCACGCGGATGCCGCGCTCGAGGGCCTCGTCGGCGATGATCCGGGCGTAGGGGTTGAGCTCCTCCAGCCCCGGCGGGCGCGAGGCGAACAGGGGGGTGTTGATCGGGTTCTTGCGCTTGACGCACACCGCGGGGGTCCGCTGGAACCCGAGCTTGCGGTAGAGGGCGATCGCCCCGCTGTTGTCGTAGAGCACCGACAGGTCCAGGTAGGCCCGGCCGCGGCCGACGTAGCGCTCGGTGAGCACCCGGACCAGCGCCTCCCCGGTGCCCGGCGGGGCGTCCTGGGCGTGCACGGCCAGGCACCACAGGCTGGCGCCGCGCTCCGGGTCGCCGAAGGCCAGGACGTGGTCCACGCCGGTCACCGTGCCGACGATGCGGCCGGTGCGCCGGTCCTCCGCCACCAGGTAGGTGAAGGTCCGGGTGCGGTGGTTGGCCCACATCGTCGCGGCGTCGCCGGTGACCATGCCGTTGCGGGCGTAGATGTCGTTGATCTGCTCCATGTCGGCCAGCGAGGTCACCGTGCGCACGAAGACGCCGCGGATGAGCTCGGGCCGCGGCCGGTAGCGGTGCAGGTCCAGCCGGTAGGTGTAGCTGGGATCGATGAACAGCTCGTCGGGGGCCATGCCGACCAGCACGTGCGGGTCCCGCGGGTAGATGCAGATGTCGCGGCGGCCGCTGCCCTCGGCGCGCAGTGCGTCGACGATCCCGCCCAGGTCGTCGAAGGTCTGGCCGAAGACCAGCCGCCCCCAGCCCAGGTCGAGGACGACGTCGGCGTCCATGCCCTGACGCTGGTGCTCGGAGGGTTGCTGCCACGAGCGGCTGGTGAACGAGGGGACGTCGGTCACCGCGGTACGGCGACGGTGCCCGGCGATCCGGGGCACCGTCACACTCCGTGGCTCTGCAGCCACAGCTCGAGCAGGCCCAGCTGCCACAGCTTGTTGCCGCGCAGCGGGGTGAGTTCGCCGTTGGGGTCGCCGAGCAGCTCGCGCACGTACTCGGGACGGAACAGCCCGCGCTCACGGGCGGCGTCGCCGGACAGCGCGTCACGCACCAGGTCGAGCACCTTGCCCTCGAGGTGGGTGATCGCCGGCACCGGGAAGTAGCCCTTGGGCCGGTCGATCACCTCCGGCGGGATGATCCGCCGGCCGATCGCCTTGAGCACGCCCTTGCCGCCGTCGGCGAGCTTGAGCTCCGGCGGGCACATCGCGGCCAGCTCGACCAGGTCGTGGTCGAGGAAGGGCACCCGGGCCTCCAGGCCCCACGCCATGGACATGTTGTCCACCCGCTTGACCGGGTCGTCGACGAGCATGACCTCGCTGTCCAGGCGCAGGGCGGCGTCCACCGCCGTCTCGGCGCCGGGCATGGACATGTGCTCCCGGACGAAGGCCAGGCTCGGGTCCTCGGCCAGGGCGTACCGGTCGGAGACCACCGACCGCATCTGGTCGTGGTCGCGGTCGAAGAACGCCGCGGCGTAGCGCGCCACGGCCTCGTCGCGGCCGACGTCGGCCAGCGGCGGGTACCAGTGGTAGCCGGCGAAGACCTCGTCGGCGCCCTGGCCGGACTGCACAACCCGGATCGTCTGCGACACCCGCTCCGACAGCAGGTCGAAGGCGACGACGTCGTGGCTGACCATGGGCTCGGCCATCGCGCCGATCGCGTGGCCCAGCGCGGCGGCGAGCTCGTCGGAGGCGACCCGGATCCGGTGGTGGTTCGTCGCGAACCGCTCGGCGATCACGTCGGAGTACTGGAACTCGTCGCCCGCGCGACCGCCCACGGCCTCGAAGCCGATCGAGTAGGTGGCCAGGCCGGTCTGCCCCTCCTGCGCCAGCAGGCCGACGATGAGGCTGGAGTCCAGGCCGCCGGACAGCAGCACGCCGACCGGGATGTCGGCGACCAGCCGCCGGCGGACGGCGACCCGCAGCGCCTCCTCGATCGCGTCCTCCCAGTCCCGGGCGGACCAGGAGGCGTGCTCGGGACGCCGCTCGTACGTGGCGTTCCAGTACCGCTCCTCGCGGGAGGTGCCGTCGGCCTCGACCACCCGCAGCGTGGCCGGCGGCAGCTTCCGGACCCCGCCCAGGATCGTCCGCGGCGCCGGGACGACGGCGTGCCAGGTGAGGTAGTGGTGCAGCGCGACCGGGTCGATCGAGGTGTCGACGTCCCCCGCCTGCAGCAGCGCCGGCAACGTGGAGGCGAACCGCAGCCGGCCCGGCGTCTCGGACAGGTAGAGCGGCTTGATGCCCAGCCGGTCGCGGGCCAGCACGACCCGGCCGGTGTCGCGCTCGTGGATGACGAAGGCGAACATGCCGTGCAGGTGCGAGACGACGTCGGTGCCCCAGTGGTGGTAGCCCTTGAGGATCACCTCGGTGTCGCTGTGAGAGAAGAAGCGGTAGCCGTGGCCCTCCAGCTCGGCGCGCAGCTCCTTGTAGTCGTAGATGCAGCCGTTGAAGACGGCGGTCAGCCCGAGGTCGTTGTCGATCATCGGCTGCGAGCCGCAGGTGGAGAGGTCGATCACCGACAGCCGGCGGTGCCCGAACGCCACCCGCCCGTTGCTCCAGGTGCCCTGACCGTCCGGGCCGCGGGGGACGAGGGCGTCCACCATCCGCGCGACGGCGGTGGTGTCGGCCAGGGAGCCGTCGAACGTGATCTCGCCGGAGAGGCCGCACATGGGTTCGATCCAACCCCGCTCCCCGGGGACCCGCCAGACGGTCGGGAGAACGTCACACGCCTGCAACAGCGCCGCGTTCCACGTGGAACAGCCCGGCCTCCGCGGCCCACCGTGTGCGCCGAGCGGGAGTTCGCGGCCCTCGAACCACCCGTCGGCGCACACGCTCGGGCGGCGCCGTCGGCCGCCGCGCGACCTCAGCCGTAGTACAGGGCCACCGGCCGGCCGTCGATCTCGCGGACGTCGACGGTCGTGCCGTAGACGGCCTCCAGCACCTCGGGACGCATGATCTCGCGTGCGGGGGCGTCCGCCACGACGCGGCCGTCGCGCATCGCGACGATGCGGTCGGACCAGGTCGCGGCGAAGTTGACGTCGTGGAGCACCGTGACGACCCGCTTGCCGAGCTCGTCGGCCATCCTCCGGACCAGCCGCATGATCTCCGTCATGTGCCGCAGGTCGAGGTTGTTGAGCGGCTCGTCGAGCAGCACGTACCGGGTGTCCTGCGCGAGCACCATCGCGATGAACGCGCGCTGGCGCTGACCGCCCGACAGCTCGTCGAGGAACCGGTTCCGGTGGGCGTCGAGGTCCAGGTACGCGATGGCGCGCTCGATGTGCTCGCGGTCGTCGACCGTGAGCCGCCCGCGGGAGTGCGGGAAGCGGCCGAACTCGACGAGGTCGTGCACGGTCAGGCGCGCCGCGACGTGGTTGTCCTGGCGCAGCACCGCGAGGGTCCGCGCGAGCTCGCTGGACGGCGTCCGAGCGACGTCCCTGCCGTCGACGGTGACCCGGCCGGCGTCGGGCTGGAGGAGCCGGCCCACGAGACCGAACAGCGTGGACTTGCCGGCGCCGTTCGGGCCGATGAGCGCGGTGACGCCCTCCGCGCCGAAGCCGATCGAGACGTCGTCCAGCACGGTGTGGCCGTGGTAGCGCTTGGTGGCGTGCTCGAGCGCGATCAACGCGCCCCCCTTCGCAGGACGAGGTAGAGGAAGAACAGGCCGCCGGCGAAGTCGATGACCGTCGAGAGGGTGCCGCCGAGGTGCAGCAGCCGCTCGAGGACCAGCTGGCCGCCCAGCAGGCAGACGACCCCGATGAGGACGGCGGTGGGCAGCGTCCACACGTGGCGGAAGGACCCCGCGTACGAGTAGGCGAGGTTGGCGACGATGAGGCCGAGGAACAGGATCGGCCCCACCAGGGCCGTCGACGCGGCGATCATGACCGAGACGCTCGCGAACAGGACCAGCACGACCCGCCGGTGGTCGACCCCCAGGCCCACGGCCGCCGGCTCGCCGAGGGTCAGGACGTCGAGGGTGCGCAGCAGCGGCACGACCGCGGCGCACGCGAGGACGACGAGGGCGGCGGTGAGCGCCAGCAGCGTCTCGTCGGGCCGGGTGAGGGAGGCGAACACCGCATCGGAGAGCACCTGGAAGTCCAGCGGGTCGAGCATCCGCTGCATCCACTCGGTGGCGCTGCGGAAGAACGTGCCCAGCACGATGCCGACCAGCAGCATGAGGTGGATCGACCGCCGCTTGCCGCCGAACAGCCAGGTGAACAGCACGACGCTGACGGCGACCATGACGACGACCTGGACGAGCCAGAGGGTGAGCTGGTCGAACCGCAGGAACGCCGCCGACCCGGAGGTGAACACGAGAACGGTCGAGACCAGCACGTAGAAGGCGTCGAACCCCATGATGGAGGGGGTGAGGATGCGGTTCTGCGTGATCGTGTGGAACACGACCGTCGAGACCCCGACCGCGGCGGCCACGACGAGCATCGCCGCCACCGTGAGGCTGCGGACCTCCAGCGCGAAGGCCAGCGAGCCGGGGACGTCGGTGAGGCAGTAGACCGCGGCCAGCCCCAGGGCGGCGACGCCGAGCGCGGCCAGGCGGACCCCGGGCTGCGCCCAGCGCGTCGCGATCCGCGCGCCGCCGGCGGGCGCGGGGGACGTCGTGGGGGTGCGCTCAGTGAGCACGGCTCCTCCTCCGCAGCAGCAGCCAGAGGAACAGCGCGGCGCCGATGACGCCGACGACGACCGACAGCGGGATCTCGTAGGGGAAGCGCACGACGCGCGCGAGGATGTCGCAGCCCAGCACGAAGACCGCCCCGAGCCCCGCGACCCAGGGGATCGCCCGGCGCACGTTGTCGCCGACGACCAGGCTCACGACGTTGGGCACGACGAGCCCCAGGAACGGGATCAGCCCGGCCGTGACGAGCACCGCCGCCGTGATCACCGCGACGATCACCATCCCGACGGTCACCCACCGGCGGTGGTCCAGCCCCAGGTTGGTCGCGAACTCCTCGCCGAGGCCGATCACGCTGAAGCGGTCGGCGGCCAGCCAGGCCACCCCGACCATGAGTCCGGCGATCCACACGAACTCGTAGCGGCCCTGCATGACCGTGGCGAAGCTGCCCTGCGACCACTGCCCGAGGGACTGCAGGAGATCCAGGCGGTAGGCGAAGAACGTCGTGACGGCGCCGACGACGCCGCCGAGCATGATGCCGACCAGCGGGACGAGCACGAGCTGGCGCACGGGCACGACCTTGACCACCTGGAGGAACACCCAGGTGCCGACCAGGCCGAAGACCGCGGCGACGCCCATCTTCCCGACGACGGCCAGGCCCGGGAGGAACACGATCGTGACGAGCATGCCGAGCGTCGCGAACTCGCTGACGCCCGTGGTGCCCGGTTCCACGAACTTGTTGCGCACCAGCATCTGCATGATCAGCCCGGCGATGCCCAGGGAGGCGCCGACCAGGACGACGGCGAGCGTGCGCGGGATCCGGCTCACCCCGAGCAGGAGGGCCGCGTCGCTCTCCGGCCCAGCGGCGAGGACCGACCCCAGGGACACGTCGGAGACTCCGACGAACAGGCTCGTGACCGCCAGGACGGCGAGCAGCACGCCGACGAGCACCCCCGCCCAGGTGCGGCCGGGCCGCACGCGGGCAGGGGTGCTCGTCGAGGTCGGGTCGAGCGCCGTCACAACCGACGGGGGCGGTGCCCGACCGGGGAGGGGCTGGTCACGCCGCGCTCTCCAGGACGTCCTCGATCATGATCTTCGTGGTGTCGATGCCGCCGAAGACGACGTACCAGGCCACCGGGTCGAGGTAGTGGATCTGGCCGTTCCGGAATGCGGTCGTCTGCTCGACGATGTCATTGTCGAGCACCGCCGCGGCCGCCTGCGCGCCCTCTTCCCCGGTGGCGGCGTCCCGGTCGACGACCCACAGGTGGTCGGGGTCGGTCTCGAGCAGGAACTCGAAGGAGACCGGCTCGCCGTGGGTGGCGGCCTGGATGTCCTCCACCACCGGCTGGACGCCGAACGCGTCGTAGATCAGGCCGCCGCGCGCGCCACGCCCCGATGCGTCGTCACCGGCCGGGGCCATCGCGCTGAGCTCGCCTCCCGAGACCATGAGGCCCAGGCCGGTGCCCGCGTCGGCGGTGGCGGCGCGGGCCTCCTCGATGCCGGCCTCGATCTCGCTGATCGCGGCGGCCGCCTCGTCCTCGGCACCGAGCACCTCGCCGAGGAACGTGGTGTTGCGCTCGAGGTTCTCGGTGTAGGAGCCCCGCAGGCCCAGGTCGACGGTGGGGGCGATCTCGCTGAGGTCCTCGTACAGCGCCGACGACCGGCCGCCGATCACGATGAGGTCGGGCTGCTGCGACTCGATCTCGATGATGTCGGCCTCGAACAGCGTGCCCGCGTTGAAGGCGTCGTCGGCGAGGTACTGCTCCAGGTAGCCGGGCACCGAGTCGAGCGGGGCACCGGCGATCTCTCCGCCGAGCGCGCCGATGGTGTCGAGGCTGGCCATGTCGAAGACGACGATCCGCTCCGGGTTCTTCGGGACGTCGACCGTCGTCTCCTCCAGGACGGGCTCCTCGTCCTCGGCGGCGGTGTTCCGGTCCCAGGTGAAGGAGACGGTCTCGGTACCGGCGGCGGCGGCCTCGGCGGTGTCGTCGCCCTCCCCGCACGCGGTCAGGGCCACGGCGGTGGCCACGGTGAGGGACAGGGCGGCCAGCGGCCGGGCGGCGGTACGCATCGTGCTCCTGAGGTAAGGCTTGGCTTAGTGAGGAGGCCCTAACCTGTCACACGAGCAGCACCGTCTGTCAAGCGGGTCCCTCCAGCCGGTTGGCCGGCCGCGCGGGAGGGCAGGGGAGCGGCCATGCAGATGCGCACACTCGGAGACCTGACCGTGTCCGCCCAGGGCCTGGGCTGCATGGGGATGAGCGAGTTCTACGGCACCGGCGACCAGGCGGAGGCCGAGCGGACGATCCAGCGGGCACTGGACCTCGGCGTCACGTTCCTCGACACCGCGGACATGTACGGGCCGTTCACCAACGAGCAGCTGGTCGGCCGCGCGATCACCGGCCGCCGCGACGAGGTGGTGCTGGCCACCAAGTTCGGCAACGAGCGCGGCGAGGACGGCTCCTTCCGCGGCATCAACGGCCGCCCCGACTACGTCCGCCGGGCCTGCGACGCCTCGCTGCAGCGCCTCGGCGTGGACGTCATCGACCTCTACTACCAGCACCGGGTGGACACGACGGTGCCGGTCGAGGAGACCTGGGGTGCGCTGCGCGAGCTGGTCGAGGCCGGCAAGGTGCGGCACGTCGGCATCTCCGAGGCCGCGCCGGAGACCATCCGCCGCGCGCACGCCGTGCAGCCGGTGACGGCCGTGCAGACCGAGTACTCGCTGTGGACCCGCGACCCCGAGGACGACGGCGTGCTGGCCACCTGCGCCGAGCTGGGCATCGGCTTCGTCGCCTACTCGCCGCTGGGCCGCGGCTTCCTGTCCGGGCAGATCCGCAGCCTCGACGACCTCGCGCCCGACGACTTCCGCCGGCGCAACCCGCGCTTCCAGGGGGAGAACTTCACCCGGAACCTGGAGCTGGTCGACCGGGTCCGGGAGATCGCCGACGAGAAGGGCGTCACCGCCGGCCAGCTCGCGCTGGCCTGGGTGATGGCGCAGGGGGGCCTCGACGGGAAGCCGGTCATCGTGCCGATCCCCGGCACCAAGCGGGTCGCCTACCTCGAGGAGAACGCCGCGGCGGCCGACCTCCGGCTCTCCGACGACGACCTGCGCCGGCTGGACGACGCCGCCCCGGCCGGCACCACCGCCGGCGACCGCTACCCGGACATGTCCACCGTGCACCGCTGAGCCGGGCGCGCACGGTCCGGCCGCGCCAGCACGGTGCCCACGTGCTCGCGTGCCGGTCCGTGCAGCCGGGCGCAGAGCTCGTCCCAGGCCTCGCGCAGCTCCGCGCCGGGCCAGCCCGGCGGCCGCAGCGCGTCGGGGAGCAGCGGGTCGCTGACGCCGACCCGCCGGATGTCGGCGAGCACCCGCAGGTGGGTCACCAACGCCGTCGCCCCGTCCGCGACCGGGTCGGTGAGCAGCGCGCGGATCCGGTCGATCACCCGGCGGTGCGCGGCGGCGACCCCCTGCAGGTCCCAGCACCGCGCGGCCAGCTCGGTGTCCGAGCCGCCGGTCTCCTCGGTCACCTGGGCGGTGAGCAGGTCCAGCCGGCTCAGCGGCTCCCGGGCGAGCTCGGTCCGGACGTCGTCCAGCGCGACCTTGTGCGGCGAGAGCCAGGTGGCCGGCGCCAGCGGCCCGAACCCGTGCCGGGTGAGCGTGCGACGCACACGCTCCCGGGCCGACCGGTCGGTCTCGGGCACCGTGTAGATCACCATGCGCCAGCGGCCGTCCCACGGCCCGAGCCGCTCGTCCAGCCGCGCCCACCGCGCCCGGACGGCGCTGCGCATCGCCTCGGTGGGGCTGTAGAGGGTCTCCCGGCCGGAGCGTGAGGCGGCCAGCAACCCGGAGCGGCGCAGCGCGGCCATGGTCATGCGTGAGGTCGGTTCGGCGATCTCGAAGTGCTCCAGCAGCGCCACCAGGGCCTGCAACCGCACCGGCTGGTCGGTGACGGCGTCGACGTGCTCGGAGAAGAGGTCGACCACCAGGTCGCGGACGGTCATGACGATCCTTTCGGCGCGCCCCCCGCTGAGCGCGCCCGCGCGGTGTGCGACCCGGGGCAGGGCGGGTGCCCGGGCCGTCTCCCCCACGCGGGAGGATGACATCCGTGCTCAGCGCCGTGTCCGCGAGGTCCCCCCGGTGATCCCGGCCCTCGTGGTGGCGGTGACCGTCGTCGCCGCCGCGGTGGCCCTGGCCGGCCTGGCCTCGACCCTCGCCCGGCGCCGGATCGGCCTGCTCCACCTCGGGGGGACGGCGCTGCTGGAGCTGCTGCTGCTGGTGCAGGCCGTGCTCGCCGTCGTCCTGCTGGTGCGCGGGCAGCACCCGGCCGACACCCCCACCTTCGTGGGCTATCTCGGCGGCATCGTGCTGCTGCCGGTCGCGGGCGGGCTGTGGGCGCGGTCGGATCCGACCCGCTGGGCGGGCACGGTGCTGGCCGTCGCGGCCGGTGCGGTGGGGGTCATGATCTGGCGGCTGTTGCAACTGTGGGAGGCGACCGGTGGCTGAACCGGGACGGACCGACGGCGCGAGCGCGGGGGACACCTCCGGCGGCCCGGGGCGGGTATTGGTCGCCGTCTACGGGGTGTTCGCCCTGGCCGCCGGCGCGCGGGCCGCGGTCCAGCTGGCGACCCGGTTCTCCGAGGCGCCGATCGCCTACCTGCTGTCGGCGCTGGCCGCCGTCGTGTACCTGGTGGCCACGGTCGCCTTCGCCCGCGGTGGACGGCGCACCGCCCTGGTCGCCTGCTCGGTGGAGCTGGCGGGGGTGCTCATCGTGGGCACCCTCTCGCTGGCCGACCGCGCCGCCTTCCCCGACGAGACGGTGTGGTCGGCCTACGGTCGCGGCTACCTGTTCATCCCGCTGGTGCTGCCGGTGCTCGGCCTGCTCTGGCTGCGCCGGCAGGCCCGCGCCCGCGCCGTCACCGGCTGAGCGGCCCACGGCGGGGGCTGCCCGCCGCGGGCCGCGGCGGCTCAGAAGTCGCCGCCCCCGAAGTCGCCGCCGAAGTCGCCGCCACCGCCGTCCCACCCGCCGGCGTCGGCGCCGCCGGCGAAGTCGCCGCCCGGGTCACCCCCGTAGTCACCGCCACCGGCGTCGTTGCCGTCGTCGTAGCCCGCGGCGTAGGCCTCCTCGTCGCCGCCGCCGAACAGGCCGCCATCGCCGAGGCCGGTGTCGAAGAGCGCGTCGGCGACCGCCGTGCCGACCACCAGGCCGCCCACCGTGCCCAGCAGGCTGGCGCCCATCATGCTGCCGAAGCTCGGGCCGTACCCGCCGCCGAAGCCGCCCCCGTAGCCGGGGCCGCCGCCGTAGCCGGGCCCGTGGCCCGGGCCGCCGCCGTAGCCGCCGAAGGCCCGCTCCAGCGTGCCGGGGCGGCGCATCTCCGCGCGGGTCGCGGCCTGGGCCAGGCTGCGCGCGTCGTCGCCGCGGGCCCGCTCACCCGCCGCGGCCAGCTGGTCGAGCACCTGCCGCCGCTGCTCCGGGGTGAGCTGGGCGAACGCCTCGGCGTGCGCGGCCTCGATCTGGTCCGGCGGCGCGGTCCGCAGCAGGTAGCGGTAGCGCTCGATCGCCCGCTCGTCGTCCGAGCGGGGTGCCCGGGTCGGCGGTGGTGCGCCGTAGCCGTCGTCGTAGCCGCGCGGGTACCCCTGGGGGTGGCCCTCGTCGTCCCGCCGCCGGTGGCGGCCGAAGAGCCGGTCGAGCAGTCCCATGGCGATCGTCTCCTCTCAGGCGGTGCAGGGGTGGGTGCCCGCCGTCGCCGTCCCCACACCTGGCGACGGGCGCCCGGTCAGCCGCGCGGGCCCTCCAGCAGGCCGTAGGCGCCGCGGTGGAACAGCAGGGGACGCCGCGCCCCGTCGGCGCCGAGGTCGAGCACGCGGGCGGCGACGAGGGTGTGGTCGCCGCCGTCGTACTCGGCCCACAGCTCGCAGTCGATCCAGGCCACGACGCCGTCGAGCACCGGCCGGCCCAACCGGCTGGGCCGCCAGGAAACGCCGGCGAACTTGTCCTCGCCGGAGCGGGCGAACGCGACAGACAGCCCGTCCTGGTCCTCGGCGAGCACGTTGACGCAGAACCGGCCGAGCTGACGCAGCCGCGGCCAGGTGCGCGACGTCCGCGCTGGGGCGAACACCACCAGCGGCGGGTCCAGCGAGAGGGAGCTGAACGACTGGCAGGTGAACCCGATCGGCTCCCCGTCGTCGACGGCGGTGACCACGGTGACCCCGGAGGCGAAGTGCCCCAGCACCTCCCGCATCTGACCCGGGTCGATGACCTCGACGGCGCCGTCCAGCGGGGACCCCGACTCGCTCATGCCCTCAGCCAACCACGGGTGCCGGTCAGCCGACGGGCGTGGCGCGGGGGACGGAGCGGCCACCGGCCCGGTACAGCGAGCTCGGCAGCTCGTGCCCGACCGCCTGCTCCGTGACGCGCGCGGCGGCCAGGACGGCGTCGAGGTCCAGGCCGGTGCGCACGCCGGACTCCTCCAGCATGTAGACCAGCTCCTCGGTGGCGATGTTGCCGCTGGCGCCGGGGGCGAACGGGCAGCCGCCGAGTCCGCCGACCGACGAGTCCAACTGGGTGACCCCGGCCTGGACGGCGGCCAGCGCGTTGGCCTGGCCCGTGCCGCGGGTGTCGTGGAAGTGCACGCCGACCGGCACGCCCGGGCAGGCCCGGCGGACGGCGTCGAGCAGCTGGACCACCCGCAGCGGGGTCGTCGTCCCGATGGTGTCGCCCAGGCACAGCGCGTCGGCGCCCGCGGTGACCGCGGCGCGGGCGACGTCCACGGTGCGGGGGATCGGCGTGCGCCCGTCGAAGGGACAGTCCCAGGCGGTGGCGACGACGACCTCGAGGGACCCGCCGGCGCCGTGCGCCAGACCGGCGATCTCCCCGACCGCGCCGACGGCCTCGGCGGTGGATCGCCCGGCGTTGGCCCGGCTGTGCCCGTCGGAGGCCGAGACGACGTACTCGAGGTTCGCGACCCCGGCGTCCACGGCGCGGGTCGCCCCGCGCGGGTTGGCCACCAGGGCCGACCAGTGCACGTCGCCCCACCGGGACAGCTCCGCGGCCACCCCGTCGGCGTCGGCCAGCGCGGGCACCGCCCGCGGCGAGACGAAGGACGTCGCCTCGATCCGCCGGACGCCGGTGGCGACCAGCGCCTCCAGCATCTGCAGCTTGGCCTCCAGCGGCACGGGGGCCTCGAGCTGGAGGCCGTCGCGCATGCCCACCTCGCGGATGTCCACGGTGGCCGGCAGCACCAGGTCGAACTCGTTCACGGCAACCCCCTCGTGTCCGGACCCCCATCCTGCCCCGTCCCGAGGTTCCACGTGGAACGGTCCGGGGCACCCTGCACGCCGAGAACCTGCAGGAACAGGGCGTCGTGTGCGCAGAATGTCCGGCACGGAGGTGGGAAGTGACGAACGCGTTGGGCACGCTGCCCCCGGCGGACCGCGGGAGCGCGTTCGCCAACGCCCCCATGGGCATCGTGCTCGCCACCCCGTCGGGCCTCCTGGTCGACGCCAACCCGGCCTTCACCGCGATGCTGGACCGCAGCGCCGAGGACCTGTACGGCTGCTCGGTGCTCGGCCTCATCCACCCGGAGGACCAGCCCGCTGCTCAGGAGGCGCACGCCGAGCTCCTCAGCCGGCACCGGACGATGCGGCTGGAGACCCGGCTGGTGCGGGCCGACGGCACCGCGGTGCCCACGCAGATCACCGCGTCGTGGGTCGAGGCCACCCCGGAGGGCGACCCGCCGCACATGGTGGCGATCGTCGAGGACATCACCGAGCGCAAGTCCCTGGAGGCGGCGCTCGTGCACCGCTCGCTGCACGACCCGCTCACCGGGCTGCCCAACCGGATCCTGTTCGGCGACCGGCTGCGGCACGCCCTGGAGCGCGGCCACCGCGAGCGCACCCCGACCTGCGTGCTGGGCATCGACCTCGACGGCTTCAAGGAGATCAACGACCGGCACGGCCACCCGGTCGGCGACGCGGTGCTCGTCGGCTTCGCCGAGCGGCTCACCTCGGTGCTGCGCTCCAGCGACACGGCCTCCCGGGTGGGCGGCGACGAGTTCAGCATCGTGTGCGAGAACAGCGAGCGGGCCGACGCCGAGTCCCTCGCCGAGCGGCTGCGGAACACCCTCACCGAGCCGCTGACGATCGGGGAGGTGGTCGTCCCGCTGGGCATGAGCATCGGCATCGGCACCGTCGCCGGGGGCACCGACCCGGAACTGGCCTACGAACTGCTCATCCGCGAGGCCGACGACGCCATGTACGCGGACAAGTCCGCCCGCCGCCGATGACGACCCCTCACCGTCCGGCGGGTGGCCCTCCGGCGGGTGCTCCGGCGGCGGCCCAGCCGGTCACCCGGCCGAGCCGGGCGTAGACCGCCGTCAGCACCGGCAGCGGCGCGGCGAGCACCACGAACGCCGTCAGCCCGGCCCGGTCGCTGTCGCCGAGGGTCGCCCAGCCGACGAGCAGGGTCAGCAGCAGGACCCCCACCGCCGCCAGCGCGGAGCCGAACAGCAGGGCCGGCGGACGGCGGCGCAGCAGCTGGGCCGCGCCCGCCAGCAGCCCGGCCGCGCAGGGCAGGCCGAGCAGCAGGAGCGCCGTCACGGCGTCGTCGTCCCCGCCGGCCACGGCCGCCAGGAACCCGAGCGAGGCCAGCGCCGTGAGGCCGCCGGTGACGAAGCCCAGCACGCTCGCCGCCGTCGCCACCCCGGGCCGTGCCGGCCCGTCCGGCCAGGCCACCGGCGCGGACGGCCAGGCCCAGCCGTAGCCGGGCGGCGGCGGGTACCAGGGCGGGGGACCGTAGGTCGGCGGCGGGCCGTAGCCCGGCGCGTACCCAGGAGGTGGACCGTAGCCGGGGGTGCCGTACCCGGGTGCCGCCGCATACCCGGCCGGCGGCGCGTACCCGGGCGGGGGACCGTAGGCCGGCGGCGCGTACCCGGGCGGGGGACCGTAGGCCGGCGGCGGGCCGTGGCCCGCCGGGGGTGCCTGCTGTCCCGGCGGGACCGCGTCCCACTCCTGCGCCTGACCGTCCCCGTGCATGCCGTTCAGTGTGCAGCCGGCTGCGGCTCGCGCCGCGCAGGCACGGTGGAGACCGGGCCGAGCTTCGCGCCCTCGACGTCGAGGTCGGGGAGGAGGCGGTCCAGCCAGCGCGGCAGCCACCAGGCCGATCGGCCCAGCAGCGCCAGGACCGCCGGGACCAGCGTCATCCGCACGACGAAGGCGTCGAGCAGGATGCCGACGGCCAGGCCGAAGGCGATCGCCTTGACGATGACGTCGTCGATGGTCACGAAGCTGGCGAACACCGAGAACATGATCAGCGCGGCGGCGACCACGACCCGCGACGCGTGCCGGGCGCCGGCCAGGACCGCCGGACGCGGCGGGGCGCCGTGCACGAACTCCTCGCGCATCCGGGAGACGAGGAAGACCTCGTAGTCCATGGCCAGGCCGAACAGCACCGCCATGAGGATGACGGGCATGAAGCTGATGATCGGCCCCGTCGTCGGGACGCCGAACACGTCGGCCAGCCAGCCCCACTGGAACACCGCGACGACCGCGCCGAACGAGGCGCCGACCGACAGCAGGAACCCGACGGCGGCCTTGACCGGCACGAGCACCGAGCGGAAGACCAGGAGCAGCAGGACGACCGCGAGGCCGACCACGACGAGGGCGAAGGGCAGCAGCGCGTCGTCGAGCTGGTCGGAGACGTCGATGGCCACCGCGGTCTGGCCGGTGACGGCGACGTCGGCGCCGGTCTGCTCCTCCAGTTGCGGCGCGAGGTCGCGCAGCGCGGTGACCAGGTCGCTGGTCGCCTCGTCCTGTGGGCCGCTCTCCGGGACGACGGTGACCAGCGCGGCGGTGCCCTCGGGCAGGACGGTCGGGACCGCGTAGGCGACGTCGGTCAGCCCGCCGGTGAACTGCCCCGGCGTCTGTGTGGGCGTGCCGCCGATGGCGCCCGCGACCTGCCCCGCGGCCTGCTGGGCGGTGGCCGGGTCGAGGCCGTCGACGAGGACGACGAGCGGGCCGTTGAGGCCGGGGCCGAAGGTCTCGCTGATCAGGTCGTAGGCCTGCCGCTGGCTGGTGTCCTCGGCGGCGGCGCCGTTGTCGGGCAGCGCGAGCTGGAGCTGGGCGGCGGGGATCGCCAGGATGCCGAGCCCGATCACCGACAGCAGGACGGTGACCAGCGGGCGTCGGGTGACCAGGGTGGCCCACCGCTCGCCCATCGAACGCCGGCCGGCCCCGGTGGCGACGGCGGCCTCCCGCGTCGCGGCCCGCGACCCCGGCCTGGGCGCCAGCCGCAGCCCGGCGAAGCCCATGAGGGCCGGCAGCAGGGTCAGCGCGACGGCGACGGCGACCAGCACCGTGGCGGCGGCGGCCAGGCCCATGACGCTCAGGAAGGGGATGCCGACGACCGACAAGCCGGCGAGGGCGATGACCACGGTGAGGCCGGCGAAGACGACCGCCGTCCCGGCCGTGCCGGTGGCGCGGGCCGCGGACTCCTCCGGGTGCATGCCCGCGGCCAGCTGGGTGCGGTGCCGGGAGAGGATGAACAGCGCGTAGTCGATGCCGACGGCCAGGCCGATCATCAGGGCGAGCGTGGGCGCGGTCGAGGACAGCGAGATCAGGCTGGAGACGCCGAGCAGGCCGCCGAGGCCGACCCCGACGCCGACGATCGCCGTCAGCAGGTTCATGCCGGCGGCCAGCAGCGAGCCGAAGGTGAGCACGAGCACCAGGACGGCGACGGCGACACCGACGAACTCAGTGGGGCCGATGTGCACCCCGGTCGTGCCGAACGCGTTGCCGCCGACGGCGACCTCCAGGCCGGCGTCCTCGGCCGCCGCGGTGGCCTCCTCGAGGGCGTCGAGGCTGCCGGCGTCCAGGGCCTCGCGCTGGACCTCGTACTGGACGGTGGCCAGGGCGGCGCGGCCGTCGGGGGTGAGCGCCTGGCTGGTGAAGGGGTCGGCGACCGCGGCCACCTGCGGCGCCTGCGCGGCCGCGGCGACGACCTCGGCGATCGCCTGCTGGTAGCGCGGCTCGGCGAGGCCGGCGCCCTCGGGGGCGGCGAAGACGATCTGCGCGCTGGCCCCCGCAGCCTGCGGCTGCAGTTCGGCCAGCCGGTCGAGGGCGGCCTGGGACTCCGAGCCGGGGATGGTGAACGTGTCGTCGAACTCGCCGCCGGCGGTGACCAGGACGGCGACGACGCCCGCGAGGACCAGCACCCAGATCGCGGCGACGAGCCGACGGGAGCGGTAGGCGGCCCGGCCGAGCCGGGCGAGCAGGGTTGCCATGGGTGTCGAGTGCTCCGGGTTCAGTGGGAGACGGCCGCGCGCAGCAGGAGCAGCAGCGCGGTGTGTTCGAGGTCGGGGTCGCCCGGGGTGGACGGGTCGACGGCGTCGTCGGCGACCGACCGCAGGACGGTGCCCTCGTGCAGGGCGATGAGGGCGCGGGCCAGCTGCCCGGCGGGCACGGTGAGGCGCAGCCCCAGCCGGGTGACCGCGCCCTCGATCAGCGTGGCGACCTGCGCGTGCATGGCGGCGGTGTGCTGGCGCAGCGCGGCGGCGGCCTCGGGGTGCCGGGCGGCGTGCAACGTGTACTCGGTGTGCACGAGCACCCACGTCCGGTCGGCGCGGAGCGTGTTCAGGCAGCGCTCGACCGCGGCCGCGACCGGGTCGTCCTCCCCTTCGAGGCCGGCCAGCTGCTCCTCCGCCCGCGACAGCTCGCGCCGGGTCTCCCGCTCGTAGAGGGCGGCGAACAGCTCGTCCTTGGTGCGGAAGCTGGAGTAGAACGCGCCGCGCGTGAAGCCACCGCGGCGGCAGATGTCCTCGACGCTGGCCGCGGCGAAGCCGACCTCGGCGAAGGTCTCCAGCGCCGCGTCCAGCAGCCGCTCCACGGTGACCTCACGGCGGCGTTTGGGCCGGTCGAGGTCCTCGCTCGTCACGATGCACGACTGTATCGGATACACCCGTGTATCGAGACGTGACCTGCCTCGCCCTGGGGACGTGGCGGGAGCAGGCTGCGGTCAGCCGCGCCAGCGGGCGACGACGTCGGTGAACGCCGCGGCCGCCTGCTCGAGCTCGGCGAGCTCGACGTACTCGTCGACGGCGTGCATCACCGCGGGCGTGCCCGGACCCCAGACGACGATCGGGGCGCCGCCCACGACCTGGCCGAGCACCGACGCGTCGGTGAAGTAGGTGGCCGGTGTGGGCAGCACCGTGGCCGGCAGCGCGGCCACCCACGGGTCGTCGGCCGGGGTGCCGACCGGCGGCAGGTCGACCCGCACGTCGACGTCCGCCACCTCCGGCTGGCCGCGCCACCAGGCCAGCAGCTCGTCGCCGGCGGCGACGGTGCGCATGTCGACCACCACCTCGGCCCGGTCGGGGACGACGTTGGGCACCGTGCCGCCGGCCACCACGCCGGGGTTCCACGTCTCGGTGCCCAGGAACGGGTCGGTGCGGAACGGCAGGGCGCTGCCCGCGCGGGCGAGCAGCGCGACGAGGTCGAGGACGGCGTTGTGCCCGCGCTCGGGCGTGGAGCCGTGCGCGGCCCGCCCGGCCGTCCGGACGGCCAGCCAGAGCGCACCCTTGTGGCCGAGGACGACCTGGTTGCCGGTGGCCTCCGGGACGACGACCGCGCCCACCGCCTGGTCGGCGACCGCGGCGGCCGCGGCGGCGGCGCCCTGGGAGCCGATCTCCTCGTCGCTGGTGAGCAGCAGCGCGACCGGCGTCTGCGGGTCGGCGGCGGCGAGCGCGGCGGCCGCAGCCACCACGCCGGCCTTCATGTCGCTGCCACCCCGGCCCCACACGCGGCCGCCGTCCAGCTCGGCGCCGAAGGGGTCGCGGGACCACGCGCCGGGGTCGGGCACCGGCACGGTGTCGACGTGGCAGGCCAGCAGCAGCTGCCGGCGGCCCGGGTCGGTGGGGGTGCGCAGCAGGGTCCACGGGTGGTCCGGGTCGCGGCCCTCCGTGACCTCCAGGTGCGGCGCCCGCTCGCGCAGCACCTCGGTGAGCGCGCCGAGGGTGTCGCGCTGGGCGGCGGCGTCCCCCGACACCGTGGTCCGGCCGACGAGCTCCCGCACCAGCGCGGTCAGGTCGAGCGCGGCCACGTCAGCCACCGAGTCACCTCCCACCCAGCGCCGCGGTCACGACGGCGCGGGCCTCCTCCTGCACACGCGCCAGGTGGTCGGGGCCCTTGAACGACTCCGCGTACACCTTGTAGACGTCCTCGGTGCCGGAGGGGCGGGCGGCGAACCAGGCGTTCTCGGTGGTCACCTTGAGCCCGCCGATCGCGGCGTCGTTGCCCGGCGCGCTGGTGAGCTTGGCGGTGATGGGCTCGCCGGCCAGCTCGGTCGCCGTCACGTCGCCGGGGGAGAGCTTGCCGAGCTTGGCCTTCTGCTCCCGGGAGGCCGGGGCGTCGACCCGCGCGTACGCCGACTCCCCGTAGCTCGCGGTCAGCTCCGCGTGCAGCTGGGACGGCGAGCTGCCGGTCACCGCCTGGATCTCACTGGCCAGCAGCGCCAGCAGGATGCCGTCCTTGTCCGTCGTCCAGACGCTGCCGTCGCGGCGCAGGAACGAGGCGCCCGCGGACTCCTCACCCCCGAAGCCGACCGACCCGTCGAGCAGGCCGGGGACGAACCACTTGAACCCGACCGGCACCTCCACCAGGCGCCGGCCGAGGCCCGCGACCACCCGGTCGATGAGGGACGACGAGACGAGGGTCTTGCCGACCGCGGTGTCCTGGCCCCACTCGGGCCGGTGGGAGAAGAGGTAGGAGATCGCCACGGCGAGGAAGTGGTTGGGGTTCATCAGCCCGCCGTCCGGGGTGACGATGCCGTGCCGGTCGGCGTCGGCGTCGTTGCCCGTCGCGATCGCGTAGTCGGCGCGCTTGCCGATGAGCGAGGCCATCGCACTGGGGGAGGAGCAGTCCATGCGGATCTTGCCGTCCCAGTCCAGCGTCATGAACCGCCAGGTCGGGTCGACCAGCGGGTTGACGACGGTGAGGTCGAGGCGGTGCCGATCGGCGATGGCGGCCCAGTAGTCGACGCTCGCGCCGCCGAGGGGATCCGCGCCGATCCGCACGCCGGCCGACCGGATCGCGTCGACGTCCAGGACCGACGGCAGGTCGTCGACGTAGTCGCCGAGGAAGTCGTGCGCCGCAGCCGCCGCGCGGGCCCGGCGGAACGGGATCCGCTGCACACCCTCCAGCCCGGCCCGCAGCAGCTCGTTGGCGCGGTCGGCGATCGTCTTCGTCGCGTCGGTGTCGGCCGGCCCGCCGGACGGCGGGTTGTACTTGAACCCGCCGTCGCGGGGCGGGTTGTGCGACGGGGTGACGACGATGCCGTCGGCGAGCCCGGAGCTCTTCCCCCGGTTGGCCTGCAGGATCGCGTGGCTGACCGCCGGGGTGGGGGTGTACCGGTCGGCGGCGTCGACCAGCACGGTCACGTCGTTGGCGGCGAGCACCTCCAGCGCGCTGGCCCAGGCCGGCTCGGACAGCGCGTGCGTGTCGCGGCCGACGAACAGGGGCCCGTCGTAGCCCTGCGCCGTGCGGTACTCGCAGATCGCCTGCGTGGTGGCGAGGATGTGCGCCTCGTTGAAGGCCGCGTCGAACGCCGACCCGCGGTGACCGCTGGTACCGAACACCACCTGCTGCGCCGGGTCCGACGGGTCGGGCTCCAACGTGTAGTACGCGGTGACCAGCGAGGCGACGTCGATGAGGTCGTCCGGCCGGGCCGGCTGTCCTGCGCGGGGGTCGGTCATGTCGCCGATCTTGGCCCGGACCCACCCCGGTCGCGACCGGTGGACACGGCGGCGCCGGCCGTCCGCGTGGAGGGCCGGGCCGGACGGTGTGGTCGCTCGGTACCGGGAGCGCCGGCCGAGCACCTGCCGCTCGACCGGCACCCCCCCTCAGGCGGTGCCGTCCCGCCCCTCGACCGCGGCGAGGAAGCGCTTGAGCGTCTCGAGGAACACCTCCGGCTGCTCGGAGTGCACCCAGTGCCCGGCGTTCTTGACCCGCACCAGCCGGGTGTTCGGGCACAGCCGGTCCATGCGCTCCCGGTCCTCGGGCAGGACGTAGTGCGAGTTGGCCCCGGCGATCCACAGCACCGGCCCGTCGTACCGCGCCCCCGGCGGCGGCTCGGGGAAGCCGCGGAGCTCGCCGAGGTCGCGCTCGAGCAGCTCCAGGTTCAGCCGCCACCGCCAGCCGCCGCCCTCGCCGAGCCCCTCGCGGACCAGGCTCTGCAGCAGGAACGAGCGCACCATCCGGCTCGGGACGGCGGAGCGCAGCGCGGCGTCGGCGTCCTCGCGGCTGGTGAGCGCGTCGAGGTCGAGGGCCCGCATCGCGGCGATGTACGCGCCGAACGGGGAGGCCTCCTCGTCCTCGTCGTCGGTGCGGCCGCCGGACACGGGGTACTCCGTGGGCGCGATGTCGACGACGACGAGGGCGCGCAGCAGCTCCGGGTGGCGCAGCGCGAGCTGCATCGCGACCTTGCCGCCCATCGAGTGCCCGACGAGGGTCACCGGCTCGCCGAACGACTCGAGCTCCGCCGCGACCATCCCGGTCATGTCGACGTAGTCGACGCGGTCGGTCCACGGCGAGTGCCCGTGGTTGGGCAGGTCGAGCAGGGTGACGCGGTGGTCGGCCGAGAGCCCCTTGGCGATCGTCGTCCAGTTCTTCCCCTGGCCGAACAACCCGTGCACGAACACCACCCGCGGGCCGGCGTCCCCCAGCGTCCGGGCGTGCAGCCGCTCGTCGGAGTTCGTCGTCACCCGGCGATTCCACCAGATCCCCGCGGCCTCCCCACCTACCGTCGACGGCCGACGAAGTCACCGGTCGCCCTCGGCGCCGACGAAGGAGAGCGCACCCATGCCCGGACGGCGCCGCCGGACGACGACCCGGTCCACCACCCGCAGCACGACCGCCACCCGCCGCAAGCCACCGGCCCGCCGCGCCGCGAAGCCTGCCCCGGAGCCGCCGGTCGCCGGGCCGGGGGAGCGGGTGTGGGTGCTCGCCGTCCCGTTCCGCGCGCCGGCGCCCGGCGCCCAGTGGCGCCCGGACCTGCAGGCCCACGTGTACGTCGGCCGCGGGCTGCCGCCGGAGCTGGCGCCCCACGCCCCCGCGCCGTACACCTTCGAGCGGTTCCTCGAGGACGAGCTCAACCCGATGCCGCGTCCGATCCCCGCCGGCCGCCCGATGCAGCCGCGCGACGAGCAGCTCACCGGCGCCGCGGCGATCGCCGCCTCCGCGAAGGCCGGGCACCGCGTGTTCCTGCTCGGTGACGACCCCGGCGTCGGCAAGACCGGCACCGCGGTCCTCGCCGCGCGCGAGGTCGCGGCGCAGCGCGGCGGCCGCACCGTGCTCGTCGTCGCGGACCGCCCCGCCGCGATCACCATCCCGCACTGGACGCGCTCGATCGCCGGGTTCGGGGACGGCGGGCTGCGCTGGTGCGTCACCACCTGGGACCGCCTGGCCAAGGTCGCCAAGCTCCGGTTCGACGTGGTGATCGCCGACGAGGCACACATGGTCCGGCACACCACGACCCAGCGGTGGAAGCACTGGAAGGCCGTCTCCGGCGCCGGCCGGGTCAAGGACGCGCCGTTCGTCATCGCCGCGACCGCCACCCCCGCGCACACACCGCTGGAGCTGCCGTACCTCGCGCCGCAGTTCGCGCAGCGGCACGGCGAGCCGCTGCGCGCCTGGTCCGACCTGCCCGGCCGGCTGGCCGAGCACGGGTTCCACGTGGAACGCGGCCGCTACGGCTGGGCCTGGACCGAGGACGCCGACGAGCGCCGCGCCGACCTCGCCCGGCTGCAGGGGTGGCTCGCCGACGGCACCCCACCGGCGACGCTGCACCGGCCGGCGCCCTGGGGGCCGGTGTCGGTGACCGGGACGCCGGTCGCACTGACCCCCGCCGAGCGGTCCGCCTACGACTCCGAGTGGCAGGAGTTCCGGACCGAGATGCAACTGGCCCGGCGCGCCCGGCAGAGCGCCCGCGGCCGGGCGGCGCTGCTGCGGTTCCGGCAGAAGGCCGGCCTGATCCGCGCGCAGGCGACGGTCGACTGGGTCAGGGCGCAGGTGGAGGCCGAGCGGCAGGTGGCCGTCTCGGTGGAGTTCGTCGAGACGGCGGCCGACCCGATCCGCGAGGCCCTGCTCGACTCCGGGATCCCCGTCGCCGCCATCTACGGCCGCGACCGGTTCGACGTCGAGGCCGAGCGGCTGCGCTTCCAGACCGGCGCCGCGCCGGTGTGCGTGTTCACCGTGACCGCCTCCATCAGCCTGCACGCCGGCGAGCTGCTGCCGAGCGGGTCCGCCGCCTCGGCCACCCCGCGGGTCGGGCTGTTCCACCAGCCGCGGTTCTCCGGCATCCAGGCCCGGCAGGTCACCGGCCGCACGCACCGCGACGGCCAGGTCTCCCCGTGGCGGGTCGCCTTCGCGGAGGACACCGTGGAGGAGCAGGTCGCCCGCGTGATGGTGGAGCGGCTGGCGGTCAGCGGGTCGACCGCCGGCGCGGACACGTCGTCCCTGCAGGAGATCGCCGAGTTGCTGGACGCCGACTGGCTGCCGGCCACGGCGCTGACCGACGCCTGAGCCCGTCCGGTCCCGTCAGCCGGGCACGGAGGCCGGCCGAGAGCTCCAGCCCTGCTGTCGCAGCCGGTCGAACCCGTCCAGCAGCAGGTCGAGGGCGAACTCGAACTCGAACTGCTCGTCGCAGCCGGACCCGGCCCCGGGGCCCTCGTTCGCGGCCACGGCGATCTCGAGGATGTGCGGGTACCGCTGGGCGAACTCCGCCGCCATGGCCGCCTGCTCCTCCGGGGTGGGAGCCGGCGCGTCCGCACCGGGCGCCTCGTCGAACAGCTCCGGGCTGAAGCCCCAGATGCGGTTGCCCAGCGCGTGCATCACGTGGTGGGTCAGGTCGGCGGAGAAGCCCCCCGCCCGGAACGTGCCGGTCACGGCGTCCATGTAGCCGAGGACGGCGGGCGTCCGGCGGGTGCGGGACTCGATGGCCTGCCGCGCCCACGGGTGCCGCAGCACCGCCCGCCGCGCGGAGAGCACCCGCTCGCGCACCGCCGTCCGCCAGTCCAGCGACGGGTCGGGCGCCTCGAACTCGCCGATGACGACGTCGACCATGCCGTCGAGCAGCTCCTCCTTCGAGGCGACGTGCTTGTACAGCGCCATCGGCACGACCCCCAGCTCCTGGGCGAGCCGCCGCATGCTGACCGCGTCGATCCCGGCCTCGTCGGCCAGCTGGACCGCGGCGCGCAGCACCCGCTCCCGGCTGAGCGGGACGCGCCGCGCGCCGGCTGCCTGCTGGGGCATCGCGGCTCCCTCCCACCGACGAGCTCGCCCCGACGAGCTCCCCGCCGAGGCCACCCTGACGAGCCTAGCCCTTGACCGGTGTACGACGTACACCTACCGTCTCCGGCATCGGTGTACGCCGTACACCTCGGCCGGGAGGGAACGACATGAGCACGGACAGAGGGACCGCGGTCGTCGCGGGGACGTTCTTCGTGGTGGCCGCGGTGACCGCGGTCGTGGCGCTGGCGCTGTACCAGCCGGTGCTGGGCGACCCGGGCTACGTCCTGGGCGCCGGTGCCGACACCCACGTGCTGTGGGGCGGCTTCCTCGAGGTCGTGCTCGCCGCCTCGTGCATCGGCACCGCGGTCACGCTGTACCCGGTGGTCAAGCGGCACGGCGAGGGCATGGCGCTGGCCTACGTCTGCGGCCGGCTGCTCGAGGCCGCGCTCATCGTCGTCGGCGTCGTCAGCCTCCTGTCCGTGGTCACCCTGCGGCAGGACCCCGCGGCCGGCACGGACGACGCCGGGCTGCTGGCGGTCGCGCGGTCGCTGGTCGCCCTGCACGACCGGACGTTCCTGCTGGGCCCCGGCCTCGTCATCGGGGTGAACAGCCTGCTGCTCGCCGTCCTCGTGTACCGGTCCCGGCTCGTGCCGCGCTGGATCGCCGTCCTCGGGATCGTGGGCGGACCGGTCGTCTTCGCGTCGTCCACCGCGATCCTGTTCGGCCTCTACGAGCAGGTCTCCGTGTGGGGCATGGTCGCCGCCCTCCCCGTCACCGTCTGGGAGATGAGCCTCGCCGCCGTCCTCATCGCCAGGGGCTTCCGGCCGTCGCCCCGCCCGGCCGTCCCGGTCGCGCGGCCCGCGGTGACCGCCGCGGTCTGAGGGCCCGGCTGTTAGGTTCGGCGGCGGAAGTGACACGGGGTGTCCCCGCAGGGGACTGAGAGCACACCCGTCGAACCTGCTCCAGTTCGTACTGGCGAAGGGATGTCACGGCGTGGATGCCGACGACCTGCGCGCGGCCCGGGCGGCCCTGCGCGCCACCACCCCCCTGGTGCACTGCCTGACCAACACGGTCGTGCAGACCCTCACCGCCAACGCCCTGCTGGCCGCCGGCGCGGCGCCGGCCATGGTCGACGCCCCGGAGGAGGCCGCCGACTTCGCGGCCGTCGCCTCCGCCGTGCTGGTCAACGTGGGCACGGTGAACGCCCGCACCGCCGAGGCGATGCGCCTGGCCGCCCGGTCGGCGGCCGCCGCCGGGACGCCGTGGGTCCTGGACCCGGTCGCCGTCGGCGGCCTGGTCTTCCGCACCGAGCTGGCCACCGAGCTGGTCGGGCTGCGGCCCACGGTGGTCCGCGGCAACGCCTCCGAGGTGATGGCGCTGGCCGGCGCGGGCAGCGGCGGCCGCGGGGTGGACAGCACCGCCGGCACCGACGCCGCGGCCCCGGCCGCGGCCGACCTGGCCCGCCGGACCGGTGGGGTGGTGGCCGTCAGCGGCGAGGTCGACCTGGTCACCGACGGGCGGCGGACGGTCCGCGTGGGCGGCGGCTCGGAACTGCTGACCCGCACCACCGGTGCCGGGTGCGCCCTCGGTGCGCTGGTCGCCGCCTACGTCGCCGCCACCGGCGACGCCCTCACCGGCACCGTCGCCGCCCACGCCCACGTGGCGCTGGCCGCCGAGGTCGCCGCCGACCTCGCCGACGGCCCGGGCACCTTCGCGCCCGCGTGGCTGGACGCGCTCGACGCCCTGGACGGCGACTCCCTGGCCGGCGCCGACATCCGGGGTTCCCGGTGACCCGCTTCGACCCCACCCTCTACCTGGTCACCGACACCGCGCTGTGCCACCCGCGGCCGGTCGCCGACGTCGTCCGCGCCGCGGTGGCCGGCGGGGTCACCGCCGTCCAGGTGCGCGACAAGACCGCCTCCCGCCGGGAGCTGCTGGCGCTCACCCGGGCGGTGCAGACGGCGCTCGCCGACCGGCCGGACGTGGCGGTGGTGGTCAACGACGCGGTGGACGTCGCCGTGGTCGCCGGCGCCGACGGCGCGCACGTGGGACAGGACGACCTGCCGCCGGGGGAGACCCGCGCGCTGCTCGGGCCGGACCGGCTGCTCGGGGTGAGCGTCTCCTCGGCGGCGGAACTCGACGCGGCGCTGGCCCTGCCCGCGGGCACCGTGGACGTCGTCGGGCTGAGCCCGGTGTGGGCCACCCCCACGAAGCCGGACGCCGCTCCGGGGCTGGGGCTCGCGGGCGCCGCCGCGCTGGCGACCGCCGCCCGTGCCGGTGGCCTGGCCGCGGTGGCGATCGGGGGCATCGACGCCGGCCGGGCGGCCGACGTGGCCCGCACCGGGGTCGACGGGATCTGCGTGGTGTCCGCGATCTGCGCCGCGTCCGACCCGGAGGCGGCGGCTCGCGCCCTGCGGACCGGGATCGCCGCCGGCCGGGCCGCGGGGGCGCACCGGTGACCGCGCCGGACGCGCCCCCGCGGCGGGCCGGGGTACCGGTCGCGCTCACCGTGGCCGGCAGCGACCCCAGCGGCGGGGCCGGCATCCAGGCCGACCTCAAGACCTTCAGCGCCCTCGGGGCCTACGGGACGGCGGTGCTGACCGCCCTCACCGCGCAGAACACCCGCGGCGTGACCGGCGTGCACCCGGTACCGGCGGAGTTCGTCGCCCAGCAACTGCACACGCTGCTCGACGACGTCCCCGTCGCCGCCACCAAGCTCGGCATGCTCGGGACGGCGGAGGTGGTCGCCGCAGTGGCCGGCGTCCTGGCCGCCCGCCCCGCCGGCCCGGTCGTCTGCGACCCGGTCATGGTGTCGACCAGCGGCCACCGGCTGATCGACGAGTCGGCGGTGGACGCCGTCCGCACCACCCTGCTGCCGCTCGCCGACCTCGTCACGCCCAACGTCCCCGAGGCGGCGGCGCTGCTGGACGCCGCGCCCGCGACCGACGTCGACGGGCTGGTCGGGCAGGGCGAGGCGCTGCTGGCGCTGGGCCCGCGGGCGGTGCTGCTGAAGGGCGGCCACCTGGGCGGGGCGGAGAGCGTCGACGTCCTGGTCACCGCGGCCGGCGCGACGCCCACCCGGCGGCCCCGGGTGGCGACCTCGGCCACGCACGGCACCGGCTGCACGCTCTCCTCGGCGCTGGCCGCCCTCGCCGCCGCGGAGGGCGCCGGCGACTGGCTGCCCCTGGTGGAGCGGGCGCGGGACTACCTGCAGGCCGCGCTGGTCGGCGGCGCCGGGCTGGGCATCGGCTCCGGGGCCGGCCCGGTCCACCACTTCGCCGGCATCTGGCCGTCGTGACCTCGTCCACCGAGCGGTTCACCGAGCGCGCCTGGGCGGCCACCGCCGGCCTGCGGGTGGCCATCGACGAGCTGTCCTTCCTCGCAGAGCTGGGCTCGGGCACCCTGCCGCCGGCCACCTTCCGGCACTACCTGGAGCAGGACACCCTCTACCTCGCCGAGTACGCCCGGGCGCTGACCCTGCTCGCCGCCCGCGCCCCGGACTCCGCCGCCGCGGCCTTCTGGGCGACGTCCGCGGCCACGACCGCGACGGTCGAGCGCCAGTTGCACGCCGACCTGCTGGCCGCCGAGCTCCGGCCGGCCGACCGGCCGGATGGCGACCCGGTGCCCTCCCCGACCTGCCTGGCCTACGTCTCCTACCTGGTGGCCGCGGCGGCGACGGCTCCGTACGCGGTGGGCGCCGCCGCCGCGCTGCCCTGCTACTGGGTGTACGCGGACGTCGGCGCGCGGCTGGCCCGGACCGCCGCGCTCGTCCCCGGGCACCCGTACCTGCGCTGGGTCGCCGCCTACGACTCCCCGGCGTTCCAGGACGCCGCTCGCGAGGCCCGGGCACTGGTGGACGCGGCCGCCCTCGCGTCGCCCGGGGCGGAGCCCGCGATGCTGCGCGCGTTCACCGTCGCCACCCGGTACGAGCTGGAGTTCTGGCGGGCGGCGCACGAGCGGGAGACCTGGCCGGACCGGCTCTGACGGTCAGCTCGCCGGCGGTTCACCCGTGGCCGGGACGATCGGGATGCGGGTGGCGCCGTCCGTGGCCCGGGAGGCACCGTCCGCGCCGGGCGCACCCGCCCCGCCCAGCCGGCGCAGCAGCGCCGCGACGTCGACGCCGGTGAGGTCGCCGGACAGCTGCAGGCCCTGCGCGACGTTGGCCGCCACCGACCGGCCCAGCGAGCCGGCGCCGTCGGCGGAGATGACCGTCATCTTGTCCACGCCGGCCAGCGGGGCGGCGGCCGCCTGGACGACGTCCGGGAGCACCTTGACCAGCATCTCCAGGATCGCCGCCTCGCCGTACTTCGCGAAGGCCTCCGAGCGGGCGTCCAGCGCCTCGGCCTCGGCCTGCCCGCGGGCGAGGATCGCGGCCGCCTCGGCCTGACCCTCGCGCTCGACGGCGTCCGCGACGGCCTGCCGGCGCAGCTTCTCGGCCTCACCCCGCTTGGCGCCCTCGATCGCCTCGGCCTCCGCCAGCGCCGAGCGGCGGGCCCGCTCACCCTCACCGGAGAGCTTGGCCTGCTCGGCGGCGGCCTGGGCGGCGGCGATGGTGGCCTGCCGCTGCGCCTCGGCGGTGAGGATCGCGGAGTTCTTGCGGCCCTCGGCCTCCTGCTCGACCTTGTACCGCTGGGCATCGGCCGGCCGGCGGACCTGGGTGTCCAGCTGCCGCTCGGTCAGCGCCGCCGTCCGCTCGGCGACCTTCTCCTGCTCGATGAGCACCGCCTGGTCCTGGGCGGCCTGCGCCAGCGGGCCGGCCGCGGCGGCCCTGGCCTTGGCGGCGTCGGTCTCGGCGGTGATCTCCGCCTGCCGGAGCGCGAGCTGCCGCTGGGCGACGGCGATCGCCTCGTCGGCCAGCAGCTGCTCCTGCTGGGCGGCCTGCCGGGCGCGGGCCTCGGCGATGCTCGCCTCCTTGAGCACCCGGGCGGCCTCGGGACGGCCCAGGTCGGCCAGGTAGCTGCCCTCGGCCTGGATGTCCTGCAGCTGGAAGGTGTCGAGCACCAGCCCCTGCCCGGTGAGGGAGGACTCCGCCTCCTCGGCGACGGCGGAGGCGAACGCCGCGCGGTCCCGGATGATCTCCTCGATCGTCAGCCGGCCGACGATGGAGCGCAGCGCGCCGGCGAGCACCTCCGAGGTGAAGGTGTCGATGCCCTCCTGCTGGTTGAGGAACCGCTGCGCGGCGGCGCGGATGGAGTCCTCGGTGCCGCCCACCTTGACGATGGCCACGCCCTCGAGGTCGCACTTCACGCCCTGCTTGGACACCGCCCCGCGGATGCCGACCGGGATGCGGCGGCTGGAGAGGTCCATCGTGTGCAGCTTCTGCACGACCGGCAGCACGAAGACGCTCGCGCCCATGACGACCTTCTGACCGGAGGAGTCCCGTGAGGTCACCCCGTTGGAGCTGGTCACCTGGCGGCCCTGCCGGCCGGTGACGATGAACGCCTGGTTGGGTCCGGCCACCTTGATCCGGGAGAGCACCAGCAGCACGAGCAGGAGCACCAGGACGGCGATGCCGCCGATGGCGATGAGCAGGGTCAGGTCCACGGTTCGGGGCCTCCGGTCTGGGGCAGCTCGGGCAGGGGGTCGGGCGCGGTGGACACCACCTGGACGGCGGTCTCGCTGAGCGCCTCGACGACGTAGACGGGGGTGCCGGCGGCCAGTGGGACGTCGCTGCGGGCGGCGAACTTCACCTGCTGGCCGGCGACCCGCAGCCGGACCTCCCCGAACCCCGCGGTCGGGACGGCGGAGACCACGACCCCCTGTGCCCCGAGCAGGTGGTGGCGGGTGAGGGTCTCGGCGGTGGGCATGTTCCGCAGCGCCCGCGACAGCCGGACCGCGGCCCAGGCCAGCGGGACCGCGACGGCCAGCCCGAGGACCAGGGCCAGCCCGAGCCGGCCGGCGTCCGGGAGGTCGTCGGGCAGGAGCGAGGCGGCGGCGGCGCCACCGAAGCCGACGCCGCCGAGCAGCGCCGCCACGGCGGGGACGGAGAAGGGGCCGTCCGCGTCGCCGGCGAGGTCGCCGATCTCGCCGACGACCAGGGAGAGCAGCAGGACGGCGAGGCCGATCGCGCCCACGACCAGGAGAGCGACCTCCACGCGCCCCCCTCCGTCGGTGTGGCCGCCGACACTCGCAGGCGCGGGCGCCGGTGATCAACCGGAACCGGCACCGGGGCGTCCGCGTCACCCGGTCGGAGGACGGGCGACGATGGGGTGGGCCGGCGACAGCGAGGAGGTGGGGCGTGCGGCGGGAGGCGAGCATCCTCCACCTGGACCTCGACGCCTTCTTCGCCGCGGTCGAGCAGCGCGACAAGCCGTCGCTGCGCGGGCGGCCGGTGGTGGTCGGCGGGGTCGGCGGCCGCGGCGTGGTGGCGACGGCGTCCTACGAGGCGCGGGCCTACGGGGCGCGCTCGGCGATGTCCACCGCCGAGGCGCGGCGGCGCTGCCCGGCCGGGACGGCGTTCCTCGGCGGCCGGTTCGCCGCCTACCGGCGCACCTCCGACGTCGTCATGGAACTGCTGCGGGAGCTCTCCCCGCTGGTGGAGCCCGCCTCGCTGGACGAGGCCTACGTCGACCTCGCGGCCGGTGCCGGGCACGACCTCTCCGTGGACGGCGTCACCGCGCTCGGGCGCCGGCTGAAGGAGCGGATCGCCGAGGCCACCGGCGGGGTGACCGGGTCGGTGGGCATCGGGTCCTCGAAGCTCATGGCCAAGATCGCCTCCGACCTCGACAAGCCCGACGGGCTGGTCGTCGTCCCCCCGGGGCGGGAGCTGGACGTGCTGCACCCGCTGCCGGTGACCCGGCTCGGCGGCGTCGGCCCGGCCACCGCGGAGCGGCTGCACCAGATCGGCGTGAAGACCGTCGCGGACCTCGCCGCCCGGTCGCTGCCGGACCTGGTCGCGCTGGCCGGGCGGGCGCACGGCGGGGGCCTGTACGCGCTGGCCCGCGCCGAGGACGACCGGCCGGTGGTGGCCGAGCGCGGCGCGAAGTCGGTGTCGCAGGAGTCGACGTTCGAGCGGGACCTCACCGACGTCGCCGTCCTCACGCGGGAGATCGACACGATGGCCGGGCGGGTCGCCACCCGGCTGCGCGACTCCGCCCTGTCCGGCCGGACCGTGACGCTCAAGCTGCGGCGCTACGACTTCACCACGCTCACCCGCTCGCAGACGCTGCCGCAGCCGACGGACGACCCGCGGGCGATCGCCGGGATCGCCCGCCGGCTGCTCACCGAGGCCGGCACCGCCGGGGGGTTGCGGTTGCTCGGCGTCGGCGTCTCGGGGTTGTCGCCCTACGCGCAGGGCGACCTGTTCGCGGCCGACGACCCCGCGCCGGCCGAGGAGGACCCGGTCCCCGACGAGGCCCCCGACGAGCCGGAGGCCCCGCTGCCCGCGGAGCAGCGGTGGTGGCCGGGGCAGGACGTCCGGCACGACGACCTCGGCGCCGGCTGGGTGTGGGGCCGGGGCCTGGGCCGGGTCACGGTGCGCTTCGAGGGCCCCGGGACGCCGCCCGGACCGGTGCGCACGCTGGCCGCCGACGACCCCGCCCTGCACCCCGCCGACCCGCCGGACTGGCGGGTCAGCCCGGGAACGCCGGCCGGCCCGGCACCGTGAGGTCGGAGTCGACGTGGACGTCGACCCCGTCGATGACCGCGCCGGGGTGATCTGCGAGCGCAGCGGCGGCCACGTCGACCGCCCGGTCGGCTGGCAGGACGTCGTCCGGCCGGCCGGGGGCT
Source organism: Geodermatophilus sp. SYSU D01186 (assembly GCF_054050215.1). NCBI lineage: Bacteria > Bacillati > Actinomycetota > Actinomycetes > Geodermatophilales > Geodermatophilaceae > Geodermatophilus > Geodermatophilus sp. SYSU D01186. The sequence goes on along the minus strand of NZ_JBJGYW010000003.1, from coordinate 79,242 downwards.
GGGAGCCGGGTGCCAGTTCGGTCGCGACCGGGGGCGATCATGGGCCGCATGGTCGACCAGAGCGCGTGGGTGCAGATGACGCAGGACGACCCCGGGCACTCGGCCGCCTACGTGCAGCGCTTCCGCACCATGGCCGCGCAGGGCGCCGACCTCGGCGGCGAGGCCCGGCTGGTGGACGCGATGCTGCCCCGCCGCTCCCGCGTGCTCGACGCCGGCTGCGGGCCGGGCCGGGTGGGCGGCCGGCTGGCTGCGGCCGGTCACGACGTCGTCGGGGTGGACGTCGACCCGGTGCTCATCGCCGCCGCCGAGGACGACCACCCCGGCCCGCGGTGGCTGGTCGGCGACCTCGCCGAGCTCGACCTGCCGGCGGCCGGGGTGGCGGGCGCCTTCGACGCGATCGTCTGCGCCGGCAACGTGATGACGTTCCTGGCGCCCTCCACCCGCGTCGCGGTGCTGGAGCGGCTGCGGGCGCACGTCGCCGGCGACGGACGCGCGGCCATCGGCTTCGGCGCCGGCCGGGGGTACGCCTTCGACGACTTCCTCGCCGACACCCGCACCGGCGGCTGGACGCCGGACCTGCTGCTGGCCACCTGGGACCTGCGGCCGTTCACGCCGACGTCGGAGTTCCTGGTCGCCGTCCTCCGCCCCGCCTGAGGGGTGCCGCGGGCGGCGCGAGACCCGGCTGTCCAGGGCGCTGGGCCTCGCGCCACCCGCCCCCGGCCGCCTCCCCTCGGGGCGACCTGCGGGTGCCGGGGTGTGGGAACGGGACGGTGGGGTCCGTCGACCCGGCACCACCATCGTCAGCGGGGAACCTGGACGGCAGCTGTGCGCCGGCTCCGAGGACGCCGTGACCCGACGCCGCCGCACCCTCGAGGCTTCGCCGCACCCCGCACGCCAGGGCCCCGGCTACGGCCGGGGCAGCCAGACCGGCCGCTGCCCCGCCGGCCCGACCGCCGCGGACCGCCACGGCGGCGAGCCCGGCGGCGCGACGAGCGTCACCGGCCCGTCGGGCGACGGCAGGGAGAGCAGGTACGGCGCCGGATCGACCGACGAGGCCGCCGCTGGGGCCGCGACCCGCGGTGCGTCCAGCAGCCAGTGCGCCGTGCGCGCGAGGGAGAGCTCCCCGTGCCAGCCGCCGCCCTCCTCCCGGCGGCGGGCCAGCGCGGCCAGCACCGTCGCGGCGGCCAGGTGACCGGTCGCGTGGTCCAGCGCCTGCGCCGGCAGCACCCCGGGCTCCCCGGCCGACCCGCACTCGAGCGCGATCCCGGTCGCCGCCTGCACCAGCGAGTCGAAGCCCCGCCGCTGTGCCCACGGCCCGGCCGTGCCCCAGGCCGACAGGCTCACCACGACCAGGTGCGGGTGCCGGGACGCCAGCGACGCGGGATCCAGGCCGAACCGCGCCAGCGCCCCGGGCCGGTACCCCTGGACCACGACGTCCGCCCCCGCCAGCAGCCCCTCGACCGTCCGGCGGTCGGCCGCCGCGGCGAGGTCCAGCAGCACGTGCCGCTTCCCGGGCCCCGTGTCGACCAGCTGCCCCGGGTCCTCGGGCAGCCGCGGGCTGTCGACCCGCAGCACGTCCGCGCCGTGCGAGGCGAGCGTGCGGGTGGCGACCGGGCCGGCGATGACCCGCGTCAGGTCCAGCACCCGCACCCCGTCGGGGGACGACGCCCGCACGGGCCCGTCGGCGACCCGGCGCAACCCGACCAGCGGGGCTCCCGCCACGGCCCGCCCCTGCGGCGTCCCCGCCCAGACCGACCGCGGACGGACGGCGGCGGCCGCACCTCCCGCCGCGACGACGGCCGCCTCCAGCTCCTCGGCCCGCCACCGCTCCGCCGCCGGGCCACCCTCGGGCCCCAGCACCCGCAACGCGGCGTCCCGGTGGTGCGGGTAGTTGCCGTGCAGCCGCAGCCAGCCGTCGGCGGTCCGCCAGAACCGCGACAGCGGCGCGAACCCGGGCGCGACCGGCTGCCCGCCCACCGCCGCGAACCGCTCGCTGCGGAACGCCGGCCCGACGTGCGCGGCGTCCACCTCGACCGGCTCCGAGCCGCCGCGGAGCAGCCGCGCGGCCAGCAACTGCGCGGCGACCGACCCCACGGCGAGGTCGGGCACGGGCAGCGGCCCGCCCAGACCGGTCGCCCCGACGACGCGGACCGACGGCGCCGCCCTCCCGGTCAGCAGCGGCCAGACCTCGTCGAGCAGAGCGCTCATCGACCGGTGATCCGCACACTCGGGTCGGTGCACCAGCGCAGCACCGCCGGCCACGACCCGTAGCCCGCCGGCAGGTCCAGGTGCGCGCCGCCCGGCACCACGTCGAGGTCCAGCCCGTGAGGCCTGCCGTAGACCTCCAGCGCCCCGCCCGGGCAGTACGGGTCGTCGTCGGAGGCCACCATCCGCACCCGGCGGCGGACGTCGTCGTCCAGCGGGGTCGTCTCGATGCCGTCGGGCACGAAGGCGGCCACCGCCGGCTCCCGGCGCAGCCGGTCGGGAGAGGGCGGGGCGACCAGCAGGACCCGGTCGGGCTGCAGGTCCCCGAGTGCCGGCTGCGCCGTCCACCAGAGCAGGACCGCCAGGCTGTGGCACACCAGCACCCGCTCGTCGCCGTCCAGGGCCGCCAGGTGGCGGCGGAACTCGGCCAGCCACTCGTCGAGCACCGGCTCGTCGGGCGAGGGGAACTGCGGGTAGGCCACGGCGTGCCCCTGCACGGCCAGCTCCCCGGCCAGCCAGTGCTGCCAGTGCCCGGCCGGACGCCGGTTCTCCCAGCCGTGCGCCACGAGGAAGCCGATCACGGCGGCGATCGTAGGGAGCGGCCTAGGGCTCGGCGGTGCCCAGGGCGATCGTGAGCTCCAGCACGGTGCGGGGGTCCTCCAGGCGGTCGCCGAACAGCTCGCGCAGCTGCCCCATCCGGTAGCGCACGGTCTGCGGGTGGACGAACAGCTCCGCGGCGATCCGCTCCCGCCGTCCGTGGTGCGCCAGCCACGAGCGCAGCGTCTCGACCAGCTTCTCCCGCGGACCCGGGGCGAGGTCCTCCAGCGGCGCGAGCACCTGGGCGCGCAGGTCGGCCAGCGCCTCGCCGTCGGCCCGCAGGACCAGCTCGGCCAGCCGCTGCTCGGTGTCCACCGGCGCCTCGCCCTCGGGTCGCAGGCCCAGCTGCAGCGCCCGCAGCGCCCGCGAGTAGGACGACCGGGCGTCCTGCCAGGGTCGCGGCGGTCCGACGACGGCCTCGCGCCCGGACAGCGCCTTGAGCAGGCCGCCCCGGGCGAACCCCTCCGCGTCCGGCACGAGCAGCACCGCCCGTTCGGTGGAGGGCTCGGCGCCGGGCAGGTCCGTGCCGGCCTGCAGCGTGCGGGCATCCAGCTGGGCGACCGCCCCGCGGGCCCGGGCCTCCGGGAGGAGCACCGCGGTGAGGGTCCGCGGCGGCGTCCAGTCCGCCCGCTCGGCCGCGGCGGCCAGGTCGTAGGCCGGGCTGCCGGTGAGCAGCAGCTCGGCCAGCCGCTCCAGGTGACGGCGGCGCTCGCGGCCACTGGTGGCCAGGTGGTCGGCGTGGCCGGCGACGCTGGAGGCCGACAACGCGTCGATGTAGGCGAACACCAGCTCGGCGAAGCGGGCCAGCGAGGCGGCGGGCATCCCGGCACCCACCGCGGTCTCGCTCATGTGCCGCCACGCCACACGGGCGCCGACCCGGTAGGCGGCCAGCAGCGCGTCCATCGTCCGCCCGTTCTTGGCCTCCCCGCGGCCCAGGGCGTAGGCACCCTCGAGCGCGGGACCGATCGGCCGGCTGGCGTCGACACCGGCCGTCGTCGTCGCCAGCTGGAGGAACCCCCCGAGCGCCAGCTGGACGGCGTTCTCGATCGCCCGGCCCATGTCGCCCCGGAAGGCCTCGGTGTAGCTGGGCACCTCGACGACGATCGCGGCCACGGTGCTCTCGGCCACCGCGGGCAGCTCGGCGCGCATGGCCGCGGCCACCGCGGGGGTGAAGGGGTTCTGCTCCGGCGTCACACTCACCTCACCGTCACCGGTTCTTTGTTCGGCCGAGACAGTATCCGGCCCGAGGTTCACGTCGAGAGCACAGGTAATTGCACGGTGGGCTGGGAACGATCAGAAGCATGACCGCGACCGTCCCGCGCCCTTCCCCGGCCCGGCCGGCCCTGACCGCCCTGCGCCGGCGGGCGCTGCGCCTCGCCGAGCTGGTGACGACGCCGCTGCTGCCCGACGACTACCTGGACCTGGTGCACCCGCTGCGCTCCGGCGCCGCCCTGCGCGGGCGCATCGAGGCGGTGCACCACGAGACCCGCGACGCCGCGACCCTCGTGATCCGCCCCGGCGCCGACTGGCGGCCGCACGTGCCCGGCCAGTGGGTGCGCATCGGTGTCGACGTCGACGGCGTCCGCCAGTGGCGCGCCTACTCGCTGACCTCGGACCTGACCCGCTCCGACGGCTGCATCAGCATCACCGTCAAGGCCATCCCCGGCGGGAAGGTCAGCAGCCACCTGGTGCACCACACCGAGCCGGGCACCATCGTGCAGCTCGACCAGGCCGCGGGTGAGTTCGTGCTGCCCACGCCGGCCCCGGCGAAGACGCTGTTCATCACCGCGGGCTCCGGGATCACGCCGGTCATGGGCATCCTGCGCAACCACCCCGAGCTCCCCGACGTCGTCCTCGTGCACTCCGCGCCCACCGCCGAGGACGTCGTCTTCGGTGCGGAGCTGCGGGCGCTGGCCGCCGCCGGCCGGATCCGGCTGGTCGAGCAGCACACCGAGACCGCAGGGCTGCTCGACGCCGCGGCGATCACCGCACTGGTGCCCGACCACGCCGAGCGCGCCACCTGGGCGTGCGGCCCCGTCGGCCTGCTGGAGGCCCTCGAGGAGCACTGGGAGACGGCCGGGCTGGCCGACCGGCTGTTCACCGAGCGGTTCCGACCCACGACCGTCGTCGCCGGCGAGGGCGGCACCGTCTCCTTCGTGAAGTCGGGCACGACGCTGGAGGCCGACGGCGCGACGACGATCCTCGACGCCGCCGAGGAGGCCGGCGTGCTCATGCCGAGCGGCTGCCGGATGGGCATCTGCTTCGGCTGCGTGCTGCCGCTGCGGGAGGGCGCGGTCCGCGACCTGCGCAACGGCGAGGTCACCACCGCCGCCCCCGGGGACGGCGTCCTCATCCAGACCTGCGTGAGCGCCGCCGCCGGCGCCTGCGACATCGACCACTGACCGACCGCCCCCGAACCCAGCGGAGGACTCACGCGTGACCGTCCTGCAGAAGAAGCCCGTCAACCCGATCGCCCACCTCACCGCCGAGGACATCGAGCTCATCGGCAAGGAGCTCGACGACATCCGTCAGAGCGTCATCGACACCCGCGGTGCGGCCGACGCGGCCTACATCCGCAAGGTCATCGACGTCCACCGGAAGATCGAGCTCGGCAGCCGCGCGGTGCTGCTGGCCTCGGGCTTCCCGCCCGCCTGGGTGCTCGGGACGATCGGCCTCTCGGTGGCCAAGATCCTCGACAACATGGAGATCGGGCACAACATCCTGCACGGGCAGTGGGACTGGATGCGCGACCCGAAGATCCACTCCACGACGTGGGAGTGGGACATGGCCAGCCCGGCCGAGCAGTGGAAGCACTCGCACAACGAGCTGCACCACACGTACACGAACGTGATCGGCAAGGACAACGACCTCGGCTACGGCATCATGCGCGTCGACGAGGACCAGACGTGGGTGCCGATGTACCTGGGGCAGCCGCTGTGGAGCTTCATCAACGCCTGCTTCTTCGAGTACGGCATCGCCGCCTACGACCTCGAGCTCGGCGCGGTCATCGCGAAGAAGCAGACCGGTGACCCCGAGTTCCGCGCGCGGGCCAAGGCCGTGCTGCGCAAGATCGGCCGGCAGGCACGCAAGGACTACCTCGTCCACCCGCTGCTGTCCGGGCCCAACTTCCTGGCGACCCTGACGGCCAACTTCGTGGCCAACCTGGTGCGCAACCTGTGGTCGAACTCCGTCATCCTCTGCGGGCACTTCCCCGAGGGCGTGGAGACCTTCGAGAAGAAGTCCATCGACGGCGAGACCCGCGGTGAGTGGTACCTGCGGCAGATGCTGGGCTCGGCGAACATCTCCGGGTCGAAGGCCATGCACATCATGACCGGCAACCTGTCGCACCAGATCGAGCACCACCTGTTCCCCGACCTGCCGAGCAACCGGTACGCCGAGATCGCGCCCCGGGTCCGTGACCTGTTCGACCGGTACGGGCTGAACTACCACTCGGCGCCGCTGCCGAAGCAGGTCGCGTCGGCCTGGCACAAGATCATCCGGCTGTCGCTGCCCAACGGGTGGCTGGACAAGACGACGGCGCGGAACCTGCCCTCGCAGCTGGTCAAGCTCTACAAGATGAGCACCGGGTCGCCGAAGGTCCGCCGCCGGCTCCTGGCCGAGGCCGCCGCGGCCTGACCCTTGGCCGCCCCTGAGGCGGCGGGAGCCGACGACGAGGCCCGGAGTGCTGGTAGCCGCACTCCGGGTTCTCGTCGTCCGTGGCCACGACGAGCACACGCGCTCAGCTGTCGGAGCCGAACCAGGGGTGGTCCTCCGCGCCGGCTGGCAGCGACCGCCGGCGGACCGAGTCCAGGCGCCGCCCGAGGACCGTGCCCACGGGCCAGCACCGGGCGAAGGACGCCGTCTCGTGCACCGTCTCCTCCACGAGGTCGGCGAAGTCCTCGTCGCCCAGGACATCGGGACCCAGACCGCTCGCGGCGAGATGGGCCTCCAGGGCCAGCTGCAGGTCGCCGAGGGAGAACTCGAGGTCGCGGACCATCGCGGTCGTCGTGCCCCGGTGCGAGCTCAGCCCGGTGAAGGCCCGGCCGCAGCCGCACCCGCCGTCGGGGTCGGGGTCGGCCTGGTCGGCCGCGCAGACGTCACCCACCAGGACCAGCTCGCCCTCGACGGCGAAGCAGAAGTCGCCGTCCCGCTCGCCCTGCCCCGTGTACGTCGCGGTCAACAGCTTCACGCGCCCACCGTGACAGGAGGGTCCGACGGTTTCCGCCGTGACGACAGCCGAGAGGCCCAGGACGACGTCGTCCTGGGCCTCTGGGGGTCTGGGGTCGGGTCAGTTCGCCATGTCCACGAAGCGGCTGTAGTGGCCCTGGAAGGCGACGGTGACGTTCGCGGTGGGGCCGTTGCGGTGCTTGACCAGCATGATGTCGGCCTCGCCGGCCCGCGGGCTCTCCTTCTCGTACATGTCCTCGCGGTGGATCATCATGACCATGTCGGCGTCCTGCTCGATCGAGCCGGACTCACGGAGGTCCGACAGCATCGGCTTCTTGTCCTGACGCTGCTCCGACCCACGGTTCAGCTGGCTCATCGCGATGACCGGGACCTCGAGCTCCTTGGCCAGCAGCTTGAGCGCACGGGAGAACTCCGAGACCTCCTGCTGGCGGCTCTCGACCCGCTTGCCCGAGGTCATCAGCTGGAGGTAGTCGATGACCACGAGCTTGAGGTCGTTGCGCTGCTTGAGCCGCCGCGCCTTGGCCCGGATCTCCATCATCGTCATGTTCGGGGAGTCGTCGATGTAGAGCGGGGCGTCGGCGATCTCGCCCATGCGACGGGCCAGCTTCGACCAGTCCTCGTCGGACAGCGTGCCGGCGCGCATGTGGTGCAGCGGCACCTTCGCCTCGGCCGACAGCAGACGCATGGTGATCTCGTGCTTGCTCATCTCCAGCGAGAAGATGACCGCCGGCAGGTGGTGCTTCACGGTGGCCGAGCGGGCGATGTCCAGGCCGAGGGTCGACTTGCCCACACCGGGGCGGGCCGCGATGACGACCATCTGACCGGCCTGCAGGCCGTTGGTGAGCTCGTCGAGGTCGCGGATGCCCGTGGGCACGCCGCGCGCGGTGCCACCGCGGGAGGCGATGGCGTCCAGCTCGTCCATCGTCGGCTGCAGGACGTCCTCGAGGCGCGCGTAGTCCTCGCTCATGCGCTTCTCGGTGACGTCGTAGATCTCCTGCTGGGCGCGGTCGACGATGTCGTCGACGTCGCCCTTGCCGCCCGCGGCGCCGTAGCCCAGCTGGACCACGCGGGTGCCGGCCTCCACCAGCCGGCGCAGCACCGCCTGCTCGGCCACGATCGCCGCGTAGTAGCCGGCGTTGGCCGCGGTGGGCGTGGACTGGATGAGCGTGTGCAGGTAGACCGCGCCGCCCATCTTCGACAGCTGGTCGGTGCGGTTGAGCTCCGCGGCGACGGTGATCGCGTCGGCCGGCTCGCCACGGCCGTACAGGTCGAGGATGCAGTCGAAGATCACCTGGTGCGCGGGCCGGTAGAAGTCCGGGCCGGCCAGCACCTCGACGACGTCGGCGATCGCGTCCTTGCTCAGCAGCATGCCGCCGAGCACCGACTGCTCGGCCGCGACGTCCTGCGGCGGCTGCCGGTCGTACTCCGGCGCCGTCGGCATCGGTCGGCTGAACTCGTCGGCCACCGCCACGGAGGCTCCTCCATCCACTCACCGGCGCACCCGCGAACAGACCCCGGCCGCCGGCCGGGGCCTGGTGGGGGAAGCACCAGAATCGACGTACACCTGACTCGAACGTCTGTTCGTGTCATTGCTACCGCGCGGCACCGACAGGACGCGCCGGCGGCAGCTCGGGGAGGACGTTAGGAAGCTGAGACGGAGCAGTCCAACACCGCTGTGCACCTCGTTCTGCACAACTTGTGGACAAGTCGGTGGACACAGACGTGTCGACATGTGGAGACAGCGGGGGACGGACGGGCGCCGATCTCCACATCCCGCGCCTGAGCTGCGGGAAGACGACCCACCGGGTGTGGACGGGGAAAATCACCGAGAAATCCGGGTGTCGCCCCCCGGCGTGTCGCGGACCGGTGACCACCCGTCCCACGGGCCACATGTCCACAGCTCCACTCGTGCCCGCCGGTGGTCCACCATGGGCTCCCGCCGCCGACCGCCCCGGACCCGTGGCGGCGGCCGAGGAAGGGAGGCCCCGATGCCCGTCACCCGTACCCCCGTGAACCCCTGGCCGTGGTCGGCCGCCTTCGGCTTCGACCAGGCCGCGCTCGTCGAGGGCGCCGGCAGGGTGCTCGTGTGCTCCGGTCAGGCCGCCGTGAACGCCGAGGGCGTCCCGCAGCACCCAGGCGACCTGGCCGCCCAGGTGGCCCTGAGCCTCGACAACGTCCAGACCGTGCTGAAGGACGGCGGCATGACACTGGCCAACGTCGTCCGGCTGAACGTCTTCACGACCGACGTCGACGGCATCATGACCTGCTGGCCGGCCCTCGCCGAGCGCTTCGCCGCCGCCGGGATCCGGCCGACGTCGACCCTCGTCGGGGTCACGCGGCTGGCCTTCCCGGAGCTGATGGTCGAGATCGAGGCGACGGCGGTCGACTGACGGAGGGCCCCCTGCCCCCGCCGCTCGCGGGACCCTGCACGGGGGCCACGACGCCGCGAGGGGCGCCGGACCGGAGTCCGACGCCCCTCGCGGGCGGTGGGCCCTCCACGGCTTCCCCGGAGGGAACCTGGAGGGTCCGGGTTCAGCTGGGGACGACCTCGATCGCCAGCTGGGTGGTCACCTCGGGGTGCACCCGCACGGTGACGGTGTGCTGGCCCGTGGTCTTGATGCTGCTGGGCAGCTCCACGCGGCGGCGGTCCAGCGCCGGGCCACCGGCGGCGGTGACGGCGTTGACGACGTCGGCGGTGGTGACGCGGCCGAACAGGCGGCCACCCTCACCGGCGCGGGCCGGCACGCGGACGGTCAGCCCGGACAGGCTGCCGGCCACGGTCTGCGCCTCCTCGAGCGACCGCACCTCGCGGGCGGCACGCGCCCGGCGCAGCGACTCGACCTGCTTCTCGGCACCGCGGGTGGCGACGATGGCCAGGCCGCGGGGCAGGAGGTAGTTGCGGGCGTACCCGCCCTTGACCTCCACGGTGTCACCGGAGGAACCGAGACCGGTGACCTCCTGCGTAAGGATCAGCTTCTGGGTGCTCATGGTCAGCGCGCCGTCGAGGTGTAGGGCAGCAGAGCCATCTCGCGGCTGTTCTTCACGGCCACGGCGACGTCCCGCTGGTGCTGGCTGCAGTTGCCGCTGACGCGGCGGGCACGGATCTTGCCGCGGTCGGAGATGAACTTCCGCAGCAGGGTCGTGTCCTTGTAGTCGATGTAGGTCGCCTTGTCCTTGCAGAACTGGCAGACCTTCTTCTTCGGCTTGCGGATGGGGGGCTTGGCCACCGGGGTTCTCCAGTTACGAAGAGGTTCAGGGGGTTGTCGGCCCCGTCCAGAGGCTCACCCCGAGCGTGGGAGGGGGTGAGGAGGACGGGGTCCTCTTTCAGAAGGGCGGTTCGTCCGACGGCGGGGCCGGGGTCGACCACGGGTCGCTCGACCCGCCGCCGCCGCCGCCGAAGCCGCCACCGCCACCGCCGCCGAAGCCGCCGCCACCCTCACCGCGCGAGGCCTTGGTGACCTTCGCGGTGGCGTAGCGGAGCGAGGGGCCGATCTCGTCGACCTCCAGCTCGACGACGGTGCGCTTCTCGCCTTCCTTGGTCTCGAACGACCGCTGCTTGAGCCGGCCGGAGACGATCACCCGCGAACCGCGGGTCAGCGACTCGGCGACGTTCTCCGCCGCCTGCCGCCACACGTTGCAGCGCAGGAAGAGCGCCTCGCCGTCCTTCCACTCCTGCGACTGGCGGTCGAACGTCCGCGGCGTCGAGGCGACGGTGAAGTTGGCGACCGCGGCACCGGAGGGCGTGAACCGCAGCTCCGGGTCCGACGTCAGGTTGCCGATGACGGTGATGACGGTCTCGCCGGCCATCGTCAGTGGGCCTCGGGCCGCATCAGCTTCGTGCGGAGGACCGACTCGTTCAGGTTGAGCTGCCGGTCGAGCTCGGCGACCGCGGCGGGCTCGGCCTGGATGTCGATGACGGCGTAGATGCCCTCGACCTGCTTCTTGATCTCGTAGGCCATGCGGCGACGGCCCCAGATCTCGGTCTTGAACGTGCCGCCGGCGTTGCTGACGACGGTCAGGAACCGGTCGAGGGACGGCGCGATGGTCCGCTCCTCGAGATCGGGGTCGAGGATGACCATCAGTTCGTAGTGACGCACGGAGAACCCCACCTCCTCTGGTCTGGGCGGCTGCAGTCGGTCTGCAGCAGGAGGGTCGTACACGCGTCGCGCGCCCCGACCGGAGGTACCGGTGGAACGCGCTCCGCCCATGGTACGCCACGCGCCGACCTCGCCGCGGGGCGCGTCCACAGGCCCCCTGCAGGGTCCCGCCGCGAGCCTGCGAGCGACGGGGGGCAGGGGGTCCTTCTAGGGTTCCCGCCGTGCCAGCTCACCCGATCGGCGTACACGTCGGCCCCGGCCTGACCGAGGACAACGAGCTCGACGCCGGCGGTCCGCTGGCGCGCGCGGCGGAGATGGACGCCGACGGCGTGCAGGTCTTCCTCGCCGACCCGCAGGGCTGGACCGCCCCCAAGCCCCGCCCGGACGCCGCGGACCTGCTCGCCGGCGACGTCATGGTGGTCGTGCACGCGCCCTACGTGCTCAACGTGGCGACGACGAACAACCGCATCCGCATCCCGAGCCGCAAGCTGCTGGACGCGCACGCCCGGGCCGCGGCCGCGATCGGCGCCCGCGGCATGGTCGTGCACGGCGGCCACGTGCTGGCCAAGGACGACCCGGCGGCCGGTGTCGACAACTGGCGCAAGACGTTCGCGCGGCAGGCGGAGACCGGCGGCTTCGCCGTCCCGCTGCTCATCGAGAACACCGCGGGCGGCGGCAACGCGATGGCCCGCGACCTCGACGCGATCGCCCGCCTGTGGGAGGCGGTCGGGGAGTTCGGCGCCGGCTTCGTGCTCGACACCTGTCACTCCTGGGCCGCCGGGTGGGACCTCGCGACCGCGGTGGACGACGTCCGGGCGATCACCGGCCGCGTCGACCTGGTGCACCTGAACAACAGCCGCGACCCGGCCGGCTCCAGCCGCGACCGGCACGCACCGCTGACCGACGGCGAGATCCCGACCGAGCTCCTGGTCGAGGTGGCCCGCGCCGCGGACTGTCCCGTCGTCCTGGAGACCCCCGGCGACGCCGCCGCCCACGCCGAGGAGATCGCCTTCCTGCGGTCACACGTCAGCTGACCGCCGGCGCAGCACCACCCGGTCCGCCGCGTGGTCGAGGACGCCTCCGGCCGGGTCGTCGACGCCGGGCCAGCTCGCCCGGACGACGTCGCCGTCCGGGCGCCAGACGTCCCGCACCACCAGCGCCATGAGGACGACGACGGCGATGTCGCGCACCGTCACGGCGAGGAAGAACCACTCCACGCCGACGCCGCGGTTGTCGGTGCCGAGGTACCAGAGCAGCCGGGGCACCCACACCAGCGCCTCGGTGGCCTGCCACAGCAACAGCGCCCGCCACTGCGGCCGGGCCAGCACCGCCAGCGGGAGCAGCCACACGGAGAACTGCGGGCTCCACACCTTGTTCAGCAGGAGGAACCCGGCGACCAGCAGGAACGCCACCTGCGCGACGCGGGGCCGCACCGGGGCGGCCAGCGTCAGCCAGGCCACCGCCGCGACGAGCGCGAGCACCGCGACGGCCACGGCGGCGTTGAGCACGACCGGCGCCTCGCCCTCGGCCAGCGGACCGTCGAACAGCCGCCCCCCGGAGACGTGGATGGCGATGTTCCACAGGGTGTCGGGGTCGGCCGGCCGCTCGCTGTTGAGCCGGAAGAACCGCGACCAGTTCTCCGGGGCGAGGACGGCGACGGGCACGTCCACCGCCGCCCAGGCCAGCCCCGCGGCTCCCGCCGTCCGCAGCCAGGTCCGCAGCCGCCCCGCCCGCAGGCACAGCAGGAACAGCGCGCCCAGCAGCAGCACCGGGTACAGCTTGGCGGCGACGCCGAGACCCAGCAGCACCCCGGCGAGCACCGGGCGGCGGCGTGCCCAGGCCCACACCCCGAGCGAGGCCAGGGCGACGGCCAGCAGGTCCCAGTTGGTGAACGCGTGCACGAACAGCAGCGGGGACAGCCCGACCATCGCGGCGTCCCACGGCCGCCGTCCGGAGGAGCCGAGCACCGCGCGGGTCACCAGCAGCGCGCACAGCGACAGCAGCAGGCACGTGGCGACGTAGTACGACTGCACCGCCGGGACGGCGGGCAGCACGCCGGACGCCGCCGCCAGCGCGTCGTAGGACCGGCCGAGCAGGGCCGAGACGAACATGAGCGCGCCGGTGAGCACCGGGTACTCGACGGCGGAGTCCAGGTAGGGGACCTCCCCGGCGTCCAGCCCGTGCAGGCCGTAGAGCGGGACGGTGTCGGAGTAGCAGAAGTGCGTGTACTGCACCCAGCCGGCCCAGTTGCCGTCGGAGCAGGGCGCCTGCTTGACCCAGGCGAGCGCCAGCACGGTGGTGCTGAACAGCAGGCAGACCCGCAGCGGCGTCCAGAACAGGGCCCGGCCGGTGACCGCGTGCCGTCCCCACGGGCCGCCGACGGCCTCGCTGGCCTGCGTGGCCACCGGGTCGGTCCAGGTCGGGACGACGCGGTCGGGGCGCGCGTCGTCCCCCCGGCCGGTGGTCGCCGCCGGTGACGCCGAGGGCCCGCCCGCCGGCTGGACAGCCGGGTCGGACGGGCCCTGCGGGGAAGTGCTCACGCGGACAGTCTGCCCGCGCAGGTCAGCCGGTCGGCTGCAGCTCGCTGTCGGGTTCCACGGGCTGCGCCGGCTGGGCAGGGGCCGGGCTGCCGGGCTGCGGCGGCATGGTGCGACCCCCCGGGCCTGTCTGGTCGCCGGTCGTCCCGCCGTTGCCGGTCTGCCCGTTCGTCGTCTCGCCGTTGCCGGTCTGACCGTTCGTCGTCTCGCCGTTGCCGGTCTGACCGTTGCCGTTGCCGTTGCCGGTCCCGTCGGCCGGCGGCGTGTCCTGGACGACCGGCGGGGTCGACGGCTGCGACTGCGTGGGCGGGGCGGTGGACGGCTGCGGCCGCGGGGTCTGCGGCGCCGGCTCGGGCACGCTCACGCCGGTGTCGCCCCGGATGAGCGCCCGGTCGGGCAGGTCCTCCTTCGGCGTGCCCTCGAGGACGCTGTTCATGAACTCCTGCCAGATCGCTCCGGGCAGGCCCGAGCCGTAGATGATCGCGCCGCTGGAGTTGACGATCGGGTCACTGGGCGAGTCGTTGCCCATCCACACCGCCGTCGACAGCGACGGGGTGTAGCCGACCATCCAGGCGTCGGAGTTGTCCTCGCCCTGGCCCTGCGTACCGGTCTTGCTGGCCACCTCGCGGCCGCCGTCCAGCGCCCGCTTGGAGTAGGACGCCACGCCCTTGAGCGCGAAGGTGACGTCGTTGGCGACGTCGGCGGTGATCGCCTGGTCACCGGAGTCACCGGAGTACTCCAGCAGCAGCGCGCCCTGGCTGTCGGTCACGCGGGAGACGAAGAACGGCTCGTGCTCGACCCCGCCGTTGGCCAGGGTGGCGAAGCCGTGCGCCTGGTCGATCGGGCGCATCTCGTACTCACCGATGCCGATCGCCGAGCCGGTGAAGCCGTCGGCGTTGGCCAGCGTGGTGTTGCCGGCGAGGTTGGTGCCCTCGGGCCACACCTCCGGCAGGCCGGTGGCGGCCAGGGCCGTCTCGCGGACCTTCTCCGGACCGACCTCGTGCGCCAGGCCGTAGAAGGTGGTGTTCAGCGACCGGGTCATGGCCTCGACCAGCGTGCACGCGCCGCAGGACGCGCCGCCGGAGTTGCGCACCAGCGCCTCGCGGTCGTCGAACTTCTGCGGCGAGCTGCCGTCCCGGCGGGCGTTGACGCTGATGCCCTCCTCCAGCGCGGTGGCCAGGGTGTAGGGCTTCATCGACGAGCCGGCCTGGCGCTGGGCCTGCGCGTAGTCGGTGCCGTTGCCGTTCGCGCCGCCGTAGTAGGCGCGCACCGCACCGTTGTGCGGGTTGACGGCGACCAGCGCCTGCCGCAGGCCGTCGGGCTGGCCGTCCATCACCTCGTCGACGGCGGCCGCCGCGGCGTCCTGCGCACGCTTCTCCACCGTGGTGGTGATCCGCAGGCCGCCGGCCCGGATCTGCTGCTCGGTGTAGCCCTTCGCCTCGAGCTCGTCCATGGCCCGCTGCACGACCAGGCCCTCGTGGGTGCCGGGGATGCCGAGGTTCGACTCGGTCTTGGGCTGCACCGGCGGGTAGACCGAGGCGTCCCGCTCCTCCTGGGTCAGCCACCCCTCGTCGACCATGGCGTCGAGCACCAGGCCCCAGCGCTTCTGCGCGCCCTCGGGGTTGGTCTCGGGGTCGTTGTTGCTGGGGCTGCGGATGAGGACGGCGAGGACGGCGCCCTGCTGCGGGGTCAGCTCGGCGGCCGGCACCCCGAAGTAGGTGTTGGCCGCGCTCTCGATGCCGTAGGCGCCACGGCCGAAGTAGATGGTGTTCAGGTAGTTCTCGAGGATCTCGTCCTTCTCGTACTCGTTGTCGAGCTTGATGGAGAGGAAGAGCTCCTGGAACTTGCGGCTGAACGTCTGCTCCTGCGTCAGGAACGCGTTCTTGACGTACTGCTGGGTGATCGTCGAGCCACCCTGGGTCGAGCCGCCGGTGAGGTTGTTCCACGCGGCCCGCATGATCCCGGTGAAGGAGATGCCCGGATCGGTGTAGAAGCTGCGGTTCTCGGCGGCGAGGATCGCCTCCTGCGCCGGCTTCGCGACCTTGTCGAGGGGGACGTTGGTGCGGTTGCCGCCGTCCACGCCGAGCCGCGCCATCTCGGTGGTGCCGTCGGCGTAGTAGACGACGGTCGTCTGCGCGTTCTGCACCGAGTCGGGGTCGGGCACCTCGGTGGTGGCGTAGACGACGCCGACGAAGACGCCGAGCAGCACGAGCATGCCGGCGAACGCGGCGCCGACGATCTTCAGCCGGCGGCGGCCCTTCTGCTTCTTCGTGCGGGCCGCCTTGGTCATCGGCCGGCCGCTCGGCCGCCCCGACCGTGCGACGGCGGAACCGGGGCGCGCGCCGCCGGACCGGGACGCCGTCGTCCGGCCCCCACGGCCGGCTGGTGGCCGCCGGTTGCCGCCGTTCCCGCCGCCGGTGCGGCCCGGCGCCGGTCGGCGGTCGGGGCCGCCCTGCGGCCCGACCGGGGAGGTCTCGTCGTGGGGAGGCACGAAGGGGCCCCTCTCTGACTCGTTCGGTGGGCGGGACGAAGGCGTCCCGCACTCAGGGTGTCGTCTTCAGCTGTGAGAGCGGGGGAGGACCCGCGGCAGCGCCGTACTCACAGCGGTCCCACGTGACGGAAGGGTCCGGCGGGGCGCAGTTGTTCCCGCAGCCACTACTCCGTGGCGGCGCGCCGGCGGGTCCGGCGGGGCGAACGCCCCGGCTCAGGCTCGTTCCCGAGCACGTACGAGCAGTCGAGGTGATTCCAGCCACAGCCGCGGCAGACCTCGACGGCGTACACGGAGAACTCCTCCTGCGCGGCGTCCATCCGGGCGAGCTCGGTCGGGGTCTTGGCCTGTCCGGCTGTCGGTCCGAGGTGCTCGCCGTAGACGTAGCTGACCAGCGTCAGGCGCTCCTTGCGGCAGACCGGGCAGACGACGTCGGTCGCCTCACCGTGGTACTTGGCCGCCCGGGAGAGGTAGGGACTGGCGTCGCAGACCTCGAAGAGCCCCGTGCGTCCGGCGTACACGTCGGCGAGGACGGCTCGCCGCTGCAGCGAGTAGTCCACGACGGATCGACGTCCGGGCACGGCGCCAATGTACGCACCGCGACCGACGCCGTCAGCGCTGACGAGCAGGTCCCCGGCGTCCCGGCCGCACCACCGGGCCCTCCGGCCGGCCACCTCACGGACACCTCCCCGTGTCGCGGCGGTCGCCTGTCGATGTATCGTCCCGATACATCGAACCGTGGGGGCGAAGGGGAGGCGACGTGCTCGAGCTCGCCATCCTGGGCCTGCTGCACCAGTCCCCGATGCACGGCTACGAGCTGCGCAAACAGCTCGCACAGGTGCTCGGCGGGTTGCGCAGCATCTCCTACGGCTCGCTGTACCCCGCGCTCAAGCGGCTGCACGCGGCCGGCTACGTCACCACCGACGAGCCGGACCCGCGGGCACCGCTGCCGGCCGACGCCCCGGCGCTGACCGGCCGGCGCGGGAAGGTGGTCTACACGATCACCGCGGAGGGCAAGGAACGCTTCCACGAGCTGGTCAGCCAGACCGGCCCGGAGGCGTACGACGACGGCGGGCTCTTCGGCGTCCGGCTGGCGTTCTTCCGGCACACCGCCGCCGACGTGCGGCTGCGGATCCTCGAGGGCCGCCGCCGCACCGTGGAGCAGCAGCGGGAGGGCCTGCGGGCCTCACTGGCGCGGACCCGCCAGCGCCTGGACCGCTACACCCTCGAGCTGCAGCGCCACGGCCTGGAGTCGGTGGACCGGGAGGTCCGCTGGCTCGCCGAGCTGATCGACCAGGAGCTGACCGACAGCGAGCGGCGACGGACCGGCGGACCCGAGACCAGGGACGCCGACCCGCCCCCGGCAGCGGGATGACCCCGGAGGCGTCGCCACCTCCGTACACGCAGGACCGTCCCCGGTCCGCTCACCGACCGTTCGCGGTCCAATGAAGAAGGAGACCCCTGTGGGATCTGTCAAGGTCGCCATCGTCGGCGTCGGCAACTGCGCCGCGTCGCTCGTCCAGGGCGTGCACTACTACCGCGACGCCGACGAGACCGCCTCGGTGCCCGGGCTCATGCACGTGCGCTTCGGCGAGTACCACGTGTCCGACGTGGAGTTCGTCGCCGCGTTCGACGTCGACGCCAAGAAGGTCGGCCGCGACCTCTCCGAGGCCATCGTCGCCAGTGAGAACAACACCATCAAGATCTGCGACGTGCCGCCCCTGGGCGTCTCCGTGCAGCGCGGCACCACCCTCGACGGCCTGGGCAAGTACTACCGCGAGATGGTGGAGGAGTCCGACGAGGAGCCGGTGGACGTCGTCGCGGCGCTGCGCGAGTCCGGTGCCGACGTCCTCGTCTGCTACCTGCCCGTCGGCTCGCAGCAGGCCGCCGAGTTCTACGCCCAGTGCGCCATCGACGCCGGCGTCGCGTTCGTGAACGCGCTGCCGGTGTTCATCGCCGGCACCCAGGAGTGGGCGGACAAGTTCACCGCCGCCGGCGTGCCGATCGTCGGCGACGACATCAAGAGCCAGGTCGGCGCGACCATCACCCACCGGGTGCTGGCCAAGCTGTTCGAGGACCGCGGCGTGCAGCTGGACCGCACCATGCAGCTCAACGTCGGCGGCAACATGGACTTCAAGAACATGCTCGAGCGCGAGCGCCTGGAGTCCAAGAAGATCTCCAAGACCCAGGCGGTCACCAGCCAGGTCGACCGGGACATGGGCAAGGAGAACGTGCACATCGGCCCGTCGGACCACGTGCCGTGGCTGTCGGACCGCAAGTGGGCCTACGTCCGCCTGGAGGGCCGCGCGTTCGGCGACGTCCCGCTGAACCTGGAGTACAAGCTGGAGGTCTGGGACTCCCCGAACTCGGCCGGGATCATCATCGACGCCGTCCGCGCCGCGAAGATCGCCAAGGACCGCGGCATCGGCGGCCCGATCCTCTCCGCGTCGTCCTACTTCATGAAGAGCCCGCCCGTGCAGTACGACGACAGCGAGGCCCGCGACGCCGTGGAGGCCTTCATCCGCGGCGACGTCGAGCGCTGAGGTCCTGAGCGCCCCGACAGGGCCCGTCTCCCGATCCGGGGGACGGGCCCTGTCGCGTTGCGCGGCCCGACCGCCCCGGCTGCCTACGCTGGGCCGCATGCCGCCGCGCCGCCGTCCGCTGCTCCCGGCCCTGGGGCTGGTGCTCGCGCTGCTCACGGGGTGCTCCGGCGGCGACGAGGAACGGCAGACCGGCGACCCCGTGACCGCGGCCGAGGCCGACGTCCTGGCGCAGCTGCTGGCGCGCAACCAGGACGAGGGCGGCGCGGACGTCGTCGTCACGGCGCCGTACGGCGAGGACACCGTCCTGACCCTGACCGGCGAGGTCGACCTCGCCGGCCGGGTGGGGCGCGCCCAGGCGGTGACCACCTACGGCGACGGCCGCCCCGACGACACCCGCACGCTCTTCTTCACCCCCGAGGCCGTCTGGTTCGGCGACGTGCCGGGGCTCGCCGCGACCCTCGCCGCGGCCGGCCTCCCGGAGGCCTCGTACGTGCGCCGACCGCTGGCCACCGGCGACGAGTCGCCGCTCACCGACGTGCTGGTGCGGCTGGTGCTCAACCTCTCCGCCGAGGAGCCCGACGACCCCGGCGCGTTCCGTGGCACCGACTACACCTGGCAGGGCGAGCGCTCGGTGGACGGCGACCTGACGGCGGTCTACGCGTCGGAGTCGGGCTGGTCGGTGGCCGTGGACAGCTCCAGCGACCTGCTGGTGCAGTTCCTCACCCGGCTGCCCGGCCAGGACCACGACGTGACGGTGACGCTGTCCGACCACGGGCCCCGGCAGATCGCGGTGCCGGCGGAGGAGGAGACCGTCGACGGGGCGGCGCACCCGGAGGTCTCGGCGGCCGTCGGCCTCTGAGGCCGCTGGAGCACCCGGCCCCGGACATGCGGAAGGGGGCGGCCTCTTCCCCAGACCGCCCCCTTCCGAGGGTCTTTCTACCAGATCGGCTGCCCCGGCGCGCCCCTGACCGGCGGATCGTGACCTTCAGTTGACCGACGGGTCGGCCGGTGCCGTGGACAGCACCGCCAGCCGGCCGGTCTGCCGGCCCATGACCCGGCGCCACAGCTCCGGGCCGGCCAGCTCGCTGAGCACGTCGTCCGGGGTGCCGGGCACGCACGCCCACGCCCCCTCGGCGACCTCCCCGGCCAGCTGGCCCGGCGACCAGCCCGCGTAGCCGGCGAACACCCGCAGCCCCTGCACCTGCCCGTCGAGGACGTCGGGCTCGGCGTCGAGGTCGACCAGGTGGACGTCGCCGGCGACCTGGCGCAGACCGCTGTCGGGCGCCGGCGGGACACCGGGGCAGACGGCCAGGCACAGCGCGGTGTCCGTCTCGCACGGGCCGCCCACGTGGAACACCCCGGGCTCGACGGCGAGGTCGCACCAGCCCGGCAGGACGTCGCGGATCTCCACCTGGCTCGGCCGGCCCAGGACGACGCCCAGGGTGCCGGTGTCGCTGTGGTCGAGCACGAAGACGACCGTCCCGGCGAAGGTCGGGTCGGTCAGCGCCGGCATGGCGACCAGCAGCGAGCCCGGGCGGACGTCGTCCAGACCGCCGATGGACAGCGGGGGAACCGCGCCCGCACGGCGTCGTCCCGCCACCGGGCGCGCCGGCGGCCCGGACTCGGGTTCGGACGAGGGCGGGGGAGTCATCGCACCCAGTGTGCCCCACGCGGACGGGGCAGGGTGCCCGCGCCCGCCCGCTGTGGAAGCCCGATCGCGGCCCGTCGTCCACCCTCCGGGACGGGACGGCCACCGTAGGGTGACCGCGTGCGCCAGGCGGGGACGAGCGTGCGCCACCTGCTGGTGCGGCCGGACTTCCGCCGGCTGCTGGGCACGCGCCTGTCCGCGCAGTTCGGGGACGGCGTGGTGCAGGCCGCGCTCGCCGGCACGGTGCTGTTCAACCCGCAGCGCGCGGCCGACCCGCTCGACGTCGCGGCCGGGTTCGCCGCGCTCCTCCTGCCCTACTCGCTGGTCGGCCCCTTCGCCGGCGTCTGGCTGGACCGGTGGAGCCGCCGCCAGGTGCTGTTGCGGGCCAACCTCGTCCGGTGCGCCCTGGTCGCGCTCCTCGCCGGACTGGTGTGGTCCGGCGTCTCCGGCGCGCCGTTCCTGCTCACCGGCCTGGCGGTCTTCTCGGTCAACCGCTTCGTCCTCTCCGCACTGTCCGCGGCGCTGCCCCACACGGCCGACGAGCCGTCGCTGGTGCCGGCCAACGCCCTGTCGACGACCTCCGGGGCGGTGGCCACGGTGGTGGGCGGCGCGGTCGCCGTCGCGCTGCTGCCCCTGGCCGGCGCGGGGGACGGCGCCTACGCGGCGGCCACCCTGGCCGCGGCGCTGCCGTACCTGGTGTCCGCGGGGGTCGTCGCCGGGTTCGGCCGCGGGTACCTGGGGCCGGACACCGCGACCCGGACGGCGTCCCCGTCGGTGCGGGCGGTGGGCGCCGGGATGGTCGCCGGCGCCCGGCACGCGTGGAGCCGCCCGCCCGCCGTCGTCGCGCTCGCCGTGATCACCGCCCACCGGCTGTGCTTCGGCCTGGTGACGCTGATGACGCTCCTGCTGTTCCGGAACACCCTCGACGCGTGGGGGCCGGTGCCCGGCGGGCTCGGCGGGCTCGGGGTGGTCGTGGCCACCGGCGCGGCGGGCACCCTGCTCGCGGCGGCGGTCACCCCGGCGGCGGTGCGCCGGCTCGGGCGGTCCCGCTGGGTGACGCTGCTGCTGGCCCTCGCCGGGCCGCTGCTGGTCGCCCTCGGCCTGCCCGCGCTCCCGCCCACCGTCGTCCTCGCGGGGTTCGTGCTGGGCTTCGTGGGCCAGGGGGTCAAGATCTGCGTCGACGCCACCCTGCAGGAGGCGGTGGACGACGACTTCCGCGGCCGGGTCTTCTCCGTCTACGACACGCTGGTCAACGTCAGCTACGTGGTCGCGCTGGTGACGGCGGCCTTCCTGCTGCCCGCGTCGGGCGTCTCCGCCGGCCTCGTGGTCGCCGTCGGCGCGATCTACGCCCTCACCGCCGTCCTCAGCCGGAGGGCCGGCGGAGGCTGAGGAGCGAGGTTTCCTGCGTTCTCGGCCTCCGCTCAGGCGACGAGGGGAGCCAGTTCCAGCCCGCAGGCGAGTGGCTCCGCGCGGAGGCGCCGGACCGGGAAGCGCAAGAGCGTCACGCGGGCAGCCTGGAGGGCGTTCTGCCGCCGGAGGTCTGCAGCCCAGTCCGGAGCGCTCAGGTGGAATGCCGCCCCGTCGGCCTCGGCGGCCACCCGGTGGCGCCGCCAGTACGCATCGACGAAGTACGTGCCCAGCGGCGTCTCGACCGCCGCGTTCCACTCCGGCTCGGGGACCTGCGCTGCGACGACGGCCCGGCGGAGATCAGCCTCACCCACCGACCGCATCCCCCGCCGCGCGTCGGCGATCGCGGCCTGGAGCCAGGGTGTCAGCCGCCGGGCGAGCGCGGCCGCCTCGTCCTCGAGCTCCCGCACCGTGCACAGGCCGCGCTGGAGGACGTCCGCCACGACGTGGTCGACGTCGGCCCGGCGGCGCGAGGTGATGGCGACGCCGACCGCAGCCCGCGCCGCGGGTGCCACCGGGAGCCGGTCGACGACGAACCCCTCGGCCACGGGACGACGGCTCTGGTGGACCACGAAGCCCCTCGACCTCAGGTGCTGCCCGTGGGGTGTGGTGACCTCCACCAGGCCACCCTCCGGCAGTGAGGCGTAGTCACCTCGAACGCCGGCGACGCGCACCGCTCGCGACGGTTCCTCGATGCGAGCGCCCCACGCCAGCAGGGCGCTGCGATGGGACAGCACCGCAGCCTCTCCCGCGAACAGCAGCGCCGCGTGCCACCGCTCCGTCCGGGTGAGGGGCCCGGAGTGACTGACGAGGACACCCGGGAGCGGTTCCTGCCAGCGACCCGACGCGACGGCGGTCCGCATCCGGTAGGCGCTGATGCCACGCTCCAGCAACAGCTTCCGGGGCGCGACCTGTTGACCTCGGTGGTCGATCGGCTGGAGGTGCACCCGCGCAGGCTGGACCAGGTGGGGCCCGCCTCGCTTCCACCGTCCACAGCGGAGGCTGGAGAGCGAGGATTCCTGCGCCCTCAGCCTCCGCTACACCCTCGGGCGGCCCACCAGGCGCGGAGTTCGGCCTCGGCCTCGTCGCGGTCGAGCGGCCCGCGCTCCAGCCGCAGCTCCTTGAGGTGCTTCCACGCCTCGCCGACCTCGCGGCCGGGCGGGATGCCGAGGATCTCCATGATCGCGTTGCCGTCGAGGTCCGGGCGCACGCGGGCGAGGTCCTCGGCCGCCGACAGCTCGGCGATCCGCTGCTCGAGCGAGTCGTAGGTGGCCGACAGCGCCGCCGCCCGCCGCTTGTTGCGGGTCGTGCAGTCCGAGCGCACCAGCTTGTGCAGCCGGGGGAGCAGGTCGCCGGCGTCGGTGACGTACCGGCGGACGGCGGAGTCGGTCCACTCGCCGCGGCCGTAGCCGTGGAAGCGCAGGTGCAGGAAGGTCAGCCGGGAGACGGCCTCGACGACCTCCTTGGAGTACCGCAGCGCCATCAGCCGCTTGCGCACCAGCTTGGCGCCGACCACCTCGTGGTGGTGGAACGACACCCGCCCCCGCGCCTCGTGACGGCGGGTGGCCGGCTTGCCGATGTCGTGCAGGAGGGCGGCCAGCCGCAGCACGAGGTCCGGCTCGGTCACCGACGCGTCGGCCCGCTCCAGCGCGATCGCCTGGTCGAGCACGGTCAGCGAGTGGCTGTAGACGTCCTTGTGCTGGTGGTGCTCGTCGATCTCCATGCGCAGCGCAGACAGCTCCGGGAGGACGACGTCGGCCAGCCCGGTCGAGACGAACAGCTCCAGCGCCGTCCGCGGGGCGTCCTGCAGCAGCGTCTTGGACAGCTCCACCTGCACCCGCTCCGGTGTGATCCGGGCCAGCTCGCCGGCGAGCGACGTCATCGCCGCGAGCACGTCGTCGTCCGGCGTCAGCCCGAGCTGGGCGACGAAGCGGACGGCGCGCAGCATCCGCAGCGGGTCGTCGGCGAAGGAGTCGACGGCGGCACCCGGGGTGCGCAGCCGGCGCGCCAGCAGGTCACCGAGCCCGCCGTAGGGGTCGGTGACGGTGCGGTCGGGGCCGAGGGAGACCGCCATGGCGTTGACCGTGAAGTCGCGCCGGGCGAGGTCGTCGACCAGCGAGGTGCCCCAGGCGACCTCCGGGTTGCGCGACTCCCGGTCGTACCGGTCGGCCCGGTACGTCGTGATCTCCAGCCGGACGCCGGACACCTCCACGCCGACCGTGCCGAACGCGATGCCGGTGTTCCACGTGGAACTGGCCAGGCCGCGCACCAACTCGAGGACCTGCTCGGGGCGGGCGTCGGTGGTCAGGTCCAGGTCACCGGGGACGCGCGGGCCGCCGGAACCGGCCGCCAGCAGCGCGTCGCGCACCGAGCCGCCGACGAGGTGCACCTCGAAACCGGCCGCGGTGAAGCGCTCGCCGAGCCGGGTCAGCACGGGGGAGACGTCGACCAGCTCCCGCACGGTCTCCTGGACGGCGGGCGGCACCGGTTCGACGACCGGGGGACGACTTGCGGGCTGACCGGACACGACGATCCAGGGTAGTGCCGTGGCGCGCGCTACCCTCCTGGCATGGCTGGGACGGGTGGTCGAGGGCGCCCCGGCCGCCGGTTGCGCCGGGTCGACGAGACCTCCGCCGGGGGCCTGGTGGTCGCTGACGACCCCGTCACGGGGCCGCGAGCGGCGCTCATCGGCCGCACCGACCGCCGCGGCCGGCTCCTGTGGTCGCTGCCCAAGGGCCACATCGAGGAGGGCGAGACCCCGGAGGACACCGCCGTCCGCGAGGTCGCCGAGGAGACCGGCATCGTCGGCGAGGTCGTCGCCCCGCTGGGCATCATCGACTTCTGGTTCGTCGCCGACGGCCGCCGCGTGCACAAGACCGTGCACCACTTCCTGCTCCGCGCCATCGGAGGAGCCCTGTCCGACGCCGACATCGAGGTGACCGAGGTCGCCTGGGTCCCCCTCGACGAGCTCGGTGACCGGCTGGCCTACGCCGACGAGCGCGCCCTCGTCGAGCGGGCACCGGCACTCCTCGCCGACAGCGCGTGAGCGGTCGGCGACCCTTCCGCACCCCTCCCGCGCCGCACCGGGGCCGCACCTGCGGCCGGGCGGCGCCGCTCTGCGCCGTCCTGGTGGGGTTCCTGGCCGCTCCCCTCGTCGGGCTCGGCCCGCTGCCGGCGGCCGCGGCCACGCCCGGCGAGCCCTCGCCGGTGAGCGAGGACGACGCCGCCCGGCCGGTCCAGCTGGAGGTCACCCGCATCGACCCGCGGACGCTGGCCCCCGACGCCGTCGTCACCATCGCCGGCACGCTGACCAACACCGGCAGCGAGACGTTCACCGGCTTGGAGGTCCGTCTGCAGCGCGGCGACCTGCTGGAGAGCCGCGCCGAGCTGCAGGCCACCGACGCCGACCGCGACCCGATGACCGACGTCGCCACGCCGTTCCAGCCCGTCCCCGGGGAGCTGGCCCCCGGCGGGTCGGTCGCCTTCGCGCTCACCACCACCGTCGCCGAGCTGCAGATCGCGCGGGACGGCGTCTACCCGGTGCTGCTCAACCTCAACGGCGCCGCGGCCGACGGCGAGCGCCGCCGGCTGGGGGAGCTGTCCACCTTCCTCGTGCAGCCCCCGGCGCAGCCGGCCGCGGCCACCGGCGTCGCCTGGCTGTGGCCGCTGGTGGAGCACACCCACCGCGACGCCGACGGCGGGTTCGCCGACGACGGCCTGGCCGACGCCGTCGAGGACGGCGGCCGGCTGGACCGGGTGCTGTCCGCCGTCGAGCGGCTGCCCGAGACCGCAGCGCCCGAGGGCGGGGACCCCACCCCGGTGGTGCGGGTGACCCTCGCCGTCGACCCCGCGCTGGTCGAGGAGCTGGAGCTCATGGCCGCCGGTCCCTACGACGTGGCCGGGCAGGACGACGCCGGACAGGGCACCGAGGACGCCGCCGAGTTCCTCGACCGGCTGCGGACCGTCGCCGTCGACCACCCGGTGGTGGCGCTGCCCTACGGCGACGTCGACGCCGACGCCCTCACCGCCGCCGGCCTGCCGGGCGTGGTCATCCGCAGCCTGCCGGGCACCCCGCAGGGGACGGCGCAGGACGACCCCGACGCCTCGACCCCGGCCGCTCCCACCGACGGCAGCACACCCCCGGAGGCGGAGGACGACCCGACCGGCGCCGGCGCGGAGATCCTCCGCGACGCCCTGGGCGTCGAGCCCCGCACCGACCTGGCGTGGGCCGTGGGCGGGTCGGTGCGCCCCGACACGGTGGCCACGCTGCAGGCCGGCGGGGTGCGGGAGCTGGTGCTCTCGCCCGACGGCCTCACCGACGGCACCGCGGCGCTCGGGCTGGACGGCGGCGGCGCCGCGGCCCGGACGGCGGTCCCCGTGGACGGCGGCGAGGTCGACGCCCTCGTCGCCGACAGCGCCCTCAGCGGGCTGGTCGGCGCGGCGTCCCGGTCGACCGGCGGCGCCCGGGTCGCGGAGCAGCGCTACCTCGCCGAGCTGTCCCTGCTGGCGCTGCGGGGCGGGAGCGACCCGGCCGGGCAGACGGTGCTGGTGGCCCCGACCCGCGAGGTCGACCCCGACCCCGGCGGCGCCGCGGCGATGATGGCCGCCGCCGCCCAGCTGCCCTGGCTGCGGCCGGCGACGGTGTCCCAGCTCGGCGACGGGCCGTCGGCGGCCACCGGCGAGCTGGCCTCCCCGGACGCACCGGGCGGGCTGGAGCCCGCGGGCCTGGCCGACGTCGTCACGGCGATCGGCATCCGCGACGACCTCGCCGGCGCGGTGGTCGACGACCCCGGCACCGTCCTGGCGCCCTACGACGCCGCGGTCGCCCGGGCCGTGTCCGCCGCGTGGCGCGACGACCCCGCGGGCTTCGACGCCGGCGCCGCGGACCTGCTGGCCACGCTCGGCCGGCTGCGGGAGCGGGTCACCCTGCTCTCCCCGGCCGAAGGCACCTACAGCCTCGCCTCGGGCGACGCCCCGCTGGTGCTCACCGTCCGCAACGACCTGCCGTTCGCCGTCCGGGTGTTGCTCCGGGTGCAGCCGCGGGGCAACGCGGCCCTCACCGTCGGCGACATCGGCGAACAGGTGCTCAACCCCGGCCAGCGGACGACGCTGCCGGTGCCGGCCGAGGTGCGCCAGTCGGGGCGCTTCGGCGTCGTCGCCACGCTCACCACGCCGGACGGCGGCCCGCTGGGCGACCCGGTGGAGCTGCAGGTGAAGAGCACCGCGTACGGGTCGATCTCGCTGTTCATCACGATCGGCGCCGCCGCGCTGCTGGGTCTGCTGTTCCTCCGCCGCCTGGTGCTGTTCGTGCTCCGCCGCCGGCGGGGCACCGCCGAGCCGGTCGAGCAGCCCCAGCCCCTGCCCCCGACGCGGAGCCCGGTGTGACCGCCGCCGGCCGCGACGAGCGGCCCGTGGAGGAGCGCCGGCGCCGGATCCCGCTGCCACCGGTCCCCCCGGCGACCCGGTCGGGCGCGGACCGGTCCGACCGGGCGGCCGGCCCGCCACCGGTTCCCGGTCCCGGCACGCCGCCCGCGCTCCCGCTGCCCCCGCCGCCGTACCCGCGCACGTCCGCGCCCACGGCGTCCCCCGTGCGGCCGGAGGCGCCTCCGGGGTCCCGGGCGCGGCCGCTGCCCCCCGTGCCGCCCCCGCGGCCGCGCCCGGGACGCTGGGTACCCGGGCCCGACGACACCCAGCTCATCCCGGTGCTGCCCGCGGTGCCGCGCCCGGTCGACGAGTCCGACGAGGACCTCGAGGCCCGGGAGGGGGCGCCCGGCGCCAGCCGCGGCATCCTCCGCGCCGCCGGGACCATGGCCGTGGCCACGCTCGTCTCCCGGGTCACCGGCCTGCTGCGCACGATGGTGCTCGCCGCCGCGCTGGGCGTCGGGCTGGTCAACGACGCCTACAACACCGCGAACACGCTGCCCAACATCGTCTACGAGCTGCTGCTCGGCGGCGTCCTGACCTCGGTGATCGTGCCGCTGCTCGTGCACGCCCAGGAGCGCGACCGGGACGGCGGCACGGCGTACGCCCAGCGGCTGGCCACGGTCGCCGTCGCCGGGCTGGTGGTCGTGACGGCGCTGGCCATCGTGATCGCACCGGCCCTCACGGCGCTCTACGGCATCCAGGGCGACCCGGAGCAGGTCCGGCTGGCCAACTGGCTGGCGCGGATCCTGCTGGTGGAGATCGTGTTCTACGGCGTGGGGGCGCTGGCGCAGGCGATCCTCAACTCCCGCGGGGTGTTCGGGCCGCCGGCCTGGGCCCCGGTGCTCAACAACGTCGTGGTCATCGCCACCGGCGTCCTCTTCGTCGCCGCCACCGGCCCGGGCGACCTCACCCCGGCGACCATCACGCCCGCGCAGGTGTGGCTGCTCGGCGGCGGCACGACGCTCGGCATCGCCGCGCAGGCACTGGTGCTGCTGCCGCTGCTCGGCCGGGCCGGTGTGCCGCTGCGACCGCGCTGGGGGCTGCGGAACACCGGCCTGCGCGAGGCCGGCTCGCTCGGCCTGTGGGTGATCGGGTACAGCGCGGTGAGCGCGGTCGGCGTCGCCGTCGCCACCCGCATCGCCAACGCGGCCGGCCGCGCGGACGGACTGGGCTCCAGCGCCTTCGCCATCGCCAGCCTGCTGTTCCACATGCCCTACGGGATCATCGGCGTGGCCCTGCTGACCGCGCTGCTGCCGCGGATGAGCCGGGCGGCCGCACGGGCCGACGTCCCCGGCGTGGTGCAGGACCTCGGCCTCGGCACGCGCCTGTCGGCCCTCGGCCTGCTGCCGGTCACCGCCGCCCTCACCGTGCTCGGGCCGGCCCTCGCGACGGTGGCCTTCGCCCGGGGCAACACCAGCGTCGAGGAGGCACAGGCCATCGGGACGGCGCTGGCCGTCGGCGCCTTCGGCCTGCTGCCCATGGCGGTCACGCTGCTGCAGCTGCGGGTCTTCTACGCCATGAAGGACGCCCGGACGCCGACGCTCATCCAGCTGGGCATGGTGACCGTACGGGTGCCGCTGCTGCTGCTCGTCCCGGTCGTCGTCGGCCCCGAGCACGTCGTGGCCGGGCTGATGCTGGTCACGAGCATCACCTACGTGGCCGGCTGGGTGCTGGGCCACGTGGCGCTGCACCGGCGGCTGGGAGCCCTGCACGGCCGCGCCACCCTGGGCCCCGTGCTGCGCATCGCCGCCGCCTCGGCCGTGGCAGGCCTGATCGGGTGGGGTGCGGTGCTGGTGACCGAGGACGCCCTCGGCTCGTCGGTGGCGGGGTCGCTCGGCACCCTGCTGGTCGGTACCGTGGTGATCGGCGTCGTGGCCCTGGCAGGGCTGGTGCTCGCCCGAGTTCCCGAGGTCCGTGAGCCCCTGGCCACCGTCAGGGCACGGCTGGGGCGCGGGTGAACACCCCGGCGACGCCCTCGCCGGGGCAACCCAGCCGCCGGCCGGGATGGGAGTGGGGGTCGGCTGCGTCGATGACGTCCACGACCACCGGCCTCCCCGACCGGTACCGCCCGCTCGACGAGGTCGGGCCCGCGGAGAACACCGCCACCGGCGTCATCCGCTGCTGGCGCGCCAAGGACCGCATCCTCAACCGCGACGTCGCCATCCGGGTGCACACCCCCGGCGGCCTGGCCGCGCGCGACTGGATCACCCGCGCCCTCACCGCCGGCGGCCTGGCCACCCCGGCCCTCGCGATGGTGTACGACGCGGCGGAGGGCAGCGGCGGCACCGCCCCCGGTGGCTCGGCCTACGTCGTCAACGAGTGGATCGAGGGGCAGACCCTCGCCGAGCGGCTGGCCGGGGGCCCGATGCCCGAGCGCGAGGCCCGCACCGTGCTGCGCCGGCTCGCCGAGGGCGTGGCCGAGGCGCACCGCGTCGGGCTGGCCGTCGGCGGGCTCACCCCCGAGACCGTCGTCCTGCGGCCCAACGGCCTGGTCGGGCTGCGGGCCGTGCCCGCCGCCAGCGGCACCCTGCAGGGCGACATCGCGGCGCTCGGCGAGCTGCTCGAGTACTGCCTGACCGGCCGCCGCCCCGGCGAGGAGCCGCAGCCCGGGCCGCGTCCGGGCATGGCGCCCGACCTGGCCGCCCTGGTGCGCCGCGCCCGCTCCACCGAGCCCGGCGGCGGTCTGTCGAGTGTGGCGGCGATGGCCGCGCTGCTCGCCGAGCGGCCCCGCGGTCACGTCTCCGAGCCGGTGCGCGGCGCCGACGAGAGCGACAGCGGGTGGCTGCGCCGGCTGCGGGAGCGCCGGGAGGACGACGCCACCGACGACCCCGCGCCCACGATGAACACCACCGGGCCGGGCGCTCCGCGCCGCCTGGACGCCCAGGGCCGCCCGCCGGTGCCGGCACCGCACCCGGTCGACGCCGACGAGGACCTGCTGCCCCTGGCCTCCGGCTTCGGGGTGTACGAGGACGACGACCACGGCTACGACGAGGTGACGCCGGAGCCGGAGGACGACCACGAGCGCTCGCCCGCGCGCCGGCGGCTGCTCGTCATCGGGCTGCCGCTGGCCGCCCTGGCGATCGTGGTCGCGCTGGCCTGGTGGTTCGGCTCCAGCGTGCTGTCGGTGGCCGGCTCGGTCGACGCGGAGGACACCACGTCGCCCCCGCCGGTCAGCAGCGCCCCGCCCGAGGACGACGCGGCCCCCACCCCCGCGGAGGGCCCGCCCGCCACGATCGTCGAGGGCACCGTGCTCGACCCCGGCGGCGACGGCGAGCCGGAGAACGTCGACGAGATCCCGCTGTCCTTCGACGGGGACCCCGCGACCGCGTGGTCGACGCTGACCTACCGCGGCTCACCGGCCTTCGGCAACCTCAAGGACGGCGTCGGCGTCGTCTACGACCTCGGGTCGGAGCAGGCACTGGCCGGTGTCGCGCTCACCACGAACACCCCCGGGGCGACCGTCGAGGTGCGGGCCGGCGAGCGGCCCGACGACGGCCTGGACGGCTTCGACGTCGTCGCCTCCGGCGAGCTGGAGGAGACCACGGACCTCGCGTTCGACGAGCCGGTCACCACCCGCTACCTGCTGGTGTGGGTCACCGGCCTGGTGCCCTCGGACGACGGCTTCTCCGCCGACATCGCCGAGGTCGCGCCCCAGCCGGCCGACTGACTCGCGCCCGGTCGGGTTTTCCGCCCCCTGGAATGCGCCGCTGCTCACGGGGGAATGCGGCTTCTACCATCCACGTTGTGCCGCCCGTGACCTCAGACCACCCGACCCCCGGCCCCGCCGTGACCACCGACGGGAACCCCGCGATCCCGCCGGCGGAGCATGACGGCATCCGTGACCTGATCATCATCGGGTCGGGCCCGGCCGGCTACACCGCCGCCGTCTACGCCGCCCGCGCCAACCTCCACCCCCTGGTGTTCGAGGGCTCCCAGTTCGGTGGCGCGCTGATGACCACCACCGAGGTCGAGAACTTCCCCGGCTTCGCCGAGGGCATCCAGGGCCCCCAGCTGATGATGGACATGCGCCAGCAGGCCGAGCGCTTCGGCGCCGAGCTCGTCGCGCGGGACGTCAGCGAGGTCGACCTGACCGCCGAGCCGAAGATCGTGAAGGTCGGCGACGAGGTCCACCGGGCGCACGCCGTCATCGTCGCCACCGGCTCGAAGTACCGGTACCTGGGCCTGGACAACGAGGCCCGCCTGCTCGGCCGCGGCGTCTCCGCCTGCGCCACCTGCGACGGCTTCTTCTTCCGCGACCAGGACATCATCGTGGTCGGCGGCGGCGACTCGGCGATGGAGGAGGCCACCTTCCTCACCCGCTTCGCCAAGACCGTCACCGTGGTGCACCGGCGCCAGGAGCTGCGCGCCTCGAAGATCATGCAGCAGCGTGCCCAGGAGAACGAGAAGATCCGCTGGGCGCTCGGCAAGCAGGTCACCGACGTCCTCGGTGAGGAGACCGTCTCCGGCGTCCAGCTCACCGACGTGGAGAGCGGCGGCACCGAGACCGTCCCGGTCACCGGCGTCTTCGTGGCGATCGGCCACGACCCGCGCAGCGAGATCTTCGCCGGCCAGCTGAAGCTGGACGACGAGGGCTACATCCAGGTCGAGCACCCGACCACCCGGACCAACATCGACGGTGTCTTCGCCTGCGGCGACGTCGTCGACCACATCTACCGGCAGGCCATCACCTCGGCCGGCACCGGCGCCTCGGCCGCGATCGACGCCGAGCGGTACCTCGCCGAGTCCTTCGGCGAGCGCTGAGCCCGTTCGCCGTCGGGTGATGCGGGGCACCCACCAGGCCGGGGCATAGACGGCCGGTCCGGTCGGTTACCCCTGCCAGGCCCACACCACAGCCACGAACCACGAGGAGAACGACCATGGCAGGCAACACCGTGACGGTCACCGACGCCAGCTTCGCCGACGACGTGCTGGGCAGCGACAAGCCCGTGCTCGTCGACTTCTGGGCGGAGTGGTGCGGCCCGTGCAAGATGGTCGCTCCGGTCCTCGAGGAGATCGCCGCCGAGCACGGCGACAAGCTGACGATCGCCAAGCTGAACATCGACGAGAACCCGCAGATCGCCCGTGACTACCAGGTCATGTCGATCCCGACGATGACGGTCTTCCAGGGTGGCAAGCCGGTGAAGAGCATCATCGGGGCCAAGCCGAAGGGCGCGATCCTCTCGGACCTCGCCGACTACATCTGACAGAGGACCCCCTTCCCCCCACGCCTCGCACGCTCGGCGTGGGCCCCGAAGGGTGGCCGTTCCAGCACGTCACTGAGGGCCTCCCCGGCCGTGTGCCGGGGAGGCCCTCGTGCGTCCGGGTGCCCCCCGGGAGGCCGGGCGCACGGCCGGGGACCACAATCGACCCCACGATGGGAACCGACAGCCGCATGCACCCCCTGGGCCCCGGTGACCGGGGCCCCGCCGTGGCCGACGTGCAGGCCGCCCTGCGCGCGCTCGCCCTGCTGCCCTCCGGGGACGGCGGCACCGAGGACGAGTCGCTCGAGGACGCGGTCTACGGCCCGGCCACCGAGCTCGCCGTCCGGCACTTCCAACAGGTCCGTGGCCTCTCGGTCGACGGCCGGGTCGGTGCGGAGACCTACCGGGCCCTCTCGGAGGCCCGCTGGTCCCTGGGCGACCGGCTGCTGCACCACGACCCGGAGCGGCCCATCCGCGGGGACGACGTCACCAACCTGCAGGAGCGGCTGCACGAGCTCGGCTACGACGCCGGCCCGGTGGACGGCGTCTTCGGGCCGGAGACCGAGGTCGGCCTGCGGGCCTTCCAGCGCGACTACGGGCTGACCTCCGACGGCACCTGCGGGCCGGCGACGCTGCGCGCGCTGCGCCAGCTCGGCCGCAAGGTCACCGGCGGCCGCCCGCAGCTGCTGCGGCAGAGCGCCAGCTTCGTGGAGAGCGGACCGCACCTCATCGGGCGGCGGATCGTCATCGACCCCGGGCACGGCGGGGCCGACACCGGGTTCACCGCGGGGGAGACCACCGAGGCCGACCTCGTCCTCGACCTGGCCTCCCGCATCGAGGGCCGGCTCGCCGCCGCGGGGGCGACCGTCTACCTGACCCGCGGCCGGAAGCAGAACCCCGACCCGGCCGACCGGACGGCGTTCGCCAACGACGCCCGCGCCGACCTCTTCCTCTCCCTGCACATCGACGCGCACGCCTCCGAGCACGCCCGCGGCGTGGCCAGCTACTACTACGGCACCGGGTCCGGGGCGTCGTCCACGGTGGGGGAGCAGTTCGCCAACCTGCTGCGCCGCGAGGTGGTGGCGCGCACCGGCCTGATCGACCTCGGCTCGCACCCCAAGACCTGGGACCTGCTGCGCATGACCCGCATGCCCGCGGTGCGCATCGACTGCGGCTACCTCTCCCACCCGGTGGACCGGCTGCTGCTGCTCGACGCCCGGCTGCGCAGCACCGTGGCCAGCGCCGTCCTGGCCGCCGTCCAGCGGCTGTTCCTGCCCGCCGAGGCCGACCCGCCGACCGGCACCTTCGTCCTCCCCGGGAGGGTGTGAGCGGACTGGTCCGTCCTGCCCGCCGTGTCCCCGGCGGGCAACGGCGGGCGGCTCCCTACACTCGACGGGTGGCCAATCTCCCGCCCGGCACGCCTCCGGGCCCCGGCGTGACCCCCCACCCGGCTCCGCGCCATCCGCGGCTGGACCCTCTGGCGGACCGGTACGCAGCACGCACGCACGGGATGAAGACCTCGGAGATCCGGGCACTGTTCTCGGTCGTGAGCCGGCCCGAGGTCGTCTCGCTGGCCGGGGGCATGCCGGCGGTCACGGCGCTGCCGCTGGACGCGGTGGGCTCGATGATCGGCGAGCTGGTCTCCGGCATGGGCGCGCAGACCCTGCAGTACGGCTCCGGTCAGGGCGACCCGCGGCTGCGCGAGCGCATCTGCGACGTCATGGCGCTGGAGGGCATCACCGACGCCTCGCCCAGCGAGGTCGTGGTCACCGTCGGCTCCCAGCAGGGGCTGGACCTCGTCACCCGGGTCTTCTGCGACCCCGGTGACGTCGTCCTCGCCGAGGGGCCGTCGTACGTGGGCGCGCTCGGCGTCTTCGACGCCTCGGAGGCGCGGGTCCGGCACGTCCCGATGGACGACGACGGCCTGATCCCCGAGGCCCTGGAGCAGGCCCTGCTGGAGTGCCGGGCCAACGGCGACCGGGTGAAGTTCCTCTACACGGTGCCGAACTACCACAACCCGGCCGGGGTGACGCTGTCCGAGCCGCGCCGCCAGGCGGTCATGGAGATCGCCGAGCGCTACGACCTGCTCGTCGTCGAGGACAACCCCTACGGGCTGCTCGGCTTCGACCGGGAGCCGATGCGGGCGCTGCGGGCGCGCGACAGCCGGCGGGTCATCTACCTCGGGTCGTTCTCCAAGACGTTCTCCCCGGGCCTGCGCGTGGGCTGGGTGCTCGCCCCGCTCGCCGTGCGCGAGAAGCTGGTGCTGGCCACCGAGGCGCAGGTGCTCTGCCCGCCCTCGCTCACCCAGTACGCCGTCGCGCGGTACCTGGACACCCAGCCGTGGCGCGAGCAGATCAAGCACTTCGTCGAGCTCTACCGCGAGCGCCGCGACGCCACGCTGGAGTCCCTCGAGCAGCTGATGCCGGCGGGCACCACCTGGACCAGGCCGGACGGCGGGTTCTACGTGTGGCTCAAGCTGCCGCACGGCCTGGACGCCAAGCTGATGCAGCCGCGCGCGGTGAACGCGCACGTCGCCTACGTGCCGGGCATCGGCTTCTACGCCGACGGGTCGGGGCGCGAGTACATGCGGCTGTCCTACTGCTACCCCGAGCCGGACCAGATCCGCGAGGGCGTGCGCCGGCTGGCCCGCGTCATCGAGGCCGAGCTGGACCTGCACTCCACCTTCGGCGCCGTGGACACCGGCTCCTTCCGGGCCGTCACCCGGTCCACCCGCAGCCACGAGGCCGAGAACATCGTCGGCCCGGCCAACAGCGACACCTACGAGGACGGACGCGCATGAGTGAGTCGGCCGCACCCGCCGCGGAGTCCGCGGCGGCACCGCACCCCCTGCGCGCCGTCGTCCTGGCCGGTGGGCTGAACTTCGAGCGCGAGGTCAGCCTCTCCTCCGGCACCCAGGTGTGGGAGGAGCTGACCCGCGCCGGGGTGGACGCCGAGGTCCGGGACGCCGACGCCGAGCTGCTGCCCGGACTGGCCGCCGCCCCGGCCGACGCGGTGTTCATCGCGCTGCACGGGGCGACCGGCGAGGACGGCGCGCTGCGGGCGGTGCTCGACCTGGCCGGCGTCCCCTACGTGGGGTCGCCCGCCGCGGCCTGCCGGCTGGCCTGGGACAAGCCCGCCGCGAAGTCGGTGGTGCGCTCCGCGGGCGTCACGACGCCGGACTGGGTGGCCCTGCCGCACAGCACGTTCCGCGAGCTCGGCGCGGGCGCGGTGCTGGACCTCATCGTGGCCCGGCTCGGCCTGCCGCTCATGGTCAAGCCGGCCTCGGGCGGGTCCGCGCTGGGGGCGCAGAAGGTGACCCGGGTGGAGGACCTCCCGGCCGCGATGGTCAGCTGCTTCGCCTACGGCGACACCGTGCTCGTCGAGCGGTTCGTCGACGGCGTGGAGCTCGCCCTCTCCGTCGTCGACCTCGGGGAGGGGCCCGAGGCGCTGCCGGCGGTGGAGATCGCGCCGGAGTCGGGCGTGTTCGACTACACGGCCCGCTACACCCCCGGCCTCACCGAGTACCACGCCCCGGCGCGGGTGCCCGACGAGGTGGCGGCCGCGGCCGCGGCGCTCGCCGTCCAGGTGCACCGGGTGCTCGGGCTGGCCGACCTGTCCCGCACCGATGCGATCGTCAGCCCGGACGGCGAGGTGCACTTCCTGGAGGTGAACGTCTCCCCGGGGCTCACCGAGACGTCGATGTTCCCCATGGCGGTGGAGGCGGCCGGGCACTCGCTCGGTGACGTCCTCTCCCGGCTGCTGACCCGCCGGGCGACCACCGAACGCTGAGGGGGACTCCTCGCTCGCCAGCTCGGGGGTGCCCGGGACCAGGCCAGGGGCCGACGCGCGAAGGCCGGGTTACGTCTGTGACGTAACCCGGCCTTCGTCGTCGAGCGGCCTCAGTCCTCGGTCTGGCGGCCGCTGATCTCCGGCGCCATCTGGCCGATGATGCGCTGCAGGTCGTCGACGGACCCGAACTCGACGACGATGCGGCCCTTGGCCCGGCCGATCTGGATCTTCACCTTGGTCTCGAAGGCGTCCGACAGCCGGCCGGCGAGGTCCTCGACCCCGGGGGCGCTGAACCGCCGGGCGCGCCGCTTGGCCGAGGGCTGCTCGGCGGCGGCCATCGCGACCGCCTCCTCGGTGGCCCGCACCGACAGCCCCTCGGCGACGATCCGGGTGGCCAGCGCGTCCTGGGCCTCGGCATCGGCCAGGCCGAGCAGCGCCCGGGCGTGCCCGGCGGAGATGACCCCGGCCGCGACCCGCGTCTGGACCTTCACCGGCAGCTTCAGCAGCCGGATGGTGTTGGTGACCTGCGACCGGCTGCGGCCGATGCGCTGCGCCAGCTCCTCGTGGGTGGCGCCGAACTCCTCCAGCAGCTGCTGGTAGGCCGCGGCCTCCTCCAGCGGGTTGAGCTGGACGCGGTGGATGTTCTCCAGCAGGGCGTCCCGGAGCAGGGCGTCGTCCGTGGTGTCGCGGACGATGGCCGGCACGGTGTCCAGCTCGGCGGCGCGGGCGGCCCGCAGCCGCCGCTCGCCCATGATGAGCTCGTAGCCGCCCTCGGTGCGCTCGCGCACCACGATCGGCTGCAGGAGGCCGAACTCCCGGACCGAGTAGGTGAGCTCCTCCAGCGCCTCGTCGTCGAAGACCTGGCGGGGCTGCTTGGGGTTGGGCACGACCTCGCCGACGGCCACCTCGCGCAGCTGCGCCCCGGGGACGCCGACCGCTGCCTCCTCCCGCTGCCGGGCCACGGTCTCGGCCGCCTGGGCCGCCGGCGGCAGCAGGTGCACCGGCGGAGCGGACGGCGCCTCGGCCGCCGGCGCGGGGGCCGCGGCCGCACCGTCCTCGGGCTGCGCGCCCGGCAGCGTCGGCTGCTCGACGGGCGGGGCGCTGGTGGGGATCAGTGCCGCGAGCCCCCGGCCCAGGCCACCGCGCTTGGTCATGCTCGCTCCTCAGGAGAAGAAGGGGGGACGGGCACGGCGGCCGCGTCGGTGTCGGGGAATGCCGCACCCAGCGGCGGCGGGGGGACGGCGGGCATCCCGGGGCCCGTGCGCGAGGCGAGCGGCGGCAACGAGACGCCCCGCTCGGCCAGCTCACGGGCGGCCTCGACGTAGCTCGTCGAGCCGCGGGAGCCGGGGTCGTAGGTGAGCACCGACTGGCCGTAGCCCGGCGCCTCGGACACGCGCACGTTGCGGGGGATCACCGCGTCGAGCACCAGGTCCCCGAAGTGGCTGCGGACCTCCTCCGCGACCTGGTCGGCGAGCTTGGTCCGCGCGTCGTACATCGTCAGCAGGATGGTGCGGACGGCGATGCCCGGGTTGAGGTGCTGGCGCACCAGGTCGATGTTGTTGAGCAGCTGCCCCAGCCCCTCCAGCGCGTAGTACTCGCACTGGATCGGGATGAGCACCTCGTCGCCGGCCACCAGCGCGTTGAGCGTGAGCAGCCCGAGGGACGGCGGGCAGTCCACCAGGACGTAGTGCGGCCGCTGCTCGGCCGGCAGGGCGACGAGATAGGCCTCGATCGCCCGGCGCAGCCGGTACTCGCGGGCGACGACGGAGACCAGCTCGATCTCCGCGCCGGCGAGGTCGATGGTGGCGGGCACGCAGAGGAGGAGCGGGCTGGCGGTGGTCGGGTGGACCACCTCCGACAGCGAGCTGTCACCCACCAGGGCGTCGTAGACCGACGGCGTCCCGACGGTGTGCTCGACGCCCAGCGCGGTGCTCGTGTTGCCCTGCGGGTCGAGGTCGATCACCAGCGTCCGCAGACCGTAGAGCGCGAGCGCCACCCCGAGGTTCACCGCCGACGTCGTCTTGCCGACGCCGCCCTTCTGGTTGGCGATGGTGATGACCCGGATCCGCCCCGGCTTGGGGAAGGGCTCCTGGTTGGCCGCGTGCAGCACTCGAGTGGCCCGCAGGGCCTCCATGGCGATGGGGCTGTCGAAGTCCGCTCCGGAGCTGGCCGCCTGGTCGGCGGCGAGGCTGCTCCGCAGCCGCTGGCCCGGGTCGGTCATCTCGGGTCCTTCCTGCCGATCCGTTTCACGTGGAACGGGCTCGGGGAGATGTACGGGTTCCACGTGGAACAGGCGGCGGAGGTCACCGTGGCCCACGCGTCATGACCACCACGGTAGTGGCAGCGTCGCCCAGCTCCGCACCGACAGCCCGAGCGTGGATCTCCCGCATCCCGGCGGCCTCGAGCTCGGGCACCAGGGCAGGGAGCTCCTCCACCGCCCGCGCGCCCACCAGGGCGACCAGCAGCGTGCCCGGCCGCATCAGCCCGCGGCACCACGACACCAGGCGGGGGAGCGCCGCCACCGCCCGGGCGGTGACCACGTCGACCGGCCCGACGGCGGTGCGCACGGAGCGCTCCTCGGCCCGCCCGCGGACCACCCGCCACGGGGCCTGCAGCTCGGCGACGACCTCCTCGAGGAACTCCACCCGGCGGGCCATGGGCTCCACCAGCGTGAGCTGGAGGTCCGGCCGGGCCAGCGCCAGCGGGACGCCGGGCAGGCCGGCACCGCTGCCGACGTCCACCACCCGGGCCCCGGAGGGGACCGCCTCGGCGACGGCGGCGCTGTTGAGCACGTGCCGCTCCCACAACCGCGGCACCTCCCGCGGGCCGATCAGCCCGCGGGTGACGCCGTCGGTGGCCAGCCGGGCCACGTAGCGCTCGGCGTCGGCGACGGCGTCCCCGAACACCGCCCGCGCTACGGGTGGGGCCGGTGGGACGGCCGGGACGTCGGCGGGGGCACTCACCGATCCGGCAGCACCACGACGCGGCGGTTGGGCTCCTCGCCCTCCGACTCGCTGTGCACACCGGCGACGCCGGCGATGACGTCGTGGACGACCTTGCGCTCGAACGGGTTCATCGCCGCCAGCCGCTCCGGCTGCCGGCTCTGCGCCACCCGGCGGGCCGCCTCGGCGGCCAGGGTGGTCAGGTCGGCGCGGCGCTTGGCCCGGAACCCGCTGATGTCGAGCATGAGCCGGCTGCGCACGCCGGTGGACTGCGCCACGGCCAGCCGGGTCAGCTCCTGCAGGGCCTCCAGCACCGAGCCGTCCGCACCGACGAGGTCCTGCAGCTCCCCGCCGACGATCGCGACCGAGGCGCGGTCGCCCTCCACGTCGAGGTCGATGTCCCCGTCCACGTCGAGGATGTCGAGCAGCCGCTCCAGGTAGTCCCCCGCGACGTCGCCCTCGCGCACGAGCAGGTCGTCCCCGCCGTCCTCGTCGTCGGTGTCCGCCGGGTCGACGACGGCGTCGGCGCTGTCGGCGTCCGGGTCAGGCAGGTCCGGCTGGGCCGGTCCGGGGTCGCCGGGCAGGGGGCTGAGGACCGCACCCGACGTCGCCTCAGCGGTCACGGACGTGTCTGTGGGGTTCTGCGGGGCGCTCATGGCGTCTCCTCCCGTGG
Source organism: Geodermatophilus sp. SYSU D01186 (assembly GCF_054050215.1). Lineage (NCBI taxonomy): Bacteria > Bacillati > Actinomycetota > Actinomycetes > Geodermatophilales > Geodermatophilaceae > Geodermatophilus > Geodermatophilus sp. SYSU D01186. The sequence goes on along the minus strand of NZ_JBJGYW010000003.1, from coordinate 39,503 downwards.
TCGGTCATCCGGGCTTCCCCGGTGGTCGGTGGCCGGCCGGAGCCGGACGGCGCCCGCGCGGACGCCGGTGCGCGCCGTCAGCGGCGCTTGCGCTTGCCCCGGTTGGCCGGGCCCGGGCTGCCGCCGCGGCCGGCGGTGGTCCCGCGTGGCCTGCTGGCCGAGCCCTTGCCGCCGGGCGCCTGGCCGTTGGACGAGGCTGCCGACGACCCGCTCACGCCGTCGGACGACGCGGTACCGGACGGCGTGGTGTCCGACGGCGTGGTGTCCGACGGCGTGGTGTCGCCGGTCGGGTTGGCCGGGTCCACCGTGGACGACGGCGCCGCGGGACGGCCGGGCTTCGGCCGGACCGGCTTCGCCCCGGGCTTCGGCGCGAGGGTCTTCGGGTCGACAGCGGGCTTGTCGGCGGCCGCCTTGGCCAGCGCCGCGGGGGAGCCGGGCGGCGGCATCTTGCGGAGGATGAAGTACTGCTGCCCCAGCGTCCACAGGTTGTTGGTGAACCAGTAGAGGAGGACGCCGATGGGGAAGAAGAAGCCGGTGACGAAGAGGCTGATCGGCATGCCGTAGAGCAGCAGCTTCTGCACCGTGGCGGCCTGACCCTCGACCGGGCCGGAGCGCTTCATCGTCTGGCGCTGCGTCACGTACGTCGTCACGCACATGATGACGATGAGGATGAAGGCGACGACCCGGATGCTGGTGTAGGTGACCCCGGGCAGCGCGAGGATCGCCGCTTCCTTCTCCCCGGACATGTCGAACGAGGAGGAGATGGGCGCCCCGAAGAACGGCGCCCGCGCGGCCTCGTCGGTGAGCTGGTCGCTCCAGCCGTAGAGGCCCGGCGCACCGGGGGCGAGACGGCGCAGCACGTGGAACAACGAGAGGAAGACCGGGATCTGAGGGAGGATCGGCAGGCACCCGGCCAGCGGGTTGACCCCGCGCTCCTTCTGCAGCGCCATCATCGCCTGGCTGAAGCCCTGCTTGTCGCTGCCGTACTGCTTGCGCAGCTTCTGGATCTCCGGCTGGATCTCCTGCATCGCCCGCTGCGACTTGATCTGCTTGACGAACAGCGGGAACAGCAGCACCCGGATCGTGACGACAAGGAAGACGATCGACAGCGCCCAGGCCAGCCCGGACAGGCCCGTCCCGGCCGGGGGGTCACCGAAGACGGCGTCCCACAACGAGTGCCACCGGGCCATGACCCACGAGATGGCGGTGTACAGCCAGTCAAGCAAGGGGGGACTCCTCCTGCGGGGCCCGGGCGGGGGCCGGCGGGGTGGCTCGGTCGGTTCCGGGTGGTGCGGTGCTCACCCGGGGAACGGGGTCGAAGCCCCCGGGGTGCCAGGGCGCGCACTTGAGCAGGCGGCGCAGTGCCAGCCAGCTGCCGCGGGCGGCGCCGTGGACTTCGATCGCCTCGACGGCGTAGGCGCTGCACGTGGGGGCGAACCGGCAGCGCGGCGGCAGCGCCGGGCTGACCGCGCGTTGGTAGAAGCGCACCGCGCCCAGCAGGGCGCGGCCCACCGGTCCCCGCCCGCGCGAGGCAGCGGGGGAGGAACCGGAAGGGACCGCGGCGCCGCTCACGAGGTGCGGGTCCGGGAGCCGAGGAGGCGGTCCAGACCGGCCGCGAGGTCCCGGCGCAGGTCGACCGAGCTCGCGGTCGCCGCCTCGGGACGGGCGCGGACGACGAGGTCGGCCGCTGCGGGCAGCCGGTGCAGCTCGCCCAGGACGACCGCCCGCAGCCGGCGCGTCACGCGGTGCCGGACCACGGAGTTGCCCACGGCCTTGCCCACCACGAAGCCGGCCCGTGGACCGCCGGTCTCGCCGGCGGTGCCGGCGGCCGGAGTCACGGGCCGTTCGGGGAGGTAGTGGAGCACCATGGTCGGCCGTCCGGCACGCCGACCGGACCGGACGACCGCGGTGAACTCCGGACGCCGGCGCAGGCGTGCCTGCGCGGGCAGCACCTCAGGCGGAGAGCTTCTCGCGACCCTTGCGCCGACGGCCGGCGATGATCGCCCGGCCCGCGCGGGTGCGCATACGCAGCCGGAAGCCGTGGGTCTTGGACCGGCGGCGGTTGTTCGGCTGGAACGTGCGCTTGCTCACGAGGTACTCCCACTACACGACATCGACGGTGCGCACCGGCCGGCGGGCAGGCACGCGCGGAGGGACGGTTGGAGCTCGGCAGGACCGGCTCCCCGTCCACAGACTCCCGCCAGCATAGCCGAGGATTCCCCGGTGCCGGAGGGCCGTCCGGACACGGACTCCCCAGGCTCCCCCAGACGCGGCGGTGGGAGCGAACGGCGCGCCGCGGGTTCCCGGCGACACGCCCCGCGCCGCGCCGCGCGGCGCCGCCGGTCTCGTTGCCCGGCTGTGGACGAGGCTGTTAGCGTCGCCGTCGCTCCACACCGGACGACCGCGTCCGGTACCGGGGCCGCCCCGCTGGGTCGACCGACCACCGCGCTCCTCGAACAACCTCTCGACCCCCTCCCCGACCAGCGACGACGTCCCTGACCGGCCCGCGCGAGCGGATGCCCGACGAGCGCGTCGTCGACCGTGCACAACCTGTGGACGACGGTGTGGACACCGTGTGTCCGGCTGTCCACAGCGGGGAACTGCCGAGGGATCGGGCGCGGCGGTGCGCACCCCGCGGCAGTGGCGACGAACACACGGTTTGGGGAGGACACGGTCATGGCCGATGCCACGGTGGACCTGGCGACGGTCTGGGACCAGATCCGCGAGCGGCTGGCGACGAGTCTGTCCCCGCAGCAGAACGCGATGCTGAACCTGACCCGGCCGGTCGGGGTGTTCGAGGACACCGCGGTGCTGTCGGCGCCCAACGAGTTCACCCAGACCGTGCTCGAGTCGCGCATGCGGCGGGTGCTGGCCGAGGCGCTGTCCGAGCAGCTCGGTCGCGACATCCGCGTCGCCGTCCAGGTGGAGGACACCCCGGCCCAGCCCGAGGAGGAGCCGCGCCCGGAGGTCCCGACCCGGCGGCCGTGGTCCGCCGTCGAGGCCCAGCGCGCCGAGGAGGACCGCGAGACCCGCGACCGCACCGACGACGGGCGCAGCGCCTTCGGCGTCCGGGCCGACGTCACGCGCCCCCTGACCTGGGAGCGCGACGCGGCGGAGCGCCCCGGTCTCCCGGAGCGGCCCGCGCCCGAGCGGGACGAGGAGGACCGGCCGGCCACCGACTGGAGCCCGCCGACGCGCCGGGCCGCCGGCCGCGGCACCCGGGGTGCCGACCGTGACTGGGGCGGCGGGGACGTGGACGAGGACGGCGCCGCCGTCCTGCCCTTCGACCTCGAGCCCACCGGCCGGGACGACGACGCACCGTCGGCGAGCGGTCGCGGCCGCCGCAGTGAGGGCCGCGGAGCGGGTGGGCGCGGAGGCGACGCCGTCCCGCTGTTCGGGGACCGTCGCGCGCCGGCCGGTGCCCAGGACCCGGGGCTGAACCCCAAGTACGTCTTCGACAGTTTCGTCATCGGCAACAGCAACCGGTTCGCCCACGCCGCGGCGGTCGCGGTGGCCGAGGCACCGGCGCGGGCCTACAACCCGCTGTTCATCTACGGCGACTCCGGGCTGGGCAAGACCCACCTGCTGCACGCGATCGGGCACTACGCGGCGCGGATGTTCCCCAACGTGCGGGTGCGGTACGTGAGCACCGAGGAGTTCACCAACGAGTTCATCAACCTGGTGCACTCCGGCCGGGCCGAGGACTTCCGCCGTCGCTACCGGGACATCGACTTCCTGCTCATCGACGACATCCAGTTCCTGGAGCGTGCCGAGCGGACGCAGGAGGAGTTCTTCCACACCTTCAACACGCTGCACAACGCCAGCAAGCAGATCGTCATCACCTCCGACCGGGCGCCGAAGAAGCTGACCACGCTCGAGGACCGGCTGCGGACCCGCTTCGAGTGGGGCCTCATCACCGACGTCCAGGCGCCGGACCTGGAGACCCGCATCGCGATCCTGCGGAAGAAGGCCTACGGCGAGCGGCTCCAGGTGCCCGACCCGGTGCTGGAGTTCATCGCCAGCAAGGTGCAGACCAACATCCGCGAGCTCGAGGGCGCGCTGATCCGGGTGACGGCGTTCGCGTCGCTGAACAAGCAGCAGGTGGACCTGCCGCTGGCCGAGCTGGTGCTCAAGGACCTCATCAGCGACGAGCAGGGCCCGCAGATCACCGCGGCGATCATCATGGCCGCGACCGCGGAGTACTTCTCCGTGACGATGGAGGAGCTGCAGGGCTCCAACCGCAGCCGCACGCTGGTCAACGCCCGGCAGATCGCGATGTACCTGTGCCGGGAGCTCACCGAGCTGTCCCTGCCGCGGATCGGTGCCTCCTTCGGCGGCAAGGACCACACCACGGTCATGCACGCGGTGAAGAAGATCACCAACCTGATGAGCGAGCGCCGGGCCACGTACACCCAGGTCACCGAGCTGACCGCCCGCATCAAGAGCCGCGCCCGCCAGTAACCCCGCCGGGGACCGCCGCCGGTCGGAGGCCGATCGGGCGCGGCCGGGGACGCCGGGTGAGGGGCGCCGGGTGAGGCCGCTGGCCGTGGTGAGCCGGGCACCGGGCCGGGAACGGCAGCCCGGCGGGGAGTGGACCGGTCGCGGAGGCCCGGAGGGGTCTCCCGACCGGGACACGGGTGGGGCTCCACGGCAGCCGGGAACCCTCGTTGGCCGCGGTGCGGTCCGGAGGACCGCAGTGCAATGACGGTCAGCACGGTCGACTTCTCCACACCTGTGCACAAGCGTGTGCATGGCGTCAGGGCACGTCTGCGCCCGGGATGCCGCGGTGACCGGCCGGGCGCCGGTCGACTCGTCGACGAGTTGTCCCCAGGGATGTGCACAGTCTGGGGGTATCTCGTAGGGAGGACCTCACGCGTCGTGACGCCGGTCCGTGGGCGTGCCGTCGTCGGTTCGTCGTCCTCCCGTCACCCGCACGTCGTTGACCTGCTGGTATGCGACCGACCTCCGTCAGGTCCCGGATCGGCCGCGTCGGCGGGGCCGGCGTCGTGCACAGCACCTGGGGACGGGCACTGGGGGAACCAGGGGACAGCAGGTGGAGAGACGACGGTCGGTGTGCACAGTCGTCGAGATGTCCACGTGTCGACAACAGATGACGCTGCTGCACCCACAGCCGGCCAACATGTCGACTTCGGCCCTGACCTGGGCAGAAGTGCCCGATCCCCAGCTTCCACACCAGTGATGACGAGGATGAGGGAGTTCTCTCCATGAGTTCTCGAACCACATTCAGGGTGGGGAAGCAGGGTCTGCAGGGGCTGGAGCGCACCTGATCGGGACAGCGGTCACCCGCAAGTCAGGAGTACAAGGCACGATGAGCACCGCAGTAGGAGCAGCACGGACAGAGCTGGGGTGGATCAGGTCATGAAGTTCCGGGTGGCACGTGAGGTGCTCGCCGATGCCGTCGCATGGACGGCGCGCAGCCTGCCGCCCCGGCCGTCGGTGCCGGTGCTGGCCGGCATCCTGCTCGAGGTCGACGGCAGCCAGCTGTCGGTGAGCGGGTTCGACTACGAGGTCTCCGCGCGCGCGGAGGTCGACGTGCAGGCCACCGAGAGCGGCCGCACCCTCGTGCCCGGCCGGCTGCTGGCGGAGATCACCCGGGCACTGCCGCCGCACCCGGTCGACATCACCGCCGAGGGGCCGCGGCTGTCCATCGCCTGTGGCAACGCGCGGTTCAGCCTGCCGACGCTGCCGGTGGAGGACTACCCCTCCCTGCCGTCGATGCCGTCCTCGGCCGGTGTGGTGGACAGTGACGTCTTCGCCGAGGCGGTCGGGCAGGTCGCCGTCGCCGCCGGCCGCGACGACACCCTGCCGATGCTCACCGGCGTCCGGCTGGAGATCGACGACGACCTGGTCACCCTCGCGGCGACCGACCGCTACCGGCTGGCGGTCCGTGAGTTCGCCTGGCGCCCGGAGTCCCCGGGGCTGTCCGCGGCGGTGCTCGTCCCCGCCCGCACGCTGGCCGACGCGGCGAAGACGCTGACCAGCGGCCCGGAGATCACCCTGTCGCTGTCCTCGGGCAGCTCGGGGGAGGGCATCCTCGGCCTCTCGGGCAAGGACCGGCAGACCACGACCCGGCTGCTGGACGCCGAGTTCGTCAAGTACCGCGCGATCATGCCCAACGAGTCGCACGCCAACGCGGTGCTCCCGGTGGGCCTGTTCACCGACGCCGCCAAGCGTGTCGCCCTCGTCGCCGAGCGGGGCACGCCGCTGCGCTGCGAGTTCACGCCGGGTCAGGTCACCCTGCGGGCCGGCGGCAGTGACGACGAGGGGCAGGCCGAGGAGCGCTGCGACGTCGAGTTCGACGGCGAGCCGCTGACCATCGGCTTCAACCCGACGTTCCTGCTCGACGGGCTGGCCGCGGTGCACACGCCGCGGGCGCGGATGGACTTCACCAGCCCGCTCAAGCCCGCCGTCCTCTCCGGGGTGGAGGAGCCGGCGGCCGACGACGACGGCGCCGCCGCGGCGGCCGAGCGCCCCGGCAGCTACCGCTACCTGATCATGCCGGTGCGCCTGCCCGGCTGAGGAACCAGTCGCGCCCCGGCCGGTGCCGAGGCAGGCTCTCCTGCAGGGTCCCGCCACGAGCCTGCGAGTGGTGGGGGGCAGGAGGGTCCTTCTATCTCGAGGAGAGGACGTCGTCGTGCAGCTGGGGCTGATCGGGCTGGGCAAGATGGGCGGCAACATGCGCGAGCGGCTGCGCCGCGCCGGCCACGAGGTCGTCGGCTTCGACCACCACCCGGACAGGCGGGACGTCGACAGCCTGCCCGCCCTGGTGGAGGCGCTGTCGGCACCGCGCGTGGTGTGGGTGATGGTGCCGGCGGGTGAGCCCACCAAGGCGACGGTGAAGGAACTGGCCGAGCTGCTGAGCCCCGGCGACGTGATCGTCGACGGCGGCAACTCGAAGTACACCGACGACCAGGTCCACGACGTGCTGTGCCGCGAGAAGGGCATCGGCTACGTCGACGCCGGCGTCTCCGGTGGGGTGTGGGGTCTGGAGAACGGCTACGCGCTGATGGTCGGCGGCACGAAGGACGACGTCGCCAAGGTGCAGCCGGTCTTCGACGCCCTCAAGCCGCCGGCGCCGAAGGACGCGTCGGGCCAGGAGCTGCCGGGCGCGGGCTTCGTGCACGCCGGCCCGGTGGGCGCCGGCCACTTCTCGAAGATGGTCCACAACGGCATCGAGTACGCGATGATGCAGGCCTACGGCGAGGGCTACGAGCTGCTGGCCGCCGTCGACCTCATCGAGGACGTCCCCGGCGTGGTCAAGTCCTGGACCCAGGGCACCGTCATCCGCTCCTGGCTGCTGGACCTGCTGGTCCGCGCCCTGGACGAGGACCCGGAGCTCGACCGCATCAAGGGCTACGCGGAGGACTCCGGCGAGGGCCGCTGGACCGTCGAGCAGGCCATCGAGAACGCCGTCCCCATGCCGACGATCGCCGCCTCGCTGTTCGCCCGCTTCTCCTCGCGCCAGGAGGACTCGCCGACGATGAAGGCCGTCGCCGCGCTGCGCCAGCAGTTCGGCGGGCACGCCGTGCACGCGGTGCAGGCGCAGGAGGCCGAGCGCCCGGCATGAGAGAGGACCCCCCTGCCCCCCACCACTCGCAGGCTCGCGGCGGGGCCCTGCAGGGGGGCCGTTCCAGCGCCTCACCACGGGGACGCTGAGGTGTACCTGCGCCACCTGCAGCTCGGCTCGTTCCGCAACTGGGACCGCGTGGACCTCGCCCTGCGCCCCGGGCCGACGGTCGTCGTCGGCCGCAACGGCGAGGGCAAGACCAACCTGGTCGAGGCGGTCGGCTACCTGGCCACGATGAGCAGCCACCGGGTCTCCTCGGACGCACCCCTGGTCCGCCAGGGCGCCGCGCAGGCGGTGGTGCGCGCGGCGCTGCGCCGCGAGGACCGTGAACTGCTCGTCGAGATCGAGATCAACCCCGGCCGGGCCAACCGCGTCCGGGTCAACCGGGCGCCGCTGCCCCGGCCACGCGAGCTGCTGGGCCTGGTCAAGTCGGTCCTGTTCGCCCCGGAGGACCTCGTGCTGGTCCGGGGCGACCCCGCCGAGCGGCGCCGGTTCCTCGACGACCTGCTGGTCAGCCGGACGCCGCGGCTGGCCGGTGTGCGCAGTGACTACGACCGGGTGCTCAAGCAGCGCAACGCCCTGCTCAAGACCGCGCGGCTGGCCCGCGGCAACGCCCTCGCGACCCTCGACGTCTGGGACGGTCACCTGATCGACCTCGGGGGTCAGCTGCTGGCTGCCCGCCTGCGGCTGGTCGCCGATCTCGGTCCGCACGTGGCCCGCGCCTACGCCGGGGTGGCCGGGGCCGACGCCGCGGTGGCGGCGCTGGGCTACGCCAGCACCGTGCCGCTGGCCGGTGACGGCACCCCGCCGGCCGAGGGGGCGCGGCTGCCCGACGCGGCCGAGCTCAGCACGGCGCTGCGGGAGCGGGTCGCCGAGCGGCGCGGCGAGGAGGTGGACCGGGGGATGACCCTGGTCGGGCCGCACCGCGACGACCTCGTCCTCTCCCTCGGCACCCTGCCGGCCAAGGGGTTCGCCAGCCACGGGGAGTCCTGGTCGCTGGCGCTGGCCCTCAAGCTCGGCTGCTTCGAGCTGCTGCGGGCCGACGGCGAGGAGCCGGTGCTCGTGCTGGACGACGTCTTCGCCACCCTGGACGCCGACCGGCGTGCGGCGCTGGCCGCGGTCGCCCGGTCCGCGGAGCAGACGCTCATCACCGCCGCGGTGCTCGACGACGTCCCTGCCGAGCTGCGCGGCACGGTCGTGCAGGTCGCCGGTGGGCAGGCGGTTCCGCTGGCCGCCGGGGCCGCCGAGGATGGGGCCGTGGACGCCGCGGTGCTCGAGGAGGAGGTCCGGTGACCGCTGACCCGCCGTCCCGGCCCAGCGACATCGCCCGCGCGGCGCTGGAGGCCGCGCGCGCTGCCTCGGCCGCCCGGCCGCGCCCGACGCGGCGGCGGATCGCCGGGCCGCGCCGGGCCTGGACCGGCCCCCGGCCGGGGGACGACGACCCGCAGCCGCTGGGCCGGCTGGTCGACTCGCTGGTCACCGCGCAGGACTGGAGCGCCCACACCAAGGTCGGCGCCGTCTTCGGCCGCTGGTCGGCGCTGGTCGGGCCGGACATCGCCGCGCACTGCACCCCGCAGACCCTCACGGAGGGTGAACTGCTGGTCGTCGCCGAGTCCACCGCGTGGGCGACCCAGCTGCGGCTGCTCGCCCCGACGATCCTCGGCCGGCTGCGCGCCTCGGTGGGCGGGGACGTCGTGACCCGCCTGCGCGTTGTCGGACCGACGGCCCCCAGCTGGAAGAAGGGCCCGCGGTCGGTCCGCGGGCGGGGGCCCCGGGACACGTACGGATAGGAGCCGGTCCGAGGCGGGCCGCTCCGGGAGGACGATGCAGCGATGAGCAGCCCGCGCGACCGCGACGGCTTCGACGACCGGCACGACGACGGCAGCGGCTGGCGGGAGCCGTCCCACCTGGGCGAGGGGGACGCCGCACGGTCCCCCGGGCGGCCGGCCGACGGTCCCGCGCAGTCGCCGGACGACGGCGCCCCCTGGCAGCCGCCGGGCTGGGACCTGCCGGCCGCGGAGCCGGCCCGGCCGGCTCCCTCCGGCGCCTCCGCCCCCGTCCCGCCGGACGACGACCGGACGCCGTGGGGTCCGCCACCGGTGGACCAGCCGGCGCGCGGGGGCCTGTTCGGCAGCCGGCGGCCGCGGCAGCCCGGCGAGGTGGAACGGGTCTTCGCCTACCAGGGCGATCCGGTCGGTGCGCAGGGCTGGGCGGTCCAGCACGGCTGGGCGATCTCCGACGGCACCGGCCCCGAGGACGCCGCCCTCGCCGGGCTGGTCGCCTCCGCGCCGGTCCGGGCGACCAAGGACCACCGGCCGGCCGGGGTGATGCGCGGCCGCTACGGCTCCACCGAGCTCGTCGCGTTCGACGTCCTGTACGCCTCGGGCCGGTACGCGGTGCCGGAGTACGCGGTCACCGCCGCGCCGGTGCTCGTCCCCGTCCCGTCGCTGCGGCTCTCGCCCGCCCGCTTCTGGAAGCACCGCACCGGCGGCCTGGTGCAGGTGCCGAGCGGCGACCCGGAGTTCGACGCGCGGTGGGTGCTGCTGGCCGCCGAGGACGGTCCGGTGACCCGCCGGCTGGTGGCGGACGCGACGGTGCGCGGCCTGCTGCTCAACACCGACGACGGTGACGAGTTCTGGACGTCGCCCGGTCAGGGCGCCGCCTGGGAGGGCGGCTTCGTCGCCGCGATCCGGCCCGACGGCCACCGGCCCGAGCTCATCGAGCACCACGCACGCCTGCTGACCGCGATCGTCGGCGCCCTCACCGCCGGCTCGTGAGCGACGCCGCCGGCGCCGCGCAGGCCGCCGCTCCCGGCGCGGAACCCGCCGCCGATCCGGCCACGGGAGCCGCCGCCGATCCCGGCCAGGTGGCGGCCCCGGCGGCGGGGGTGCGGGAGCTGCTCCCACTGCTGCGCCCGCACCGCGGACCGCTGCTCGGCGCCGCCGCGCTGTCCCTGGTGGCGGCCGCCGGCGCGCTGGCCCAGCCGGCGCTGGTGGCGCGGGTCATCGAGGCGGTCGGGGCCGGCCGGGCGCTGCTGCCCGCGGTGGTCACGCTGGTCCTCGTCCTCGTGGCCGCCTCGGCGCTGTCGGCGTTCCAGCAGTACCTGCTCCAGCGCACCGCCGAGGGCGTGGTGCTCACCACCCGCCGGACGGTGGCCGACCGGCTGCTGCGGCTGCCGATCGCCGAGTACGACCGGCGGCGCACCGGGGACCTCATGTCGCGGGTGGGAGCGGACACCACGCTCCTGCGCGCCACCGTCACCTCCGGCGTCGTCGACATCGCCGGGTCGGTCGTGGTCGGCGTCGGTGCCCTCGTGGCGATGGCGCTGGTCGACGGCTGGCTGCTGCTGGTCACCGTCGTCGCGGTCGCCGTCGGCGTGGCCGTCGTCGCCTCGGTGACCCGGGGCGTGCGCCGGCTGTCGCGGCAGGCGCAGGAGGAGGTCGGCGCGATGAGCGCCGCGGTGGAGCGGGCCCTGTCGGCGGTCCGCACCATCCGCGCGAGCGGCGCCACCACCCGCGAGGTCGACGTCGTCGGCGCCGGCGCGGGCCGGGCCCACGCGGCCGGGGTGCGGGTGGCCCGGCTGGAGGCGCTGGTCTCCCCGGCGGGCTCGATCGCGGTCCAGGGTGCGTTCCTCGCCGTCCTGGGGCTCGGCGGATACCGGGTGGCCGCGGGCTCGATCGCCGTCGCCGACCTGGTCGCGTTCATCCTGTACCTGTTCCTGCTGGTCATGCCGCTGGGCCAGGCGATCGGGGCGTGGACCCAGCTGCAGACCGGCCTGGGCGCGCTCGCCCGCATCCAGGAGGTGCTCGGCCTGGCGCCGGAGGAGGACGCCTGGCCGGAGCGGGGCGGTGCCGCCGTCGCGGTCCCGCCGGCGCCGCCGTCCCGGGAGGTGCCGCTGCTCGAGCTGGACGACGTCTCCTTCGCCTACGCGGACGGCACCGAGGTGCTGCGCGGGGTGTCGCTGGCGGTGCCGGCCGGCAGCCGGGTGGCGCTGGTCGGGCCGTCGGGCGCGGGCAAGTCGACGGTGCTGGCGCTGGTCGAGGGCTTCTACCCGCTGACCGGTGGGGCGATCCGATGGGCCGGCACCGACGTGCGCGACCTGCCACGGGCCGGGCTGCGGGCGCGGCTGGGCTACGTCGAGCAGGAGGCCCCGGTGCTGGCCGGCTCGGTGCGCGACAACCTGCTGCTGGCCGCCCCGGACGCCACCGACCCGGAGCTGTGGGCGGTGCTGGCCGACGTCGGGCTCACCGACGTGGTGCAGCGCTCGCCGCGCGGGCTCGACGTCCCGGTGGGGGACGAGGGCGTGCTGCTCTCGGGTGGGGAGCGGCAGCGGCTGGCGATCGCCCGCTCGCTGCTGGCCCGGCCGGCGCTGCTGCTGCTCGACGAGCCGACCGCCAGCCTCGACGCCCGCAACGAGCAGCTGCTGCGGCAGACCCTCGCCGCGGCGGCCGAGGACCGCGCGCTGCTCGTCGTGGCCCACCGGCTGTCGACGGTGCTCGACAGCGACCAGATCGTGGTGCTCGACGGCGGCCGGGTGGTAGCCCGGGGCACGCACGCCGAGCTGGTCGACTCCAGCCCGCTCTACCGCGAGCTCGCCGCCGCCCAGCTGCTCGTGTAGCCGGCGCCATGCCGAGCGGGTGCGCCGAGGCCCGGTTCCCGGCCGCGCACCTCCGCCTCAGCGCACCCGCTCAGGCCGCGGCGCGCGCCTCGCCGAGCGCCTCGGCCTCCCGGCAGACGTTGCGCAGCATGCCGCCGAACACGAAGCCGTGGAACGGCACGAGTGCCCACCAGTACACGTGCCCGAACAACCCGTTCGGCTTGAAGGTGGCCTTCTGCCGCAGCCGGGTGCGCCCGCCCTCCTGTTCCACGTGGAACTCCAGCCAGGCCAGCCCGGGCACCCGCATCTCGGCGCGCAGCCGCAGCAGCCGGCCGGGCTCGATCTCCTCGACCCGCCAGAAGTCCAGGGCGTCGCCGACGTAGAGCCGCGACGGCGAGCGCCGTCCCCGGCGCAGTCCCACCCCGCCGACCGCCCGGTCCAGCCAGCCGCGGACCTCCCAGGCGAGGGGGAACGAGTACCAGCCGTTCTCGCCGCCGATCCCCTCGACCACCCGCCACAGGGCGGACGGCGCGGCGTCGGTCGCGCGGGTGCGCTCGTCGACGTAGAGGCTGCCGCCGGCCCAGTCGGGGTCGGTGGGCAGCGGGTCCGACGGCGCCCCGGGCACCGACGCCGAGGACCAGCGGGTGTCCACCGCGGCCTCCCGGACCCGCTGGATGGCCAGCCGCACCGCCTCGTCGAAGCCGAGCAGCCCCTCGGGCGGGTCCGGGACGTAGGCCGCGATGTCGTGCTCGCGGCAGACCACGGTGTTGCGCAGGGACTCCACCAGCGGGCGGGCGATGCCGGCCGGCACCGGCGTGACCAGCCCGACCCAGTGGCTGGACAGCGACGGGGTGAACAGCGGCACCGGCAGGATCCGCCGCCGCGGCAGCCCGGCCACGGCCGCGAACCGCTGCATCATCGCGGCGTAGTCCATGACGTCGGGCCCGCCGATGTCGAAGCACCGGTGGACGTCGGCCGGCAGGGTGGCGCAGCCGACCAGGTAGCGCAGCACGTCGCGGATCGCGATCGGCTGGATGCGGCTGTGCACCCACCGCGGCGTGACCATCACCGGCAGCCGCTCGGTCAGGTACCGCAGCATCTCGAACGACGCCGAGCCCGAGCCGAGCACCACCGCGGCCCGCAGGACGACGGTCGGGACGCCGGAGTCGAGCAGGATCCGCGCCACCTCCGCGCGCGAGCGCAGGTGCGGGGACAGCTCCTCGTCGGCCGGCTCGAGCCCGCCCAGGTAGACCAGCCGGCCCACCCCGGCCGCCCGGGCGGCACGCGCCACGACCCCCGCCGTCCGCCGGTCGGTCTCCTCGAACTCCCGGCCGCTGCCCAGCGCGTGGACCAGGTAGTAGACGACGTCGACCCCGGCGCAGGCGGCCGCGACCGCCTCGGCGTCCCCGGCGTCGGCGCGGGCCACCTCCACCTGGCCGGCCCACGGGTGGTCGCGCAGCCGCTCCGGCGAGCGCGTCATGACCCGCACCCGGTGGCCGGCGGCGAGCAGCTCGGGCACCAGCCGGCCCCCGATGTAGCCGGTGGCCCCGGTGACGAGGCAGGTCTTCGCGGCGTCGGACTCGGCCATGCCCCGAGTGTCGGCCGTCCCGGGACGCCGTGCTCGGGTCGCGGGCGGGACCGCCACCCGCCACGATCGACAGCACCTGGACCAACGGCGGTCGCCACCCACAACCGGCCGAGCAGGAGGCCCCTCATGGCCGACACCACCGAGGCACGCGACCGGACCGAGGACGGTCAGCCCACCCTCAAGCGGGTCATGGGGCCCGGCTTGCTGCTGCTGTTCATCGTCGGCGACATCCTCGGCACCGGGATCTACGCGCTGACCGGGCAGGTCGCCGCCCAGGTGGGCGGTGTCGTGTGGCTGCCGTTCCTCGTCGCGTTCCTGGTCGCGCTGGTCACCGCCTTCAGCTACCTGGAACTCGTGACCAAGTACCCGCAGGCGGCGGGTGCGGCGCTGTACACGCACAAGGCGTTCGGCATCCACTTCGTCACGTTCCTGGTCGCCTTCGCGGTCATGAGCTCCGGCATCACGTCGGCGTCCACCGCCGCCCGGGCGTTCAGCGCGAACGCGGCGAGCGTCCTGGGCCTCGACATCGAGGACGGCATCGGGATCACCCTCATCGGCCTGGGGTTCATGGCGCTGGTCGCCCTGGTCAACCACCGGGGCGTGGGGGAGAGCGTCAAGGCCAACGTGGTGCTGACCTGCGTGGAGCTCTCCGGCCTGCTGATCGTCATCGGGGTCGGCGTCTGGGCGCTGGGCATCGGGGAGGGCGACTTCTCCCGCGTGACCGAGTTCGACACCGGGGAGCGCTCGGTCGTCGGCGGGGTCATCGCGGCGACCGGGCTGGCCTTCTTCGCGATGGTCGGGTTCGAGGACTCGGTCAACATGGCCGAGGAGTGCAAGCACCCGCGGCGGATCTTCCCCAAGGTGCTGCTCGCCGGCCTGTGCCTGACCGGGCTCATCTACGTGCTGGTGTCGATCTCGGCGATCGCGCTGGTGCCGGCCGACGACCTCAGCGAGGGCGACACGCCGCTGCTGCAGGTCGTCCAGGCCGGCGCCCCCGGCTTCCCGATCGGCATCTTCGGCGTCATCACCATGTTCGCCGTCGCCAACTCGGCGCTGATCAACATGCTCATGGCCAGCCGGCTGGTCTACGGGATGAGCCGCCAGCACGTGCTGCCCCCGCTGCTGGGCCGGGTGCACCCGCGGCGGCGCACCCCCACGACCGCGATCCTGTTCACCACCGCGCTCGCCTTCGGCCTCATCACCTTCGTCGGCGCCGTGCCGGCCCTCGGCGGGACGACGGCGCTGCTGCTGCTGGTCGTCTTCACCGTCGTCAACGTCGCCGTCCTGGTGCTGCGCAAGGACGAGGTGGACGAGGAGCACTTCCGCACCCCCACCGTGCTGCCCGTCGTCGGGGCTCTGGCCTGCGGTTTCCTCGCCACGCCGTGGGCCGGCCGGCCCGCCGAGCAGTACCGGATCGCCGGGGTGCTGCTGGTCATCGGCGTCGTCCTCTGGGGCGTCACGGTGCTCATCAACCGCCGGACCGGCCCCGCCGTGCCGCTGCTGGACCCCGACCGGTTCACCAAGGGCGGCCCCGTCAACTGAGAGACGGGACTCCCGCACCCCTCCGTGGGAGGACCCCGTCCGCCCCACCCACGCCGCGCCCGGAGCGGGGCCCTGGACGGGGCCGGCGGCGGGGGCCCTGCAGGGGGCCGCTCCGTCGGGTCACCAGACAGCCGGGGACGGCATGTCGACCCCGGGACCCACCATCGGGGGTGGCGAACGAGCCGCGAGTGGCGCAGGAACCGCCTCAGGGCGTGGACGGCGGCATTCCTGTCGTACCACCCGGTATCCTGGGAACGAGAAACCGCCAGCAACCGGCTCAGCGTCGTTCTGCGCCCTCAGGGCGCGACGCCGTCCGCGTCCAGCCCCCCGCCCGCGAGGCCGGGGAGCCGTGCGCCGGTTGCGCGACAGAAGGGCCCCACGTGGTCGCTCGACCCCAGACTGACAACGCGTACTCCGGCAGCTCGATCACGGTGCTCGAGGGCCTCGAGGCCGTGCGCAAGCGCCCCGGCATGTACATCGGCTCCACCGGTGAGCGGGGTCTGCACCACATGGTGTGGGAGGTCGTCGACAACTCCGTCGACGAGGCCCTCGCCGGCCACTGCGACACCGTGAAGGTCACCCTGCTCGCCGACGGCGGCGTCCGGGTGGAGGACAACGGCCGTGGCATCCCGGTCGACATGCACCCGGTCGAGAAGCGCCCCACGGTCGAGGTCGTCCTCACCGTGCTGCACGCCGGCGGCAAGTTCGACGGCAAGAGCTACGCGGTCTCCGGCGGCCTGCACGGCGTCGGCGTCACCGTCGTCAACGCGCTGTCCACGAAGCTCGACGTCCGCATCAAGCGGGACGGCTTCGAGTGGTACCAGCACTACGACATGGCCAAGCCGGGCCCGCTCGAGAAGGTGGGCCCCACCAAGGGGCGCGGCACCACCACGACGTTCTGGGCCGACGGCGACATCTTCGAGACGACGACCTACTCGTTCGACACGATCAGCCGCCGGCTTCAGGAGATGGCCTTCCTCAACAAGGGCCTGACCATCGTGCTGCGCGACGAGCGGCCCGGTCACGGCAAGGCCGAGACCGGCATGGCCGAGGAGGTCACCCTCGCCGAGGCCGCCCCCGAGCCGGGCGCCGAGGCGAAGGCGTTCGAGGCCACCGAGATCACCTACCGCTACGACGGCGGCCTCGAGGACTACGTCAAGCACATCAACGCCAAGAAGACGCCGATCCACCGGTCGATCATCAGCTTCGGCGCCGAGGGCACCGGCAAGAACGACATGCGCATGAGCGTCGACGTCGCGATGCAGTGGTCCGACGCGTACTCCGAGTCGGTCTACTCCTTCGCGAACACGATCAACACGCACGAGGGCGGCACCCACGAGGAGGGCTTCCGCACCGCGCTGACCTCGATCGTCAACCGGTACGCCGAGGAGAAGAAGCTCTTCAAGGCCAAGGACGAGAAGCTCACGGGTGAGGACATCCGCGAGGGCCTGGCCGCCATCGTCTCGGTGAAGATCGGCGACCCGCAGTTCGAGGGCCAGACGAAGACCAAGCTCGGCAACACCGAGGTCAAGGGCTTCGTCCAGAAGGTCTGCAACGAGCAGATCGCGCACTGGTTCGAGGCCAACCCGACCGAGGCCAAGACGATCATCAACAAGGCCTCGTCGGCGGCCCGGGCCCGGCGTGCGGCGCAGGACGCCCGCAAGCTGGCCCGCAAGAACCTGCTGAGCAACAACTCGCTGCCGGGCAAGCTGGCCGACTGCCGCTCCACCGACCCGCGGGCCTCGGAGATCTACATCGTCGAGGGTGACTCCGCCGGTGGTTCGGCGAAGTCCGGCCGCGACTCGATGTTCCAGGCGATCCTGCCGATCCGCGGCAAGATCATCAACGTCGAGAAGGCGCGCATCGACCGGGTCCTCAAGAACACCGAGGTCCAGTCGATGATCACCGCCTTCGGCACCGGCATCCACGACGAGTTCGACGTCTCGAAGCTGCGGTACCACAAGATCGTGCTGATGGCCGACGCCGACGTCGACGGCCAGCACATCCGCACCCTGCTGCTGACCCTGCTGTTCCGATTCATGCGGCCGCTGGTCGAGGCCGGCTACGTCTACCTGGCCCAGCCGCCGCTGTACAAGATCAAGTGGGGCGGCAAGATCGGGGACGAGTACGTCTACAGCGACAAGGAGCGCGACGCCGTCCTCAAGGCCGGTGCCGAGGCCGGCCGCAAGCTGCCCAAGGACGACGCGATCCAGCGCTTCAAGGGCCTCGGCGAGATGAACGCGACCGAGCTGTGGGACACCACGATGAACCCGGAGACGCGCATCCTGCTGCAGGTCACCCTCGAGGACGCCGCGACCGCCGACGAGCTGTTCAGCGTGCTCATGGGCGAGGACGTCGAGGCCCGCCGCAGCTTCATCACCCGCAACGCCAAGGACGTCCGCTTCCTCGACGTCTGAAGAAGGACCCCGTCCCCCTCACCGCTCGCATGCTCGCGGCGAGCCTCTGGACGGGGCCACCGCGCGGACTCCACATCCTTCGCACCGACCCATGAGGACCTGAAACGTGACCGAGACCCCTGCCCGCGACCGCATCGAGCCGGTCGACCTCCAGCAGGAGATGCAGCGCAGCTACATCGACTACGCGATGTCGGTCATCGTCGGCCGCGCGCTGCCGGAGGTCCGTGACGGCCTCAAGCCCGTGCACCGGCGCGTGCTGTACGCGATGTACGACCAGGGCTTCCGCCCCGACCGCGGCTACGTCAAGTGCGCCCGCGTCGTCGGCGAGGTCATGGGTAACTACCACCCCCACGGTGACTCGGCGATCTACGACGCCCTCGTCCGGCTGGCCCAGCCGTGGTCGATGCGCTACCCGCTCATCGACGGGCAGGGCAACTTCGGCTCCCCCGGCAACGACCCGGCCGCGGCCATGCGCTACACCGAGGCCCGGCTGACGCCGCTGGCCATGGAGATGCTGGCCAACATCGACGAGGAGACCGTCGACTTCCAGCCCAACTACGACGGCAAGAACCAGGAGCCGCTGGTCCTGCCGGGGCGCATCCCGAACCTGCTGATCAACGGCTCGGCCGGCATCGCCGTCGGCATGGCCACCAACATGCCGCCGCACAACCTCCGCGAGGTCGCGGAGGCGGTGTTCTGGATGCTCGACCACCCGGACGCCGAGCCGGAGGAGGCGCTCACCGCCTGCATGCAGCGCATCCCCGGCCCCGACTTCCCGACCGCCGGCCTGATCGTCGGCCGGGAGGGGATCGAGGACGCCTACCGCACCGGCCGCGGCTCGGTGCGCATGCGCGCGGTCGTCACCGTCGAGGAGGACGCCAAGGGCCGGGTGCAGCTGGTCGTCACCGAGCTGCCCTACCAGGTCAACCCCGACAACCTGGCCGAGGCGATCGCCGAGGCGGTCAAGGACGGCCGGCTGCAGGGCATCAGCGAGATCGCCGACGAGTCCTCCGACCGCGTCGGCCGCCGCCTGGTCATCACCCTGCGCCGGGACGCCGTCGCCAAGGTCGTGCTGAACAACCTCTACAAGCACACCCAGCTGCAGACCACGTTCGGCTGCAACATGCTCTCCATCGTCGACGGCGTCCCGCGGACGCTGCGCCTGGACGAGCTGATCCGCTACTACGTGGCCCACCAGGTCGAGGTCATCCAGCGGCGGACCCGCTACCGGCTGCGCAAGGCCGAGGAGCGCGCGCACATCCTGCGCGGTCTGGCCAAGGCCCTCGACCAGCTCGACGCGGTCATCGCGCTGATCCGCAACAGCCCGTCGGCCGACGCCGCCCGCGGTGGCCTCATGGACCTCCTCGACATCGACGAGATCCAGGCCACCGCGATCCTCGACATGCAGCTGCGCCGGCTGGCGGCCCTGGAGCGGCAGCGGATCCTCGACGAGCTGGCCGAGCTCGAGGCCCGCATCGCCGACCTGCAGGCGATCCTCGACTCCCCCGAGCGGCAGCGGCAGATCATCCGCGACGAGCTCGCCGAGATCGTGGAGAAGTACGGCGACGACCGGCGCACGAAGTTCGTGGCCAACGACGGCGACGTCTCCATGGAGGACCTCATCGCCGAGGAGGAGGTCGTCGTCACCATCACCCGCACCGGCTACGCCAAGCGGACCAAGAGCGACCTCTACCGGTCGCAGCGGCGTGGCGGCAAGGGCGTCATGGGTGCGGCCCTGAAGCAGGACGACATCGTCGACCACTTCTTCGTGGGCTCCACCCACGACTGGATCCTGTTCTTCACCAACAAGGGCCGGGTCTACCGGGCCAAGGCCTACGAGCTGCCCGAGGCCAACCGCACCGCCCGCGGCGCGCACGTGGCCAACATCCTGGCGTTCCAGCCCGACGAGCGGATCGCCCAGGTCATGCAGATCAAGGACTACTCGGTCGCCCCGTACCTCGTGCTCGCCACCGCCAACGGGCAGGTGAAGAAGACCCGGCTGACCGACTTCGACTCCCCGCGCAGCGGCGGCGTGATCGCCATCAACCTGCGCGACGGCGACGAGCTGGTCGGCGCCGCGCTGATCGACCCCGAGCAGGACCTGCTGCTGGTCACCCGCAAGGCGATGTCGATCCGGTTCAAGGCCGACGACGCCGCGCTGCGGCCGATGGGGCGGGCGACCGAGGGCGTCCGGGGCATCTCGCTGGCCCCCGACGACCAGCTGCTGTCGATGATCGTGGTCGAGGAGGGCGTCGACGTCCTCGTCGCCACCGAGCGCGGTTTCGCCAAGCGGACCGGCATCGAGAACTACCCGAACCAGGGCCGCGGCGGGAAGGGCGTGCTCACCGCCGACCCCAAGGCGCGCAAGGGCTCCCTCGTCGGTGCCCTGGCGGTGCGGCTCGGCGACGAGCTCTACGCGATCACCTCCGGCGGCGGGGTGATCCGGACGCCGGTCAACGGGGTGCGGCACAACAAGGACCGCGCCACCATGGGTGTCAAGCTCATGAACTTGCCGGAAGACGTGTCGATCGTGGCGATCGCGCGGACGACGGACAACGACGAGCCAGCCGCCTAGTCTGGACGTGATGACGGAGGGGGCGCGGCGGCCGGGCCCGCGGGCCGGTGTGCCGCTCCTCCTCCGGTCACACCACCACAGATCTGACCGGCGCCCGGGCGCCCCTGGCCGCGAGCCGGGACACTCGGGTACGAGGGAGCGGCGAGGGCCGCTGGGGAACGGGAGACTCGCATGAGCGACCGGACGCAGGGTTCGGTGCGCACCGGGTCCCGGCCTGGGGGCGCCACCGCGTCGACGAAGGCGCCGACCGGCCAGCAGCCCGCCGCCGACGGGGGGTCCCCGGCCACGGCCGCCCCCTCCGCACCCGGCACGGGCACCCAGCGGGTCTCCCCGGCCGACGGCACCGCACCGGTCGCATCGGCTCCGGTCACCGTCCCGCCCGCCACGCCGGACGCCACCGAGCCCCCGGCCGCCGCGCCGGCTCCGGCCACGGGCGCCGGCACCGGCGTCGTCGCGACGAAGGCCGCCCCGGCTGCCGCGACGGCTGCCCCCGCCACCGGGTCCCCCGCCACCGGGTCCGCCGGCAAGCCGGGCAAGCAGAAGCCGGCCCGCGGCCCGCGCCGTGCCCGGCTGCAGCTACGGCACATCGACACCTGGTCGGCGCTGAAGATCTCACTGGTGCTGTCCATCGCGATGTTCTTCATCTGGATGGTCGCCGTCGGCGTCCTGTACGGCGTGCTCTCCGGCCTCGGCGTCTTCGACACGCTCAACGACCTCTTCGGCCAGCTCGGTACCGCCTCCGGCGCCGACGGCAGCACCGAGGTCATCACCCCGGGCATCGTGTTCGGCGGGGCGGCGGTCATCGGCGCGATCAACATCGTGCTCATGACCGCGCTGTGCACCGTCGCGGCGTTCATCTACAACATGTGCTCGGACCTGGTCGGCGGCCTCGAGGTCACCCTGTCCGAACGCGACTGAGCGGAGGGGGGCCGACCCCCCTCCGACCGCCTCGGACGGGCCAGGTACGCTGTTCGAGGTTCACGGGCCTGTAGCTCAGGCGGTTAGAGCGCATCCCTGATAAGGATGAGGCCGGAGGTTCAAGTCCTCCCAGGCCCACCCGTGTCCCGGCGCCCAGCGCGCCACCCGGCCCGTCCTCCGGACGGGCCGGCCCACTCCGCAGGGCGGAGCCGGGGAACTCCCGTCGAGGAGGTACACCGCGTGCTGAAGAAGCTGGCGCTGGCGGCAGCCGGGGCAGCGGCCCTGGCCCTCGTCCGCAAGCGGTCCGCCGGCCGGACCGAGGCCGACCTGTGGGCCGAGGCCACCCGCGGCCCGCAGGCGGTCAGCACCCCCACCGCACGCTGACCCACCGGGGCACCCGCCCCGTCCCGGGGACGTAGCTCAATTGGCAGAGCACCGCCTTTGCAAGGCGGGGGTTAGGGGTTCGATTCCCCTCGTCTCCACGCTCCCGGCCCCGCCGGCCGGCCGGAGGTCACCGCGTCACGGACGCCCGCCGGCGCCGCGCCGGCCGGCTCCGGGTCCGGTCCGGCCCCCCGTGCGCCGTCGCCCGCGGAGAACGCCATCCGCAGCCCGACGGGAACCGTGATCGCCGGGATCCGGGCAGCGACGTCACGGGAGCCTCCCCGGAGCGGCCGACGCCGGAACGCCGACGACGCCGCCCCGGGTCGTCCACGGCCGCAGGGACCTCCGTCACTGGACGCCGCGCCTGTGCGGCGTCACTGTCGGCCCCGCTCGTGGCCCACCGGCCGGGCGGGCCAGGGCTCGCGACGAGGAGCAGCCATGGCGCGGAAGACGATCGACTGCCGGACGGTGCCGAGCGACTACGACTGCACCGTCCAGATCTCGGGCGAGGAGGACGAGGTCCTCGAGCTCGCGGTCGCCCACGCGGTCAGCGCGCACGGGCACACCGACGACGCCGAGCTGCGCGACGGGATCCGTGCCGCGATGCGCGACGAGGAGGCCCTGCTGGCCGAGCAGGGCTCGTTCCTCCAGTTCATCGAGTTCCGCGCCCGCGGCCTCGACGAGTTCCGCCGGCTGGCCGAGCAGTGGCGGGAGCGCATGGGCCGGGAGACGACCGCCCGGTGGGGCATCGTGGCCGCCGACCGCGACCGGCTCGACACCTACGTCGAGATCGTGGCCTTCCCCGACCACGCCTCGGCGATGCGGAACTCCGAGCACCCGGTGACCGCCGAGTTCGCCAAGCGGATGCAGGAGGCCACCGAGGGCGAGGCGTCCTTCCGCAACCTCGACGTCGCCGAGGTGCTGCGCATGTAGGAGGAGCCCCGTGCCCGCCACTCGCGGGCCCGCGGCGGGACCCTGCACGGGGCCACGGTCCGCTCCCCGCGGTCCGCGGGGAGCGGACCAGTGGGAGAGTGGGCGTCGTGACCGAATCGACTCCCGCACGCCGCGCCGTGCTGCACACCAACCACGGCGACATCACCGTGGACCTGTTCCCCGACCACGCCCCGAAGACGGTCGCGAACTTCGCCGACCTCGCCGAGGGCCGCCGGGAGTGGACCCACCCGCAGACCCGCGAGAAGACGACCGACCGGCTCTACGACGGCACCGTCTTCCACCGGATCATCGACGGCTTCATGATCCAGGGCGGCGACCCGCTGGGGCAGGGCATCGGCGGCCCCGGCTACAAGTTCGGCGACGAGATCCACCCCGAGCTGGCCTTCACCAAGCCGTACCTGCTGGCCATGGCCAACGCCGGCCCCGGCACCAACGGCTCCCAGTTCTTCATCACGGTCGCCCCGACCACGTGGCTGACCGGCAAGCACACGATCTTCGGCGAGGTGGCCGACCAGGCCAGCCGCGACGTCGTCGACCGCATCGCCAAGGTGCCCACCGCCCGCGGTGACCGGCCGGTCGAGGACGTCGTCCTGCAGTCGGTCGAGGTGCAGCGCAGCTGACCACCGGACCCGACGACGGGGGCGCCGGCCAGCCGCAGCCGGCGCCCCCGACGACCACCTGCTACCGGCACCCCGACCGGCCGACCCGCATCTCCTGCACGCGCTGCGGACGGCCGATCTGCCCGGAGTGCATGACCCCGGCCTCGGTCGGGTTCCAGTGCCCCCAGTGCGTCCGCGACGGGCAGGCCGACGTGCGCCGGCCCCGCCAGGCGCCCCTGCTGCGCCGGGCGAGCCGCCGGTTCGGGCTGGTCACCGTGAGCCTCATCGGGCTCAACGTGGCCATGTTCGTCGCGACGGCGGTCTCCGCGGGTCTCGTCGGGGCCAACCCACTGGACAACCAGTTCTCGCCCCTGTTCGCCCGGCTGGCGCAGATCCCGATCCTGGTCCAGCTGGGGGAGGACTGGCGGCTGCTCACCGCTGCGTTCCTGCACATCGGGCTCGTCCACCTGGCGCTGAACATGCTCGCGCTGCTGGTGTTCGGCTCGGAGCTGGAGCGGCAGCTCGGCCGCTGGCGCTACCTCGTCGTCTACCTCGTCTCGCTGCTCGGCGGGGCGGTGGCGCTGCAGCTGTTCGGCGACCCGGGGCGGGCGGTCGCCGGCGCCTCGGCGGCCATCTACGGCCTGCTGGGCGGCCTGGCGGTCGTGATGATCGCCCGCAGGCAGGACCTGCGGGGCCTGCTCACGCTGCTGGCGATCAACGTGGTCATCAGCTTCCTGCCCGGCGTCTCCCTGCTCGGCCACCTCGGCGGGCTGGTCGCCGGGTTCGCCGCCACCGGCATCGTCGTCCTGGCCCGCCGGCGGACCGAGCTGCAGGTGCTGGGGCTCATGCTCCTGGCCGCGGCCCTGGTCGTGGTGGCGCTGACCGTGCCGACCATCGCCGTCCTGGGCTAGCGGCCGCCGGCCTCGGCGCCGGCCGGCGGCAGCTCGAGCAGGGCGCGGGCGACGTCCTCCGGGTCGGTGCCGAGGTCGCGGCGCCCGAGCAGGACGAGCACCCCGTCGTCGTCCGCGCCGACGGCGGTGTCCAGCTCCAGCAGCCGCGACCGCACGCCCCAGCGCCGGGTCTCGCGCACCCGCACCCGCAGCAGCGCCCACGGCAGCTCCAGCGTGCCGGTCAGCCGGCGGACGAGGAGCCCGTCGGGATCGGTGGCCAGCCGCGGCCGCAGCACGCGGTCGCGCAGCGCCAGGAGCAGCAGCAGGACGGCGGCCGCGCCGACCAGCACCCGGCCCACCGGGTCCAGCAGCACGGCGAGCACGGCCAGCACCACCCCCGCGACGGCGAGGGCGACGGTCTCCGCCGGCCGTGTGGACCACTGCACCCGTCCAGCCTTCCAGCCGGGCCTTCGGAGCGGGTGCGTGGACGTCCTACCATCGCCGGAGGGGCGTGACGCCGCCCACGTCGACGAGGAGTGGTCATGCGAGATGCCGTCATCTGTGCCGCCGTGCGGACCCCGGTGGGCAAGCGGGGCGGGGGGTTGTCCGGTGTGCACGCCGTCGACCTCTCCGCGCACGTGCTGGAGGCGCTGGTGGCACGCACCGGCATCGACCCGGCCGTGGTCGACGACGTCATCTGGGGCTGCGTGAGCCAGATCGGCGAGCAGACGTACAACGTGGCCCGCAACGCGGCGCTGGCCGCGGGCTGGCCCGAGACGGTGCCCGGCACGACCATCGACCGGCAGTGCGGCTCCAGCCAGCAGGCGGTGGCCTTCGCGGCGGCCAGCGTCGTCAGCGGCCAGGCCGACGTCGTCGTCGCCGGTGGTGTGGAGTCGATGAGCCGGGTGCCGATGGGTTCCTCGGTGGGCGACGGCACGGCCGGCCGTCCCCTCGGCCCGCGGTTCATGGAGCGCTACGGCGTGGCCCCCAACCAGGGCGTCGGCGCCGAGATGATCGCCGAGCGGTGGGGCTTCTCCCGCACCCGGCTCGACGAGTTCTCCCTCGCCTCCCACGAGAAGGCCGCCAAGGCCCAGGCCGACGGCGCCTTCGACGAGGAGATCGCGCCGGTCACCACCCCCGACGGCACCGTGGTGCGGGCCGACGAGGGCGTGCGGCCGGGGGGCACGCTGGAGAAGCTGGCGTCGCTGAAGACCCCCTTCAAGGCCGACGGCGTCATCAGCGCGGGCAACGCCAGCCAGATCTCCGACGGCTCGGCCGCGCTGCTGGTGACCACCTCGGAGAAGGCCCGCGAGCTCGGCCTGCGCCCGCTGGTCCGCGTGCACACCACGGTCATGGCCGGCGACGACCCGGTCATCATGCTCACCGCGCCGATCCCGGCCACCCACAAGGTGCTGCAGCGCTCCGGGCTGTCGATCGACGACATCGGCCTGTTCGAGGTGAACGAGGCGTTCGCGCCGGTGCCGCTGGCCTGGCAGGTGGAGACCGGGGCCGACCTGGACCGGGTCAACCCCCGGGGCGGCGCGATCGCGCTCGGCCACCCGCTCGGCGGCTCCGGCGCCCGCATCATGACCACGCTCGTCCACAGCATGCTGGCCACGGGCACCCGCTACGGCCTGCAGACGATGTGCGAGGGCGGCGGGATGGCGAACGCGACGATCCTCGAGCTGATCGACGCCTGATCCACAGTTCCCCACGACGGCCCCCGGTCCCCCTGCGGACCGGGGGCCGTCGCCGTCTCTGTGGAGGAACGGGGAGACCGGGACATCTCCCGTGGTCAGATCGCGTGTCGGAGTGCCGGGCGCTGGGTAGGGACGCGGTGCGGCCGCCGCCCTGAGCCTGCCGCCAAGTCGATTCGTCCACAGCTGTGTGCACAGCTGGGGATGGAGTCACAGGCATGTAGTTACTCGGGGGCCCTTCGCGTCACATCCGCCTCACCCGTGGGGAAACCGCAGGTCAGCGGAGTTTGATCGAACATCCGTTCTCCACACACGGTGGACAACTCTGGGGGTATCGCGCTTTGTCGACCTGTGGACGCAGCGATCGGCTGTGCACAGCGGCACCTGTGAACAACACGGTGGGTGTTCGGGCGCTCACATGACAACGGCCCCCGTCCCCGGGTGGGGACGAGGGCCTCGTGAGGGTCGTGCGGCCCCCTCCCCGGGCCCGCCCCGAGCGTGCCAGGGGTGGGGAGGAGGGGGGTCCTTCTTCAGCGCCAGCGCATCGACATCACCAGGCCGGCGACCATGAGGCCGAACCCGATGGCGAAGTTCCACGGCCCGAGGCCGTTCATCACGCCGATCCGGTCGCCGGCGACGTAGAAGACGACGATCCACAGGAGCCCCAGCAGCATGAGGACGACCATGAGCGGCGCGTACCAGCGGGGGCTGGGCGTGGCGGCCCGTGCGGCCGGCGTCCCGGCTTGCAGCGTGCCCTGCGGCGGCGTGTAGACCGACTTCTTGCGCACCTTGGACTTGGGCACCGTGCGAACTCCCTCCGGGGCCGGTTCGTCGCTGCCGGCCGTGACAGAACTCCAGCCTAAGCTGCGACCGTGGCCGGAGCCCGCACCCTGACCCGTCCGGGGCACCGCCGTGGCGCCGCGTGGGCGGCGCTGGTGCCCGTCGTGGCGCTCCTCGCCGGGCTGCTGTTCGCCACCTCCAGCCAGACCGCCGGCGGCACCGACCTGCGCGGCGGGGAGGTCACCGAGCTGTCGGCGCTGATCGGGGCCCGGGAGGAGGTCCTCCGGGCCCAGCAGCAGCAGCTGGCGGCGCTGCGCGACCAGACGCAGGCGCTGACCGACCAGGCCGCCTCCCGGGACGGCGCGGTGGCCGCCGCCCAGGCCCAGGACGACGGCGCCGAGCTGTCGGCGGGCCTGGTCGCGCTCAGCGGCCGCGGTGTGGAGATCGTCCTGGACGACGCGCCCCGCCGGCCGGACGGCTCGCTGCCGATCGGCGCCCGCCCCGACGACGTGGTCATCCACCAGTCCGACGTGCAGGCGGTGGTGAACGCGGTGTGGGCCGCCGGGGCCGACGGCGTCGCGATCATGGACCGGCGGCTGATCGCCACCAGCGCCGTCCGCTGCGTCGGCAACGTGCTGCTCCTGGAGGGCCGCACGTACTCGCCCCCGTTCGTGGTCACCGCGGTCGGGGACACCACCGCGATCCGCGCCCAGCTGGCCGCCTCGCCGCAGGTGGCGGTGTTCCAGCAGGCGGTCGAGGACTTCGGCCTCGGTTTCGACGTGCGCGACCGCCCGTCTCTGACGGTGCCGGCCTACGAGGGCACGCTGGCCATGGAGCACGCCACCGCCACCGACGACTGAGTGAGGCCCCGTGCGGGGTCCCGCTGCCAGTCCGCGAGTGGTGGGGAGCACGGGGTCTGCCTGGTACACAGGGAGCGTGAACCGCCCCGTCCTCGTCGTCGACAACTTCGACAGCTTCGTCTACAACCTGGTCCAGTACCTGGGTCAGCTGGGCGTGCGCTGCATCGTCCGCCGCAACGACGCCGTCACCGTCGACGAGCTCGCCGACCTCGACGTCGCCGGGGTGCTGCTCTCCCCCGGCCCCGGGACGCCGTCCGGCGCCGGGGTGACGGTGCCCATGGTGCGGGCCGCCGCGGACGCCGGCACGCCCGTCCTCGGGGTGTGCCTGGGCCACCAGGCGATCGCCGAGGCCTTCGGTGCCGAGGTGGTGCGGGCGCCGGAGCTGCTGCACGGCAAGACCAGCCAGGTGGTGCACACCGGCGCCGGCGTCCTCGCCGGGCTGCCCTCGCCGTTCACCGCCACCCGGTACCACTCGCTGGCCGTCGAGCGCGCCACGGTGCCCGACGAGCTCGAGGTGACCGGGGAGACGCCGTCGGGGATCGTGATGGCCCTGCGCCACCGGGAGCTGCCCATCGAGGGCGTGCAGTTCCACCCCGAGTCGGTGCTCACCGAGGGCGGGCACCGGATGCTCGCCACGTGGCTGGAGACCTGCGGGATGGCCCCCGACCCCGCCGCGGTCGAGGCGGCCGCAGCGGCCGTGCGCCGGCTCACGACGGTCGCCACCCCCGCCTGAGTCCCCCCGGCACGGCGAAGGGCCCCTCCCGCTCGGGAGGGGCCCTTCGCCGTCGGTGCGGTCGGTTCGTGGCTCAGCCGCCGCCACCGGTGCCGTCACCGGTGCCGCCGCCGCCCTGGGGCGCCCGGCCGACGGTGATGGTCACCGTCGAGCCCGGCTCCACCTCGGCGTCAGCCGACGGGCTCTGGGCGATCACGAGGCCGACGTCGGCCGGGTCGGGAGCGTCCTGCTGGACCACGTTCACGACCAGTCCGAGCCCCTGCAGCGCGCTGGTCGCCGCCGACTGCTGCTGGTCGACGACGTTCGGCACGGTGACCGTCTCCGGCTCCGCGGGGCCGCTGGAGACCCGCAGGGTGATCTGGGCGTCCGCGGTCGCCTGGCTGCCCGCCGCCGGCGACATGGCGACGACGGTGCCCGCGGGCTGCTCGTCCTCGACCTGCTCCGGCCGGACGTTGGTGAACCCGTCCCCGCGCAGGGCCTGGACGGCGGCGTCCTGCTGCTGGCCCACCACGTCGCGCACCTCGGCGTCCCCGTCGGACACCGACAGCGTGATCGTCGTGTCCGGCGGCACCTGGGTGCCCTGCTCGGGGTCGACGAGGACGACGGTGCCCTCCGGCTCGAGGGAGTCGACGGCGTCGCGGTTGACGTTCCCCGTGAAACCGGCGTTCTCCAGGGCGGTCCGCGCGTCGTCCTCGTCCAGGTTGACCACCGGCGGGACGGCGACGCTGTCCGGGGCCGCGCCGACGACGAGGTCGACCTCGCTGCCCTCGTCGACCCGCGCGCCGCTGGCGGGGGTGCTGGAGACGACGTTGCCCACTTGGGAGTCGTCGTTGGTGATCTCGGTGGTCACGTCGCCCACGACCAGGCCGGCGTCGGTGATGGCGGCCTCCGCGTCGGCCCGCGGCAGGTCGACCAGGGTGGGCACGGCGACCTGCTGGGCGGCCGGGGTCTCCGGGTCGTCGCCGGAGTTGAGCAGCAGGGCCGCGGTGATCACGCCGCCGAGCAGCAGGACGGCGGCGACGACGGCGATGACCACCCGCGTGCGCTTCCGCTTCCGGGCCGCCTCGTCGTCGCCCTCGTCCCAGTCGCCGCCGCCGTAGCCGGGGGGCGCGCCGAGGATGGTGGTCTTCTCGGCGTCGTTCATGACCGGCGTGGCCTCGACCCGCTGGCCGGCCAGTGCACGGAGCAGGTCGTTGCGCATGTCCGCGGCCGACTGGTAGCGGTTGGCCGGGTTCTTGCTCATCGCCTTGAGCAGGATCGCGTCGAGCTCCGGCGGGATCGCCGGGTTGATCGACGACGGCAGGCGGGGGTCCTCGCGGACGTGCTGGTAGGCCACCGCGACCGGGGAGTCGCCGGTGAACGGCGGCGCGCCGGTGACCAGCTCGTAGAGCAGGCAGCCGACCGAGTAGACGTCGGAACGGGCGTCGACGCCCTCACCGCGGGCCTGCTCGGGGGAGAGGTACTGGGCGGTGCCGATGACCGCGGCGGTCGAGGTCATCGTGGCGGCGGAGTCGGAGACCGCGCGCGCGATGCCGAAGTCCATGACCTTGACCGAGCCCTGCGGCGTGATCATCACGTTCCCGGGCTTCACGTCGCGGTGCACGATGCCGTTGCGGTGGCTGAAGTCCAGGGCCCCGCAGATGTCGGCGGACAGGCTCATGGCCCGCTCGGGGGAGAGCACCCCCTCGCTGCGCAGCACGTCACGCAGGGTCTGGCCCTCGACGTACTCCATGACGATGTACGGCGTGGCGCCGCTGGGCGAGCGATCCTCGCCGGTGTCGTAGACCGCGACGATCGCCGGGTGGTTCAGCGAGGCCGCGGCCTGTGCCTCGCGCCGGAAGCGCACCTGGAACGACGGGTCGCGGGCCAGGTCGCTGCGCAGCACCTTGACGGCCACCTCGCGGCCCAGCCGCAGGTCACGGCCCCGGTGCACCTCGGCCATGCCTCCGCGGCCGAGCACCCCGCCGATCTCGTAGCGCTCTCCGAGCACCTGCGGCGTGGTCATCGGGGGTCCTCTCGGGCGGTGCGGTCCGGCGTCCAGGGGGAGTCGGGCAACGGGCGGACGCGGCGGACGGGTGGGCCGGCGGGGAGCCTAACCGCTGGGACGACCCCGACCCGGGAGCCGCGGGGGAGCGGGATCACTCCGTCGCACCCGCGGCGCCCGGTGCCGGCTGGGCGTTCCCCGTCCCGGTCGCGGGAACGGAAGGCTCGGTCGCCGTCGGTGCTGGGTCTCCCGGGAGGTTCCCGCCCGGCGGGTTGGCGGGCGCCTCATCCCCCTCGTCCCCTTCCCGCTCACCGCCCGGGTCCTGGTTCTCCCCCGGATTGCCGCCGTTGCCGTTCCCCTGGCCGTTGCCCTGACTGCTGCTCGACGTGTTGCCGGGCGCCGTGGTCGTCCGGCTGGGTGTCGTCGTGGTGGGCACCGCCGTCGTCGGCTGGGGCTGGGTCTCGCTCGGGTCGCTCTCGTCGGTGGTGTCGGGCGCGTAGTCGTCGGGTGCGTAGTACAGCGTGACGACGGTGCCCAGGGGCACGGCCTCGTTGGCCGGGTCGGAGGCGACGACGTCGTCGGCGTCGAAGGCCCGGCCCGGCGCGGTCACCTGCGCGGCGGTCGCCTCGCGCTGGCTGACCTGCAGGCCGTTGCCGACCAGGTACTCCTCGACGTCGTCGACGTTCTGCCCGATGAACTCGTCGGTGTTGACGGTGAACGTGCCCGCCGCCGTGGAGGTGCTGGTGGCCGGTGCGCTGGTCTGCTGCGGGTCGGCCGCCGAGGGGTCGCCGTCGCCGGAGAGCAGGAACCAGGTACCGCCGCCGAGCAGCGCGAGCAGCAGCAGGCCGGCGACCACCCACACCCACCGGTTGCGGCCGCGGGACGGCTCCGCGTGGCGGGGCCCGTCCCAGGTGCCGTCGTCCTCGGCCGGTCGCCGCAGCGGCGGCATGGTCCCCGGCGCCGTCCCCGGGCCGCCGGTGTCGCCGGTGCCGCCGGCGGAGGCGGCGCCGAGCACCTGGGTGCGGCTGTCGGACACGTCGGTGACGAGCTCGGTCTGGGCCGTCGCGGGCTCCGCCGACGTGGGCACGGGGACCGCGGCGACGGGCCCGGGGCGCGGACGCCCTGCGGCCGGTGTGGCCGGCCCGCCGGACCCGGGAGCCGACAGGCCGCTCCCCGCGGCCACCGAGCGGATGGCGGCGGCGAACGCACCGCCGTCGGGGAACCGGTCGGCGGGGTCCTTGGCCAGGGCCCGCTCGATCAGCAGCCGCACCGCGGCCGGCACGTGGCCCGGCAGCGGCGGCGGCGGGCGGTTGATGTGCGCCAGGGCCACGGCCACCTGGGAGGTGCCGTCGAAGGGGCGGCCGCCGGTCAGGCACTCGTACCCGACCACGCCGAGGGAGTAGACGTCGGAGGCGGCGGTGACCTCGAAGCCCTGGGCCTGCTCGGGGGAGAGGTACTGGGCGGTGCCGACGACCATGCCGGTGCGGGTCAGCGGTGTGGCGTCCCGTGCGCGGGCGATGCCGAAGTCGGTCAGCTTGACCACGCCGTCGGGCCGGACGATCAGGTTGCCCGGTTTGATGTCGCGGTGCACGACGCCGGCCTTGTGCGCCGCCGACAGGCCGTCGGCGGACTGGCCCAGCACGTGCAGCGTCCAGTCGACCGGGAGCTTGCCCTCCTCGTGGAGGATCGTCACCAGCGGCTTGCCCTCGACCAGCTCCATGACGAGGAACGCCAGCTGCCCGCCGCGCTCGTCGTCGGTCTCGCCGTAGTCGTAGACCGAGGCGATGTTCGGGTGGCTCAGCGCCGCGGTGTGCCGCGCCTCGTTGCGGAACCGCGCCACGAAGCTGGGGTCGCCGGTGAACTCGCTGCGCAGCACCTTGGCGGCGACGACGCGGTCGAGCACCCGGTCGCGGGCCCGCCACACCTCCCCCATCCCGCCGGTCGCGATGGGGGCGGTGATCTCGTAGCGGCCGGCGAGGATCGTGCCGGTGGACAGGGCCATCAGCCGCCCTGCCCGTCCAGGTGGGCCTGCATGACCTCACGGGCGATGGGGGCGGACACGTCCCCACCCGTACCCCCGCCGTTGGCCACGAAGACCGCGACGGCGATCTGCGGGTCGTCGGCCGGGGCGAACCCGACGAACCAGTTGTGGTCGGGGCCGGCGTTCTCCGCCGTCCCGGTCTTGCCGGCGACGGTGACGCCGGGGATGCGGGCGGCCCGGCCGGAGCCGTTGGCGACGACGCTCTCCATCATCTCGGTCAGCTGGCCGGCCACCTCGGGGGTGA
The DNA here is from genome assembly GCF_054050215.1 of Geodermatophilus sp. SYSU D01186. Classification (NCBI taxonomy): domain Bacteria; kingdom Bacillati; phylum Actinomycetota; class Actinomycetes; order Geodermatophilales; family Geodermatophilaceae; genus Geodermatophilus; species Geodermatophilus sp. SYSU D01186. The sequence continues at coordinate 7,115 of NZ_JBJGYW010000003.1, read as the reverse complement.
CCGGCTGGCTCAGCTCCTCCGGGTCGGTCTCGTCGATGACGCTGAGGTCGGGGGCGCGCAGCTGGTCGACCAGGTACGGCTGCATGAGCGTGCCGTCGTTGGCCACCGCGGCGGCGATCATCGCCGCCTGCAGCGGGGTCACCACCACGTCCTGCTGGCCGATCGAGCTCACGCCGAGCTGCGCGTCGTTCTCCGGGTCGCCGATGGTGCTGGCTTCCACGGTCAGCGGGATCTCCCGCCGCTCGCCGTCCATCCCGAACGCCTCGGCCATCTCGCGCACCCGGTCCTCGCCGAGGTCGATGCCGAGCTGGGCGAAGGCGGTGTTGCAGGAGATGGTCAGCGCGTCGATCAGCGGCTGCTCGCCGGTGCTGCTGCAGCGGGAGCCGCCGAAGTTCTCCAGTTCGGTGTTGGTGCCGGGCAGGGTCAGCGTGTCCGGCGCCGGGATCACGGTGTCCGGCGTGTACTCCCCGGTGGCCAGCGCGGCCGCCGAGACGACCACCTTGAACACCGACCCCGGCGGGTAGTTGTCGCCGATCGCCCGGTTCAGCCGGGGATCGCGGTCGGCGTCGTTGAGTTGCGCCCAGTAGTCCCGGATCGCCTGCGGGTCGTGGCTGGAGAGCAGGTTCGGGTCGTACGTCGGCGTGCTGGCCATGCCCAGCACCGCGCCGGTGGAGGGGTCCAGGGCTACGACCGCGCCGGTCACGCCCTCGAGGCCGGCCATCGCGGCCTCCTGGACGGCGGGGTCGAGGGTGAGGACGACGTCGCCGCCGGAGGGGTCGCGGCCGGTGAACAGGTCGGCGAGCCGCCGGGCGAACAGTCGGGCGTCGTTGCCGGCGAGGAAGTCGTTCATCGACCGCTCGGTCTGGGCGTTGCCGTAGACCAGCGAGTAGTAGCCGGTGACCGGCGCGTACAGCTCCCCCTGCGGGTACTGCCGCAGGTAGGTCAGCCGGTCGTCGGTGGCCACCGAGGTGGCGATCTCGGTGCCCGCGACGACGATCGAGCCGCGCTCGCGGTCGTACTCCTCCGACAGCACCCGGGTGTTGCCCGGGTCGGTGCGCAACTCGTCGGAGCGGACCACCTGGATGTAGTTGACGTTGATGATCAGCAGCGTGAACAGCACGAGCACGCTGATGGCGACCCGGCGCAGGGGTGCGTTCACGGCGTCACCACCTCGGTGGGCGCGTCGCCCAGCGCCGGCTTCGGCGGCCCGGCGGGGGCGGCCGGACGGCGGGCGGCGTCACTGATCCGCACCAGGACGGCGACCAGCACGAAGTTGGCCACCAGCGAGGACCCGCCGTAGGCGAGGAACGGGGTGGTGAGGCCGGTCAGCGGCAGCAGGCCGGTCACCCCGCCGAGGACGACGAACACCTGCCAGGCGATGGCGAAGGACAGGCCCGCGGCGAGCAGCTTGCCGAAGGCGTCGCGGACGATCAGCGAGGTGCGCAGCCCGCGCTCGACCAGGACCAGGTAGACGATGATCACCGCGACCAGGCCGAAGAGCCCGAGCTCCTCGCCGATGGCCGCGGCGATGAAGTCGCTCTTGGCGACCGGCACCTGGTCCGGGCGTCCGCCGCCGAGGCCGGCGCCGAACAGGCCGCCGGTGCCGAGCCCGAACAGCGACTGCACGAGCTGGTAGCCGGAGCCGTCCCGGTACTCGAAGGGGCTCAGCCAGACGTCGACGCGCGACTGGACGTGGGTGAACACCGAGTAGGCGATGAGCGCGGCGCCGGCGAACAGGCCGAGGCCGATGAGCAGCCAGCTGGCGCGCTCGGTGGCGACGTAGAGCATCACCACGAAGATGCCGAACAGCAGCAGCGAGCTGCCCAGGTCGCGCTCGAAGACCAGCACGAGGATCGACAGCGCCCAGGCCACCAGCACCGGCCCGAGGTCGCGGGCGCGGGGCAGCTCCAGGCCGGCCACCCGGCGGCTGGCCAGCGCGAGGACGTCGCGCTTGTCGACCAGGTAGGCGGCGAAGAAGACGATCAGGCAGATCTTGGCGAACTCACCGGGCTGGATGCTGAAGCCCGCGAGCCGGATCCAGATCTTGGCGCCGTTGACCTCCGACATCGAGGAGGGCAGCACCGCGGGGATCGCGAGGAGCACCAGGCCGACCAGGGCCAGCGTGTAGGCGAACCGGGAGAGCACCCGGTGGTCGCGCAGCACCACCAGGACGGTGACGAACAGGACGACGCCGAGGGTGGCCCAGACCAGCTGGACGGGGGCGTCCTCGCGCGTGGCGCTGCTGTCGATCTGCTCGGCGGCGAGGTCCAGGCGGTGGATGACCGACAGCCCGAGGCCGGTCAGCAGCGCCACCGCGGGCAGCAGCAGCGGGTCGGCGTAGGGCGCCCACCGGCGGACGACGACGTGCACGACGGCCCACAGCGCGGTGAACCACCCGCCGAAGGTGAGCAGCTCCGGGCGCAGTGACCCGGTGATGGTCAGGTCGACGATGCCCTGCGCGACGAGCGTGATGACGACGGCGAAGGCCAGCAGCGCCAGCTCGGTGTTCCGCCGCTTCGGCGGGGCCGCACCCGCCGCGTTCGCACGGGGGTCCGTGGACGGGCCGGTCGTCACTTCGCCTCCCGGCAGTCCACTCCGGGCTCGGGCGCCGGCGTCGACCGCTCGGACACGGTGGCCTCGGGCGTCGTCTCCGCCGGGACGGCCGGCGGCACGAGCCCGCCGGGTGCCGGGACGCCGTCGGGAGCCGGGGTCGGAGTGGGGGTGGGGGTGGGGGTGGGCAGGGACCGGCTGCTGTCGTCCTCGCTCGGGCACACGGGCAGCCGCTGCGCGCGCAGCATCGCGACGATCCGGTCGGCGTGGTCGCCGTCGGTGGCCTCGATGCCCCGGCGGACCTTGCTCGCATTGGCCTGGGGGAGGTCACCGACGGCCAGGTCGGTCACGTCGGCCACGCGGTTGAGGTCGACGCCGAGCAGGGCGGTGTCGATGCCGCGGAAGACGGTGACCCGCTCGCCGGCGGAGGTGTCCTCGACGCCGACGAACCAGTTCGACAGCAGCCACAGGTACACGCCGACCAGCACCGCGACCCCCAGCAGCAGCGCGCCCAGGCCCCACAGCAGCCGGCGCCGGCGGCGTCCCGGCGGTGGAGCCGCGACCATGCCGGCGCCCGCGCCGGACGGCGTCGGCGGCGTCGGGGGCGGATCGTGCAGCGCCGCACGCCCGGCCGCCGATCGGGGGTCGACCTCGCGCTGACCGATGTTGTCGCCGGCCGCGCCGTCGACCACGGGGTCCACCGGCGCGGTGCCGTGCCCGCCGTCCTCGACGACGTCGGCGACGATGACGGTGATGTTGTCCGGCCCGCCGCTGCGCAACGCCAGCTCGATGAGCCGGTCGGCGGTCGCCTGGGGGTCGGGGTCGAGCAGGGCGGCGGCGAGGGTCTCCTCGCTCACGACGCCGGACAGGCCGTCGGAGCACAGCAGGTAGCGGTCGCCGGCGCGCGCCTCGCGCATCGACAGGTAGGGGTCGACCTCCTGCCCGTTCAGCGCGCGCAGCAGCAGCGAGCGCTGGGGGTGGTGGTTGGCCTCCTCCGGTGTGATCCGACCGTCGTCGATCAGCGTCTGCACGAACGTGTCGTCGTGGGTGATCTGGGTGAGCACGCCGTCGCGCAGCAGGTAGGCGCGGGAGTCGCCGATGTGGCACAGGGCCAGCCGGCCACCGGCGAACAGGACGGCGGTCAGCGTCGTCCCCATGCCCTCCAGCTGCGGGGACTCGCGGATCACCTCGCGCAGGTGCTCGCTGCCGTCGAAGACGGCCTCCCGCATCGCCTGCAGCATGTCGCCGGACGGGGCGTCGTCGTCCAGGTGCTCCAGGGCGGCGATGACGACCTTGCTGGCGACGTCGCCGGCGGCGTGCCCGCCCATGCCGTCGGCGACGGCGAGCAGCCGGGGACCGGCGTACACCGAGTCCTGGTTGTTGCCGCGGACCAGGCCGCGGTCGGACCGGGCCGCGTAGCGCAGCACGAGGGTCATGAACGCAGCTCCAGGGCCGTCTGGCCGATCCGGATCGGCTGACCGGGGGCGATCAGCAGCGGGCCCTGCACGCGCTGCTGGTCGAGGTAGGTGCCGTTGGTGGAGCCGAGGTCCTCGACGTACCACTGGCCGCCGCGGTTGGTGAGCCGGGCGTGGCGGGAGCTGGCGAAGTCGTCGGTGAGCACGAGGGTGGAGTCGTCGGCCCGGCCGATGAGGATCGGCTGCTCACCCAGGGTGATCTTGGTGCCGGAGAGTGGTCCGGCGGTGACGACCAGCGTCTTGGGCCCGCGGTTCCTCTTCTTGCCGGCGGCCGCGCGCGGGGGCACCGACGCCACCCGGCCGGCCCGGCCGCCGAACAGGTCGGCGCGCACCACCCGGAACGCGGCGAAGATGAACAGCCACAGCAGCAGCAGGAAGCCGAAGCGGAAGATCTGCAACACGATCTCGGCGGTCATCGCAGAACCTGCTTCACGCGCCGTCCTGCCGGTACACCAGCACCGAGTGGCCGATGCGGATCACGTCGCCGTCCGACAGCGGCTGCCGGGTGATCCGGCGGCCGTTGACCAGGGTGCCGTTGGTGGAGCCGAGGTCCTCGGCGATCGCGGTGGCCCCGTCGAGGACGACGTCGACGTGCCTGCGGCTCACCCCGGTGTCCGGCAGCCGGATGTCGGCGTCGGTGCCGCGGCCGATGACGTTGCGGCCGGTGGTCAGCTCGTGCCGGGTGCCCGGGCCGTCGACCAGCAGGACGTGGGTGACACCGGGCCGGGTGCCGGCCCGCCCGACCACCGACGACGGCTGCTGCCGGCCGGTGTCGGTGGCCATCCGTCCCTGCAGCGGGGGCAGCGGCGGGACGCCGCCGGTGGGCAGCGGCGCGGGGACGTCGTCGGCGCGGCTGCCGGGACGCGCGGGGTCGGCGACGTGCGAGCTGACCTCGAAGACGCCGGTGAGCAGCGCCTCGTCGCGCTCCAGCCGCACCTGGACGGCGTCGAAGACCTGGTAGCCCTCGGCGTCGATGTGCTCGGAGACCATGTCGGCGAGCTGGGCGGCCAGCTGCTCGGACCACTCGGCGAGGTGGTCGTAGTCGGTCGGGCCCAGCCGGACGTCGTAGACGTTGGGCGCCAGTACCCGGCCCTCGCCCATGACGCTGCGCTGCTCGTCGGCCTCGCGGGTCAGGGCCTTGGCGATCTCCGCCGGGTGCACCTTGCCCTTGAAGAGCCGGGCGAAGGCCAGCCCGACCATCCCCTCCAGCCGCCGCTCGAAGCGCTGCAGCACACCCACAGTCGCTCCCTTGCGCTCGCGCGGACGTCCCGATCTGCCATCGTTGATCGTAGCCGGGTGCGCGGCGGCGGACCGGCCGGTGACCTCCCGACGCCCCGGGCGCGGCGCGTCGGCGCGGGGCGGGGGTGCCCCCCTCCTCGGGTGTCCGCAGAGGTGCTGCTAGGGTTCTTCCTCGCCAGGGCAAGTGGCGGAATGGCAGACGCGCACGGTTCAGGTCCGTGTGTCCGAGAGGACGTGGGGGTTCAACTCCCCCCTTGCCCACCGGCACGACGACGCGGCCCCGGGGTTCCGACCCCGGGGCCGCGTCGCGTCTCGGCTCCTCCCCGGGCCCGGCCGACCGTCACCCCTGGGGGTTGGCGAGGCTCCAGGTGCCGTGCGGTGGAGCCGATGACGGTCAGGTGATCGTGTCGGCCGTCCCTGTCTCGTCCCGCCGCGCCCGTGGACCCGTCCGCGAGCCGGTGGGGCCGTCGACGGCTCGTCCGGAGGGGGAGCGGTGAGGAGGTTCCGCGCGGTGCGACCCGGGGCGGATGCGGACGCCGAGCAGTTGCGGCGGCTGCTGGCGGAGACCTCGCGGCTGGAGCGCCTCCAGGCCACCCTGCTCGACAACATCGTCGAAGGCGTGCTGCTGCAGGATCCCGAGGGTCGCGTGATCACCAGCAACTCAGCGGCACGCCGCGTCCTCGGTCTCACCGCGGACCAGTTGCACGGTCAGGCGCTCCACGAGCTGCGGTCGGCGCTGCGGCCCGACGGCACCCCGTGGCCGGCCGACCAGCGGCCGACCGCCGCCACCGTCCACGCCGGCGTGGGCATCCGCGGCCGCGTCGTCGGCGTCCACGTCGAGGGCGAGCTCAGGTGGCTGTCGCTGAACACCGACCCGGTGCTGGCGCCCTCCGGTGAGGTCGAGTACGTCGTCTCCTCCATCCGCGACGTCACCGAGGAGCACGCCGCCGTCCTGGCGGGGCAGCAGGTCGCCCGCGCACGGCGGGAGCGGGTGGAGCAGGTGCTCCGCGACGGTGGGCCCAGCGTGGTGGTCCAGCCGATCGTGGACCTGACCACCGGGCAGGCGGTGGGCGCGGAGGCCCTGTCCCGCTTCCCCGCCCACGTCCGGCAGGGGCCGGAGGCGTGGTTCGCCGACGCCACCGCCGTCGGACTCGGGGCGGAGCTCGAGCTCGCGGCCATCGAGCGGGCCGTGGCCACCCTGGACCGGCTGCCTCCGGACCTGTACCTGTCGCTCAACGCCTCCCCGGCGACTCTCGCGTCACCGCGGCTGGTCGGGTTGATCACCTCTGGCCCCACCGAGCGGCTGGTGATCGAGCTGACCGAGCACGTCCCGGTCGCCGACTACGACGTCCTGGCCGCTCCGTTGAACCGGCTGCGCTGGTCGGGGGTCCGCCTCGCGGTCGACGACGCCGGCTCCGGGTTCGCGTCCCTGCAGCACATCCTCAACCTCGCCCCGGACGTCATCAAGCTGGACCGTGCCCTGGTGGGGGGCATCGACACCGACCCCGCCCGGGCCTCCCTCGTGAGCAGCCTCGTGCTCTTCGCCGACCGCATCGGCGCCACCCTGGTCGCCGAGGGGATCGAGCACGCCCGGGAGCACGCCGCCCTGCAGGGCCTGGGCGTCCGCCACGGCCAGGGCTTCCACCTGGGCCGTCCCCGCCCCGTCACCGTGCTGGCGGACGCACTGCGCCGTCCCCGACAGGACTGCGCGGTGCTCGCCTAGCTGTACTGCCCATGAGCGTTGTTGACGGCGCCGAGGCCTGATCCAACGAGGAGACCTCCGAGCGAAGGTGTGGGTGCTGACGCCACGCCCGAATGCTCGGAGGTCTCGTGTCCCACGCTAACGCTCGC